>JAJBTX010000126.1 GCA_020860645.1 Lachnospiraceae bacterium | reverse complement strand
CGCATTGTTCAGCTCCTCATAAGAATTCTCCAGTACTTCCTGAGGAGTATTTTCTTCTTTAATCTTTTCCTCCTGAGTCTTATTTAAATCCGCTTGTACGTATTCGCCCTTTTTGAATTTAACAAACTGCGGAAACTGCATTAATGTATTATCGTTAATCTCTCCTTCTTGTGATAATACCTGTAATCCCCTTTCCGTGATAGCAAACTGCCCTCTTGCAGGACTTGTTATCAAATCCGCCTTTTTTAAATAGGTGCGACACCAGCCAATACGGTTTTCAAAAACTCTTTGCTTTCCGCTTGGGAGCATTTCCGCAACATCATCTTCGCTCAGGTTAAATGCATTTATAACCGCGTTTTTCATCTCTTTGGTGGTATGTACTTTTCCATCTTTTAAGCAGTCAAGAAACGTCCTGTACATTTCAAAATATTTAGGTATTGCCATCAGAAATCCCCCTTATAGTCTTTCGTGTAATAACTGAAACGCAAATTAATTTAATTTATCATTCCACTCTGCTTCCCGGAACCCAACAAGTATAGTGTCACCATCGATAAGCAATGGGCGCTTTACCAGCATTCCGTTGGTGGCAAGCAGCTTCAATTGTTCCTCCTCTCTCATCGCGGGAAGCTTATCCTTGAGCTGCATTTCCTTATATAAAAGCCCGCTGGTGTTAAAAAACCTCTTCAACGGAAGTCCGCTCTTTGAGTGCCAGTCCTTCAGCTCCTCGTAAGAGGGATTCTCCTCCGCAATGTGACGCTCTTCGTATTTTATGCCATGCTCTTCCAGCCATTTCCGCGCATTCTTACAGGTTGAACACTTCGGATAACAAATAAATAACATAACTTTTCCTCCTTCGAAAACTTAATCAGACATCTTTTAATATTACCCAGCGTCCGTTTTTTCTGGAACCCTCACGTTCAATATAACCTCGTTCTGACAGACTCTTCATCATACGCTGTACTTTTCTTTTGGAAAAACCAAGTTTCTCCGCCGCGAGCACCTGCGTAACAGATGGTTCCGTCCTTAACAAAGATATCAGCTTTACATCTTCTTCTCCTAAAGTGTCATTTAAAGTGCCATTTAAAGCGCCATCCTGTGACGCTTTAAAATTCAAATTCCAAAGTGTAACGATAAAGCATACCCGATTTGAAAAAATTTGGGTGACAGTTCCGGCTCATAATTTGCCGCATTCTCATATGCACCTATAATCTTTCCAAGTCCGCTGCCCTGCAAACTGCGTCTAAACTCAATCTACGCTTCCCCTGATTTCGTTAAGAGAGCGACTGTCTCCACCGCCACGCCCTGGGGGAACATATCGCAGGCCCGTACTCTCCGAACCTCATAGCCCAGCTCTCCAAGCCGTTTCACATCCCGCGCGAGCGTCGCGCTGTCGCAGCTCACGCACACGATCCGCTCCGGCTGCATCTTCGCCATGGTTTCGAGCGCGGCTTCATCGCAGCCCTTCCGCGGCGGGTCGACGACGATCACATCCGCATGGATGCCCTCGCGCTCATATTTTTCAGGCAGAACCTCCTCGGCTTTTCCGACGAAAAACTCCACATTGCCGATTCCGTTCAGCGCTACATTGCGGCGCGCGTCGGCGATAGCCTCCGGTACAACCTCCACGCCGTAGACCTGTCCTGCCTTCTGCGCGAGGAACAGGGAAATCGTGCCGATGCCACAGTAAAGGTCCCAGACCGTCTCATTTCCCTTGAGGTCAGCAAATTCCAACGCGGTCCGGTAGAGCTTCTCCGTCTGCAGCGGATTGACCTGGTAGAAAGAGCGCGGCGAAATCTGATAGCGGATGTCGCCGATCGTGTCCGTAATATAAGCCTGTCCCCAGACCAGAATGGTCTCCGAACCCATAATCACATTCGTATTCTGCATATTGACATTCACGGAAATGCTCGTCATCCCCGGCAGCTCACACAGCGAGGCGACCATCTCCCCCATCGCCGGGAACCTTCTCCCGTTCAGAATCAGACAGACCATCAGCTCCCCGGTCGCAAAGCCCTTGCGGATCAGCACATGCCGCAGGAGCCCTTCCCCGCTCTGCTCATCATAGGCCGGAATGCTGTATTTCTCCATATGAGAAAGAATCTTTTCCAGAATCGGACGATTTTCCTCCACGCCAATCAGACACTCCGTGCAGGGAATGATCGTATGGCTGCGCGCCGCATAAAAACCGGTCACAATGCGCCCCTCGCGATCCGTGCCAAACGGAAACTGCGCCTTATTGCGATAGCGCCAGGGATCCTCCATCCCCATAATCTGAGGCCTTTCCAGCTCCGTCAGACCACCAATGCGCCGCAGGTTGTTCCAGACCTTATCCGCCTTGAAATCCAGCTGCGCCTCGTAACTCATCGCCTGCAGCTGGCAGCCCCCGCAGCGCCTGGCATGCGGACAGCGCGGCTCGACGCGCAGCGGCGAGGGTTCGAGAACTTCCATAAGTCTGGCATAGCCATAATTTTTCCTCAGCTTCAAAACCTTCGCGTGGACCACGTCCCCTTGTACGGCGTCCTTCACAAATAAGGCAAAGCCATCAACTTTGCCAATGCCTTCGCCCTCCGTACTCATATCCTCTATATTCAATATAACAAGATCGTCCTTTTTCATGTAACCCTCTTTGCATAGTGTAGCGGTGCCTGAGCAGGTATATAAATTCGGACCATTGGGAGGCGTCGGTTCTTAGTGAAATCGAGCTGAAAGCGAAGATTGAACTTAGAACCGCTACGTCCTCCCACTAAGCGCGAGCGGGTCCGCATTTATATACCTGCCCAAGCGCCGCGTCCCTTTGTAATTACATAACGTAGCGTCGACCGGACCGATATATAAATCGGACTATTGGGAGGCGTCGGTTCTTAGCGAAGCCAAGCCGTCAGGCGCAGGCCAAGCTTAGAACCGCTACGTCCTCCCACTAAGCGCGAGCGGGTCCGCATTTATATATCAGTCCGGTCAACGCGTCCCTTTGTAGCACAGTGGAGAAGAGAAACCCCTCACTTCCCCGTCCTGCGGATATTCGACTCAAAGAACCGGTTGTAGCCCAGCCAGCCCTGCTTATCCCCGGCGGCCTGCAGCGCCTCGATCATCGTCTCCAGGTGAGCGTCCGTATTGTCTGCGAAATTCAGCGCCACCGCCTCCAGCAGCGCCGGCTTCTTCGGCGAGCCGTACTCCAGCTCCCCGTGGTGCGCCAGAATACAGTGCTTGAGCTCATTCGCGAGCTTCGCCGGAAAACCGGGAATCTTCCGGATGCGCTCCCCCACCATCTCCGCACCGATCATGATATGGCCGAGCAGCTGTCCCTCATCGGTATAATCATTCGCCGGAAAGGCTGAGAGCTCGCTCACCTTTCCGATATCGTGGCACATCGCCGCCGTGTACAGAAGGTCGGCGTCCAGCATCGGATAATGCTTCACATAATATTCACAGAGCTTCGTGACGCTCAAGGTGTGCTCCAGGAGCCCGCCCACGAAGCCGTGGTGCACCGTCTTGGCCGCGCTGCTGAAACAGAAGGCGCGGACAAACTCCTGATCCTCTGCAAAAATATCATTCAGAAGCTTTGACAGATACGGATTCTTCACCTGCCGCACATAGCTCAGCAGCTCCTGATACATTACGTCGATGTCCTTGCTGCTGACCGGCACATAGTCGACCGGATTATACTCGCCCTCCTTCGCCTTGCGCACGCGCTTCACATTCAGCTGAATCTGCCCCTGGAAGCTCGTCACATCCGCCACGATGTCCACATAATCCAGCGCCGCGAAATCCGCGATCCCCTGTGAATTCGGATCCCAGATTTTGCCGTCGGCAGTACCGGTCTTATCCTGAAAAACCACATTTTCATAGGCCTTTCCGGACTTGGTCAGCGCACTCTGGCGCGATTTGCAAAGGTAGATACCGGATACGCGCTCCCCTTCACGGAGCGATTCAATATATTTCATTTTTCTTTTTTCTCCCTGTTATCATTGTATAATGTCACGTTCAAAACAGTCACGTTCGGAACAGTCACATTCGGAACAGCGGGCCACAGACCGCCTTCTTCGAAGGCTATATGCCGCTTACACCACTTCGCTGCTGTTCTGAACTTTTACTGCAAAATCTTCAGGTCCACAGTCAGCTCCAGCTCCTGGTACTCCGTCTTCTCCAGGCGCTTGCAGATCACCTGAATCGTCTGGTCATTGGAGCATTTGAGCAGGATTGACTTCATGTCACTTAAATTCGTCACCGTCTGCCCGCTCATGGAAACGATGATGTCACCCGGCTGAATGCCCGCCCGGAAGGCCGGGGAATCCATCCCCACCTCGGACACATAGACGCCGACCGGAATATTCTCCGACTCCGACACGGCAGTCGTCACATCCGCCCCGATAATGCCCATATATACAATATCCTGACTGTTTGACAGATGTTCGATAATATCCTTCATATCGGAAATACCGTAAGCCTGGATTGTATCCGACTGGGCGTTCACCTCGCACTGATCCTGAATCAGCCCCACGATCTGTCCGCTCCAGTTGACCAGCACGCCGCTGCAGCCGTCCGCCGTCGCAATGTCTGTAGTCAGTATATTGTAACTCCCGTCGTAGAGAGAGGCCGTCTGTGTGACGGAGGTCAGGCTTCCGGAAAGCATGGACCCGTAGCTTCCCAGGGGATTTCCCACCGCAAGCACCGGCTGGCCGCTCCGTACCGACTTGGAGGAGCCCAGCTCCGCATAGGTGATGATTGACCTCGTGGATTCCGAGATATCGCTGAGATTGACGCTGATCGCGGCAAGCCCCGTATTCCGGTCATATTTTTTCAGCGTAGCGGAGGCTGTCGTATAGTCGTAGAAAGTGACCACATACTCATCGCCTCCGCTGACCGCGTCGTACTCCGTCAGAATCAGCAGCTCCAGGCCATTGTCCCCGACCAGCATACCGCTGACGGTATTCTGCGTCGTAAAGGTCTCCGCAAACCAGTCTGTATTCTCCGACACGACCGAGATATTGACCAGGCTCTTCTGCGCGGCGGAGGCAATCACGGAAAGCTGCTGATACAGCTTTTCATAGTCCTCCAGCTCCAGGCTGATTGTCTCCGTGATATAGACCGTCGACTCAGAATCCTCCTGCTGCTCTCCGTCCTCCGTCTCCGACTGCGCCGTCTCATCCGACGCCTCATCTTCCTCCTCCACAAGTTCGATCGGCTGAAGCTCCACGTCCTCATCGGAACCATTCTGAATCCGCGGCACGGCGAAAGCCCAGATCAGCAGCGCGGCTGCCGCGAACAGGACGCCGCAGATCACTGCCGTGACCGCCTTCCGGAACAGCGGATTCTGATAAACCGGCTTTTGCTTGATCTTCTCGTTCATAAATGAGAAACTGCTGTTCTCATCTTTTTTATCTTCCCCCATAGATTCCTCCATCGGAACATACGCGCCTTCATCTCATCGCAAACAGTTTATCATTTTTCCTTATCGATGTCCACAAAATTACAAAAGCAGATAGCGTAAGTTTATTGTAGGAATCAAACGGACAGAGTCGCCCCTAACGATG
>JAJBTX010000074.1 GCA_020860645.1 Lachnospiraceae bacterium | reverse complement strand
TGGATGTGTACACCCAGATGGTGGAGACCAACCTGAAGAGCTTCGCCACCGCCGGTTTCCGGGATTGCAAGGCCTATGTGGCCGGTAATGCCAACGTTCCCGGTTCCGTTATAGAGAACGCTGACGCCCTGAAGGCCGCCGATGAGGTGGCTGCCTGGCTCATCGGCTGATTGCAGACATGACAAATCTGGATTATCTGAAAATGCTGGTGGAAGACATTCACTCCACGATAGTCGCCACCATAGGCGCGGGCGGGCATCCCCAGACCCGCGCCATTGATATGATGCTGTGGGATGAAAAGGGCGTGTACTTCCTGACGGCGAAGGGCAAAGCCTTCTATACACAGCTCATGGAGCAGCAGTATATTGCGCTCTGTGCCACGAAAGACAAAAAGAGCATATCCCTGCACGGAAGGATCCGGAATATCGGCAGCGAAAAGCTGGATGAGATTTTTGAAAAGAATACCTACATGCAGCAGATTTATCCCGGCAATACGCGCGACGCTCTGGAGGTGTTCCAGTTATACGAGGCCAGCGGGGGATTCTTTGATATCAGCGATCCCTCCCATGTAATGCGCGACGGCATCGTAATCGGCCAGATCGGCCAGCCACAGACTGTGGAGAGCGGCTACTTTGTGGGAGATCCATGTACCGGCTGCGAGCTGTGCTACTCCGTCTGCCCGCAGAAATGCATTGATATCTCCGCCAAAGCGGCGGTCATCGACCAGAACCGCTGTCTGCACTGCGGCCGCTGTGCGGAGAGCTGCCCGGAACAGGCGATTGAGAAAAGAGGATAAGCCATGACACAGGACGAACGCAGAATTTATCTGATTCAGATGCTCCTTGCGGAAGAGACCCGCTATCAGGGGATGGAAATTCCTTCCGACATACCACAGCAGAAACGGCTTCTGCGGGCGCTGTTCAACGTGCGCATGCCGAAACCGGTCAGCGGGGAATTTCTGAAAATACAGGACGCCTATTTGCAGGAAGAGACCCGGCAAAAGGGCATCACAGAGCTTTCCGATCTGACACCGATGCAGGAGGACGTCTACCTCTGGCAGGGCGACATTACCACGCTGCGCTGCGAAGCGATTGTAAACGCCGCCAACTCGCAGATGCTGGGATGTTTCTGCCCCAACCACGGCTGTATTGATAATGCCATCCACACCTATGCGGGTATTCAGCTTCGCGCCGCCTGCGCAGAACTGATGGAACGGCAGGGGCAGGAAGAAGAAACCGGCCAGGCCAAAATCACGCCCGCTTTCAATCTGCCCTGCGACTATGTGCTGCACACCGTCGGCCCCATCATCCGGGAACGGCTGACGGAAAGAGACCGGGAGCTGCTCGCCTCATGCTACCGCTCCTGCCTCATGCTTGCGGAGCAGAACCATGTTAAGAGCATCGCGTTCTGCTGCATCTCCACCGGAGAATTTCATTTTCCGAATGACAGGGCGGCGCAGATCGCAGTCAGCACTGTGAAAGAATATAAAGAACAGACGAACTGCGAAATCGAGGTGATTTTCAATGTCTTTAAGGACATCGATTTACAGATCTACCGGAAGCTTCTCAGGTGAAAGAGTCAGTAAAGTGATTCCCCCGCATAGCACGGCGGCAGATAAAATCCGGTGTCTGAAGGAGAAACTGGATACGGCGGACGCCATCGTGATCGGCGCGGGAGCCGGGCTTTCCGCTTCCGCAGGTATGAGCTACAGCGGCGAGCGCTTTGAAAAGACCTTCGCCGATTTTCATCAGAAATACGGTATCACGGACATGTATTCCGGCGGCTTCTATCCCTTTGACACGCTGGAGGAATACTGGGCCTGGTGGTCGCGGCACATCCTGGTCAACCGCTATGAGGCGGGCATCGGGAAACCCTATTCTGACCTGCTTGCGCTGGTAAGGGATAAAGATTATTTTGTGCTGACGACCAACGTGGACCACCAGTTTCAGCTGGCCGGATTCGATAAGAAGCGCCTGTTCTATACCCAGGGCGATTACGGCCTCTGGCAGTGCTCGAAGCCCTGTCACGACAGGACCTATGAGAATGAGTATGCGGTCCGGAAAATGGTCGCCGAACAGAAAGATATGAGAATTCCCTCGGAGCTGATCCCCCGCTGTCCGGTCTGCGGCGCGCCCATGAACATGAATCTGCGCTGCGACAACAGCTTTGTAGAGGACGAGGGCTGGCACAGAGCCGCCGAGCGCTATCACGATTTTATCCGGCGGCATCAGAACCTGCACATCCTGTTTCTGGAGCTTGGCGTGGGGGCGAATACGCCGGTCATTATCAAATACCCCTTCTGGCAGATGACGGCCAGGAACCCGAAAGCCGTATACGCCTGCATCAATAAGGGAGAATCCATGTGCCCGCAGGAGATCCGAAACCAGTCCATCTGCATCGATGACGATATCGGGCAGGTGCTGTGTAAAATAAAGGAGCTGTAGCGCTGAACTACAGCTCCTTTTTTGTTTCAGATATTTTACCGTGATTTTACATTTCTCCGCTTTCAGATTTTACATAATTGCCTGATGATAATAAGGAAATAAAATGTTTTATCCAGGGAGGACTATGAAAGAATTATTACAGAAAAAAGGTTTTATCTGCGACATGGACGGCGTGATCTACCATGGAAATCACCTGTTGCCGGGTGTGACAGAATTTCTGGGGTGGTTGAAGAAAAATCACAAGAGGTATCTGTTTCTGACAAATTCCGGCCAGTATACGCCAAAAGAGCTGCAGCAGAAGCTCGCCCGCATGGGGCTTGAAGTAGACGAATCCCACTTTTACACCAGCGCGCTGGCCACCGCGCACTTTCTGAACAGCCAGGCTCCCGGCTGCAGCGCCTATGTGATGGGCGAGCACGGAATTCTGAATGCGCTCTATGACGCGGGCATTACCTATAATGACGTGAATCCGGACTATGTGGTGGTGGGCGAACCCTCCGGCTACAGTCTGGACATGATCACAAAGGCGATCCGCCTGGTGCAGGGCGGCTCCAAACTGATCGGAACCAATTACGATCTGACCGGCCCTACCGAGACGGGGATCGCCCCTGCCTGCCGTGCTCTGCTCGCTCCCATCGAGCTGGCCACCGGAAAGCATGCCTATTATATGGGGAAGCCCAATCCGCTGATGATGCGGACAGGCCTGAAGCTTCTGGGCGTCCACTCAGAGGAAGCCGCCATCATCGGCGACCGGATGGACACGGACATTGTGGCGGGAATCGAATCCGGTCTGGATACCGCGCTGGTTCTGTCCGGCGTCACTTCCAGGGAAGAATCCCTGAACTTTCCCTACCGTCCGCGGCTGATCCTGAACGGGGTCGGCGATATCCCCGCGGCAGCGGAACGCCTGGAAAAATCAGCAAATTCACAGAAAAGAGGAAATTAAAGATGTTCGAAAAGAAAATTCTGATTTTAAGCCTCGCCGCCTCCGCCCTGCTTCTTGGCGGCTGCGGCGTAAAAAACGCCTCGTCCGAGCCTGTCGAGGGACTGGAAAATCTTGGCGCCATCCAGCCTGTATCCAGAGAGGAAGGGAGCGGAACGGGGAGCGCTTTCGCTGAACTCATTGGTTTTGAACAGGATAATACGACAGCGGAGGCCATCATCGCCGAAAGCACGGACGCCGTCATCGCAGCCGTAGCCGAAAATTCTGCGGCCATCGGATATATCTCCATGGGCGCGGCAGCAGATGCCGAAAATATCAAGGCCCTCACCGTAAGCGGCGAGGAAGCTGCTGTGGAAAATGTCCAGGACGGCTCCTATTCCCTCAGCAGGCCCTTCTCTCTTGCCTGGTCCGGCACTTTGAGCGAGCTGGAACAGGATTTTCTGACCTATGTACTGGGAAGCGGACAGACGATTGTAGGACAGTCCTATGTCGCCGTGGAGAACAGCACGGCCTTCCTCTCCGGGCAGCAGGAAGGAACGATCACGATCCACGGTTCCAGCTCTGCCGCGCCGCTCCTGGAGGAACTGGCTGATGCCTACATGGACATCAACCCTCATGCCGTCATAGAAGTGACTGCCTCCGATTCCACCTCGGGACTGAACGACGCCATGCAGGGACGCTGCGATATCGCGATGTCATCCAGAGAGCTGAAGGATTACGAAAAAGAACTGCTGGACTATGAAGTGATCGCGCAGGACGGAATCGCCATCATTGTCAACGATGCGAATCCTCTGCGCGATATCACCACGACTCAGCTGAAATCCATTTTCACCGGAGAGATCACCGAGTGGGGCGCTATGAATCAGAGCTGAAAGATCGCTTTATATCACAATAAAAAAGAGTATGTCTCCCCGAGTCCGGTTAAGACATACTCTTTTTCTGATTACTGTTTACGGAAACTCAGGGACTTTCGTCCGATTATTTCGCCAGCACCTTTTTCAGCTTCACGAAGCGCGGCAGGGAGTTCTCTTTCTTCATCTCGATCTCGCCCTGGATCAGCGGCAGCGCGTAGTCGATGAAGTCATCGGTGACATTGTTGCCTCTCTCGTTGATCCACTCTACCGGAACCTTCTTCTCATAGTTCGCAACGCTGGAGAGATCAAGCAGCTCCGCCTCACACTTGTAGCCGTTCGCGTCACGCGTGCACTTGAAGCCGACCATCTTGTCGGTCACGCCGCTGATCGCCTGATTCACCGCGGTCTGACCGGCCATGAAGGACTCGTCGGAGTCGGTCTGCGAAGCGCAGTGTTCCGCGCAGCGCTGCAGCAGGGAGAGCTCGATCGGACGAACCTTGACGCCCGGGATCGCGTTCTTCACGACGTCAGCCAGCTTCACCGCAAGTCCGCCGAGCTGCGCATGGCCGAAGCCGTCCGTCGCAGAGGTCTCCGCCTCGGATACGAAGCGGCCGTCCGCATAGTGAATGCCCTCAGATACCGCCACGAGCACGTTCTTATTCTTATCCCAGATACTCTTTACATCCTCGATGAACTCGTCCATCTTGAAGTCTACCTCCGGGAGATAGATGAGATCCGCCGGATAGCCGGCCACCTTCGCGAGGGAAGCCGCGCCAGCGAGCCAGCCCGCATGACGGCCCATGATCTCGACGATCGTCACCTGTCCCTTGTCGTACACATGGGAATCCTGATAAACCTCTACAAGGGAGGTCGCGATATATTTCGCCGCGGAAGCGAAGCCCGGGCAGTGATCCGTGCCAAAGAGGTCGTTGTCGATCGTCTTCGGGATGCCCATCACACGGCAGTCATAGCCGACTTTCCTCATGTACTTGGAAATCTTGTTGCAGGTGTCCATCGAATCGTTTCCGCCGTTGTAGAAGAAATAGCGGACGTCATATTTCTTGAAAACCTCAAGAATCTTCTTATAATCGGTCTCATCCTCATCCGGATCCGCGATCTTGTAACGGCAGGAACCGAGGGCCGACGACGGCGTATACTTCATAATCGCCAGCTCGTCCGCGTCCTCCTCGTCCATCACATAGAGACGGTCGTTCAGGACGCCGACAATACCGTTCGCTGCGCCATAGACCTTCGTGATGCAGTCCGCGTCAAGACCCGCCTTGATCGCGCCGTAGCAGCTCGCGTTGATGACAGAGGACGGTCCGCCGGACTGTCCGATAATCATAGCACCTTTTAATTCGCTCATTTCTTTCTTCCTCCTCAAAATGGTTTAAAATATAGTTACATAGTAACTTAAAACACAAACTTTTCCGCAAAGTAGGCGTCCAGCTCCTCGATCTTCATGCGTTCCTGTCCCATCGTGTCGCGGTCGCGTACTGTGACGCAGCCATCATCCGCCGACTCGAAGTCGTAGGTCACGCAGAAGGGCGTCCCGATCTCGTCCTGACGGCGGTAACGCTTGCCGATATTGCCGCGGTCATCGTACTCACAGTTATATTTCTTCGAGAGCTGCGTGTAGATCTGCTCCGCACCCTCGTTCAGTTTCTTCGAGAGCGGCAGTACGCCGATCTTCACCGGTGCGAGCGCCGGATGGAAGTGAAGGACCGTGCGCATGTCGCCGCCTTCCAGCTCCTCCTCGTCGTAAGCCGAACACAGGAAGGCCAGCACCACGCGGTCTGCGCCGAGCGAGGGCTCGATCACGTAAGGGATATATTTCTCCTTCTGCTCATCGTCGAAATAGCTCATATCCTGGCCGGATACGTTCTGATGCTGCGTCAGGTCATAGTCGGTGCGGTCCGCGATGCCCCAGAGCTCGCCCCAGCCGAAGGGGAAGAGGAACTCGATGTCGGTCGTTCCCTTGCTGTAGAAGCAGAGCTCCTCCGGCGAATGATCGCGCAGACGCATCTCATCCTCCTTAATGCCAAGGCTTAAGAGCCAGTCGCGGCAGAAGCCTCTCCAATACTGGAACCATTCGAGGTCCGTACCGGGACGGCAGAAGAACTCGAGCTCCATCTGCTCGAACTCACGCGTGCGGAACGTAAAGTTTCCGGGCGTGATCTCATTGCGAAAGGACTTTCCGATCTGACCGATGCCGAAAGGCAGCTTCTTACGGGAAGTGCGCTGCACATTTTTGAAGTTCACAAAGATACCCTGCGCGGTCTCCGGGCGCAGGTACACGGTATTTTTCGCGTCCTCGGTGACGCCCTGGAAGGTCTTGAACATCAGGTTGAACTGACGGATGTCGGTGAAATCCTTCTTTCCGCAGCTCGGGCAGACGATATCATGCTCATCGATGTAGGTCTTCATCTCCTCCTGCGACCAGCCGTCGATCGGCACTTCCGGGGTAATCCCCTGCTCATTCATGTAATCCTCGATCAGCTTGTCCGCGCGGAAGCGCTCCTTGCAGGCCTTGCAGTCCATCAGCGGGTCGGAAAAGCTGCCGAGGTGTCCGGAGGCGACCCAGGTCTGCGGATTCATCAGGATCGCGCAGTCCACGCCTACATTGTAGGGATTTTCCTGCACAAACTTCTGCCACCAGGCCTTCTTCACGTTATTCTTCAGCTCCACGCCGAGATTGCCGTAATCCCAGGTGTTCGCCAGCCCGCCGTAGATCTCGCTGCCCGGATATACAAAGCCGCGGTTCTTGGCAAGCGCCACGATCTTGTCCATTGTCTTTTCCATCAGATTTTCTCCTTGTCAATAGATGATATATGCATACTCCTCTTCGTCGTCGATCGGCATGACCTCCGCCATATGGCTGTCCAGGATCTCGACGTTATTGCTGACATATTTGATCGCAGACTCCGTCTGTACGACACACTCATCGCGCAGCACCAGCACCTGATTCGAGCTCTTCGCCGTCACCTCGACCGTATCGTAATCCTCATAATCCGCGTCCCGGAAGAGCATA
The DNA here is from genome assembly GCA_020860645.1 of Lachnospiraceae bacterium. GTDB lineage: Bacteria > Bacillota > Clostridia > Lachnospirales > Lachnospiraceae > Hominiventricola. Next base: position 22,793 of record JAJBTX010000074.1, on the reverse strand, counting down.
TCAAAATTCAGTCCTTCCGCCAGCGCCTCCTCAATGGTTCCCTGGAAACAGTAGACCTCATTGTAAGCGCTGTAAGCCTCTGCGTCCGGATAATCAAGCAGAAGATAGATCGCGCTGTTCTTCAGCTCCAGGCTCTGAATCGACACCTGCTCTTCGGCAAAGCCCTGATTATATGCCTCGATCTCCTTCTCAACCATATCTTCAAACTCGTCGAAGCTATAATACTCCTGAGCAAAGCTCTCCACGATGGCCTCCGTGATGCTTCCGTCTTTCTGTATGTACAGGGAAGAAACCGACGGTTCAAACGAACTGCCGCCGCAGCCTGTCAGAAGGAACGTGATCGCCAGCGCACATGCGATCCTCAACGATGTTCTCATACACTCTCCTCCTCGAAGTCCACACGAACTCCTTCAAAGTATACCCGTTTTAGAGGCAAGTTTCAAGTATTTCCAGAGATTTAAACTGATGTTCTACATAACGCTCGCGCAGCCAGGTCACGACGCGGCCGAATTCCGCGCACACCGGTTCGCTGAGCGTGAAAGTATAGAGCTTCTCCACCGGCGAGGCGACCACGTACTGAAACGCATAACGGGTGGAGACATCGAGATTCCAGGATTCAAAGGCTTCGAGCGACTGCGGACACTCCCCGCTGAAGACCATCGCCTTCAGTTCAAATATGTAGCGCGCAAGCGGCCTGGGCAGGGAGGGTACCGACAGTGCGCGCAGAGACTGGTAGACGAGACGCAGGTAATCTCCCGCATCCGCGTTCTCCCGGGTATAATAGTCCGCGAACTCCAGAAAGTACTGCCCATAACAGGAGCCCTCGAAATCTGTCATCAGCTCGCTGAAATAATTCGTGATCGACGCCTGCGCGATGCTGCACGCCGTGCGCCCCTCCCGGATCTGAAACTGCCCGAAGGCAAACAGGTTGGTCGGCGCCAGCAGCTGACTGTTCGGCCGCCGCGCGCCCCGGGCAAAAGCGCGGAGTTTTCCCTGCTCCTTCGTCAGCAGTACAACGAGACGGTCATAATCTCCTGCCGGTCTCGCCGACAGTACAATCCCTGTCACCGTGAAGCTCTCGCCGCTCATTTCTCTCTCCCGTCTCTCCTCTTTCGCCCGCCTGCTCCCGGTATGCCAGGTACTCTCTCACATCGCCGGTATTCACAAACTGACTCCAATGATCCATCTTACGCCGCTTCCTTTCGCTTCCTCAGAGGTCGTGTACATCAACCTTAGAATCTCCGAAGCGGGCGGCCTCTATACTTCTTTCCGGTCATATCCAAAATTTTTCATCAGGAAGTCGGAATCCCTCCAGTCCTTCTTCACCTTCACCCAGAGCTTCAGGTTTACCTTCGCTCCGAGCTGCCGCTCGATCTCGAAACGCGCCGCGGATCCGATTTTCTTCAGCATGGCACCGCCCTTTCCGATGATAATTCCCTTGTGGGAGGCCTTCTCGCAGACGATCGTCGCCTCGACGTCCCAGATCCTTCCGTCCGGACGCGGCTGCATCTTATCAATCTGCACCGCGATACCGTGCGGAATCTCCTCGCTCAGAAGCTGCAGCGCCTTTTCTCTGATGAGCTCCGCCGCGATCTGCCGCAGCGGCTGGTCCGTCACCGTATCCTCATCGTAGAACATCGGCCCATAGGGCAGATATTTAAAAATCACCTCGATCAGCGTATCCGTGTTCGTCCCCTTCAGCGCGGAGACCGGCACGATGTCCGCGAAATCCAGAATCTTCCGCCACGCGTCGATGAACCCCAGCACCTCTTCCTTTTTTACCTGGTCAACCTTATTGATAACGAGTACGACCGGAACCGTCCCTTTCGCGAGCCGCTCCGCGATGCGCTGCTCGCCCGCTCCGATGCGGCTGTCCGGCTCGACGAGCCAGAGCACGACGTCCGCCTCCTTCAGCGCACGCTCAGCGACGCCGACCATGTATTCCCCGAGCTTATTCTTCGCGCGGTGGATGCCCGGCGTGTCGAGAAAAACGATCTGCCCCTGTTCGCAGGTATAGACCGTCTGAATCCGATTTCTCGTCGTCTGCGGCTTATGGGACGTGATCGCAATCTTCTGCCCGATCAGCCGGTTCATCAGCGTCGATTTTCCCACATTCGGCCTGCCGATCAGAGCGGCAAAGCCCGTCTTCTTCTGTCCTTCCATCTTCTGTCCTCTATGCGTTGACGCTGAAAATCACGTCAAACAGATCCCGGTCCTGCTCGATATGCTCCGCGTTTCCGACCACACAGAGGCTGCCCTCATCCAGCAGCTCCTGAATGCCCGCCGCCAGCGCGCAGATATCCGCGGGCTGCGCGTCCAGCGCCTCATCACGGACCTTCTGCGCTTCTTCTTCCGTCGTGTGGGTGAGCCAGGCCGTCAGGGAACGGCTGCCCGCCGCACGCGGCGTCAGAGGCGTATCCAGCTCGCTGAAGGCTCCGATGATATACTTCGTCATCTCGCGCTCATCCGCGTCAAACTGCGCGACATAGTCCACGGTTTTCTCAAAGATCTCGTTCGTCTGCCGCAGGTTCGGATCGCGGTAGGAGACGAGAAACGCGTCGCCGTGGACGCCAAAACCGCTCATACAGCCGTAGGCGCCGCCCTTCACGCGCACCTGACTCCAGAGGTATTCATAGCTCAGAATCACCTTCAGAACATGATATGCGCCGGTATAACGGCTGATGTGTCCCGCGCGCGCCACATACTGAACCGGCGAAGGAATCGTGATACCCTCCCGCAGCGCCGGTACCGGCTGAGGACTGCTCTCCTCCACGGGCAGCGTGACCGCTTCCCGCATGAGCGCCTGCTTAAGCGCCGGGATCTCCTTTTCTGCCGCTTCCAGTCCGTCCCCGCGCGACGTACAGCTGACGGTGAGATTCTCCGGACGCAGCACAAACTCCGCCACAAGGCGCAGCTTCCGGGCCAGCTCCTCCTTCTTTTCCTCAAAGCCATGGTCCATCTCTTCCACAAACTGGTAGAAGGTAATGCCCGCCAGACGCTCGCTGATGCGCGCAGTCCTGGAAAACTTCGCGCGCGCGCGCAGCGCCGCCGCGGAGTGACCGCCGGAGACCAGACCCATATAGGCCTGGGATTTCACCTCCGAAAGGATTTCACGCAGGCGCTTGTAGTCCTCCAGCTTCGAGCTTTTCACAATCTCCCGGATCATCGCAAACGCAAAGTCCGTGTTTTCCGTGAGCACGCGCGAGCGTATTTCAAACATCAGTCTGTAGTTCTCATGCTCATGACGGTCTGTGTAGAGATTCGTCATGAAAGAGATCCCGCCTGTATGGCAGTTGATCTCGTTATAGAGTTCCCGGTAGTCATAATTCGCAGTGTCCACATAGCCAATCACATATTTCAGGAAACCGAGATATGGCAGCAGCTCGTCCGGCAGCTTCGTCGCGTCGAACAGCAGGCTGATGTAGCTGATGCCCGCCGTGAAAATGTCCTGGTGCAGCACAGGAATGCCGTCCGCCTGAAGCTCGCGGTTTACATAGGGCTTTATTTCCCTGCGGATATCCTGCCGCGTGAGCATCGGGATTTTCTCAAGCTCCTCCGGTGCGTCCTCCTCGTCCTGCCAGGATTTCAGCGCATGCGTGGCCTCCACGAGCGCCTCGCGCTCCGACTCGCCGAGGCTCTCCTTGTATATTTGCAGCTTTTCCCTAAGCTCCGCGGCCTCCCGCGCCTCGAGTCCGGGCTCCGGACTCAGCGTCAGAATCACCCTGTGCGGATTATTTAAAAGCCAGGTTTCGACCAGCTCTTCAAAATACCGCCCGTTCAGGCGACTTTTCAGCTTCGCGAAGCTTTCCAGCTCAAGCAGATGCAGGAAGGGCTGCTTTTCATCGTAAATCCAGCTGTCCAGTATCTGCAGTCCGTACATCAGTCCCTTCGGATAACTGCCAAAATCCGCCTCGCGATAGCGGAACTCGTAATAATTGATGCCCGCCTCGAGCGATTTCCGGTCAAAGCCGTTCTTCACAATATCCGCGAGGGTCTTCCGGATCAGTTCCACAAAAGCGTCCTTCTGCGAGGCGTCCGCGTGTTTCGCAATCACGGAAAAGCCAAGCTGCGCAGTGCCGTTGTCGTACTGGCTGAAGACGTCCTTCCCGATTCCCGCGTCGAGCAGCGCCTGCTTCAGCGGGGCGCCGGGCGCGGACAGAAGCGCGTAGTCCAGCACCTCAAACGCGATGGACCGCTCCGCGTCAAGAGAAGAACCCATGGACACACTGTAGCTCAGATAAGCCTTGCCCTCCGGTGATTCCTCCTCCGGAATCGAGTAGGGAACCGTCTTCTCCACCGGTGCGGCGAAGGGCTGCTGCAGCGCAATCTCCGAGTCAATCTCACAGTACTCATAATGGGACAGATAGTGCTCGTCAATCCACCGCAGCTTCTCCTCCATATCCATATTTCCGTAAAGGTAAAGATAGCTGTTCGAGGGATGATAATATTTCCGGTGAAAATCAAGGAAGCCCTCCCAGCTCAGCTCCGGGATATGCTTCGGATGTCCGCCCGACTCATGAAAATAGGGCGTATCCGGATAGAGAGAAGACATGATCTCCCGCTCGAGCTGGTCCTCCACGGAGGAGAAAGCGCCCTTCATCTCATTATAGACGACGCCGTTGATCGCGAGCTCCGCTTCCGGGGACTCCAGCTCATAGTGCCAGCCCTCCTGCCGGAAGATCTTCTCCTCCTTATAAATATTCGGATAAAAGACCGCGTCCAGATAGACATGCATCAGGTTCTGGAAATCCTGATCATTACAGCTTGCCACAGGAAACACCGTCTTGTCCGGATAAGTCATCGCGTTCAGGAAGGTATTGAGCGAGCCCTTCGCGAGCTCGATAAAGGGATCCTTCACCGGAAAATCCCGTGAGCCGCAGAGCACCGTGTGCTCCAGGATATGCGGCGCGCCCGTGCTGTCTGACGGAGGCGTGCGAAAGGCGATGCTGAACACCTTATTCTCATCCTCATTGGACAGGAGTACGACCCGCGCTCCACTCTTTTTATGCCGCAGGAGATATCCCACGGAATCAAGCTCCGGCATCTCCTGCCTCTGCAGCAGCTCATACGCTGCCAGTTCCTCTATTGCTGCCACCTGCACTACCTCCGGTATCATTCAGTCTTACTAGTATGCGACTTTTCGTCGTTTGTATCCGGTGCGAAAGGTCATAAAGAGAGCCGGGACCGCTTTTCGCCCCGGCTCTTCCCACTGTCAAAGATTGGTCTTGAAGAACTCCTCGATCGCTGCCGCGGCGACGTCCTCATCCTCACCCTCGACGGTGACAGTGACGGTGACGCCCTTCTTCACACCCATGCTCATGATCGCCATCAGCCGCTTCGCGTCCGCTTTCTTCGTGCCATTGTCGATCATGACAACGCTCTTGTAAGCGCCCGCGGCCTTTGCCAGAAGTCCGGCCGGCCTTGCATGGATTCCGAGTTCGTCCTTTACAGTGTAGGTAAATGATTTCATAGCTTTTATCTCCTTTTAAATTTTTTTAACACTCCCGGATGCGTTTCCGAAGTTCGAGCGTGTAGCCCGGGGAAACGGAAAGCTCATCGATTCCCATCTGTATAAATTTCGCCGTCAGCTCCATGTCCGCGCCGAGCTCACCGCAGATGCCGCACCACGCGCCGTGCTTGTGCGCGTTCTCGCAGGTCATCTGAATCAGCCGCAGGATCGCCTCATGATGCGGGTCAAAGAAGGCGTCCAGAGACTGGTTCTGCCGGTCGATCGCCAGCGTGTACTGCGTCAGGTCATTCGAACCGATACTGAAGAAATCTACGAGCGGCGCCAGCTGGTCGCTGATAACCGCCGCGGCCGGCGTCTCGATCATGATACCGAGTTCAAAGTCGCCCACCGAAATATTTTCTCTCTCCAGCTCGAGCCGGACCTCCTCAACGATCTCCTTGATCCGGACGATCTCCTTCACGGAAATGATCATCGGGAACATGATCGACAGCGTGCCGTAGGCGGATGCGCGAAGCAGTGCGCGAAGCTGCGTGCGGAACACCTCCTCACGCGTCAGGCAGATACGGATCGCGCGGAAACCGAGCGCCGGGTTCTCCTCCTTCGGGAGGTCAAAATAATCGATCTGCTTGTCCGCGCCGATGTCCAGCGTACGGATGATGACCTTCTTGCCGCCCATGCGGGACAATACGGTCTTGTAAGCCTCAAACTGTACCTCCTCGCTCGGATAATCGTCGCAGCCCAGATACAGGAACTCACTGCGGAACAGGCCGATACCCTCGGAGTCATTCTCGAGAACGGCGTCCACGTCCTGCACGCCGCCGATATTGGAGTAGAGATGAATGTGCTTTCCGCTCTTCGTGACGGTCTCCTTGCCCTTCATCTCCTGAAGCAGAGCGCGCTGCGCGTCAGCCTTGCCCTTCTTCTCGATCATCTTCGCCATGGTTTCCTCATCGGGATCGATATAGATCAGTCCCGCGAAGCCGTCGACGATCGCCGTCCGGCCATGGTACTCCAGGCTGGGCTCAATATCGGTCATCACGAGCGAAGGGATATTCATCGTCCTGGCAAGAATCGCGGTATGCGAATTCGCGGAACCCTTCTGCGTCACGATCGAGAGCAGCTTCGACTTGTCAAACTGTACTGTCTCGCTCGGCGCCAGATCCTCCGCCAGAATGATGACCGGCTCCGGCATCGCCTCCGGGCTCACCTGCGTGCCGTTCAGAATCGAGATCACGCGCTCGGAGATATCCTTCACATCCGCCGCGCGGCCCCGCATATAATCGTCATCCATGCTCAGGAACATCACGGAGAACTGCTCGCAGGTCATGAAGACCGCATACTCGGCGTTCATCTTATCATTCTCGATAATACTGTGAATGGAGTCGTTGTAATCCAGGTCGTCCAGCAGCATCTGATGGACGTCAAAGATCATCGCTTCCTCCTCGCCTACATCCCGGAGCGCCTTTTCATAAAGTCCCTTCAGCTGTTCGAGCGCCTTCCCCTTTGCGGCCTCATAACGCTCAAGTTCAGCTGCCGTGTCCTCCACCTGCTCATTGCTGACCGCCTTCTGCGCCTTCCTGTAGACAAAGATTTTGCCGATCGCTACCCCCTTGAATACACTCTTGCCTTCTTTAACTATCATGTTGCGCCTCCCATTATGATATTAAACTTCACCCGTCTCCTCTGCGGCTTCCTCTCCGACAGCGTCCGCCAGATCCCCGGTCTCCGGTATCTCGTCCTCATCCCCTTCGGCGCGCTCCGGCTCGATCGTCACAAAGCCCTTCTCCATCTCCTCAACAGCGACAGAGAGCGGTTTTTTGCCACGGCTGTCCACAAAGGCCTCCTCGCCCGCGACGAGCTGTCTGGCCCGCTTGGCAGTCGCCAGAACAATCGAGTAGCGGCTGTTTACCACCGGCGTATCGCCCTCACTCTCACCGTTGATCGTTTTCATTAAGTCTGAATAAGACGGATGTAACATAATTATTCTCCTTTCACCAATTCCTCAAGTTCTGCCCGTATGCGGGCTATTTTTTCTCTGTTGCGGATAACCTTTTCATGTTCGCTTAAAATAATCGAGTGCACCTGCTCCACGCAGGCGTTCAGATCATCGTTCACAATCAGATAATCATACTCCTCGATGCCTTCCGCCTCCGCCACGGCCTGTCTCAGGCGCTCCGCGATTACTTCCGGCGCCTCCGTACCCCGTTCGGCCAGACGTTCCATCAGAGTCTGAATATCCTTTGTCATCACAAAGAGGAGTACCGCGTCCGGATACTGCTTTTTCACCTTGCGCGCGCCCTGGATCTCGATCTCCAGAATGACATCGCGCCCTTTTTCAAGCTGCTCCTCCACCCAGGCTCTCGGCGTCCCATAATAATTATTGACATAACAGGCATATTCTATCAGCTCGCCGTCCGCAATCATCCGCTCGAACTGTTCCCGCGTCCGGAAGAAGTACTCTCTCCCCTCCTCCTCGCCGGGCCGCGGCTGGCGGGTCGTCGCCGACACAGACAGCGCATACTGCTCACAGCGGGCGGTCAGTTCCTTCATAATCGTTCCCTTGCCCGCTCCCGAGAAGCCGGATACAATGATCAAAATTCCCTGTCTGTCCATAGTCTGTCCTTCCTGTATGCTGTCCCTACTCTATGTTTTGTATCTGTTCTCTCACCTTTTCGATCCCGGTCTTCAGGTCGATGGCGCAGTCGGAAAGCGTCAGATCATTCGCCTTCGACAGGGTCGTATTCGCCTCGCGGTTCATCTCCTGCGCGATAAAATCGAGCCTGCGCCCCACTTCTCCGCCGGCCTCCAGAACCGCCTTCATGGCCTCGATGTGGCTCTTCAGCCGTACAATCTCCTCATCGACGCAGACCTTGTCGGCAAAGAGCGTCACCTCCGTGAGGAGACGACTCTCATCGAGCTGCGTGTCGTCCAGGAGCTCCCGTACCTTTGTCTCAAGCTTCTGTCGGTATTCCTGCACGATCCCGGGTGAGCGCTCCTCTATCTGCGCCACGAGAACGAGCATCTCATCCAGCTTTCCGATGAGATCCGCTTTCAACGCGTCTCCCTCCCGCTCACGGCTCTCCACGAAACGCTCGCAGGCTCCGCGCAGAGCACGCTCCAGCAGATGCCAGATCTCCTCCTCGTCCTCCTGCTGCTCGCCGATCGTCAGCACATCCGGGAATCTGGCCAGATCGGAAACGCAGATGTCATTCCGGATTCCAAACTCCTGCTCCATCTGTGCGAAATACTGCATGTACTGCGCGGCAATCGAAGCGTTGTAGGCCAGCGCTGCGCCTTTCTGCCCCGTATCCTCATAGGTAATAAAAATATCTGTCTTGCCCCTGGAAATATATTCCTTCAGAAGCGCGCGAATCGCCGTTTCGAAAAGATTCAGTTTTTTAGGCATTTTGATCGCCACGTCCAGGTAGCGGTGATTTACGGATTTTACCTCTACGGTGATTTTCCGCTCTCCCTCCGATACCTCACAGCGGCCAAAACCTGTCATACTCTTTATCATACTGCTGTCTTCCCCAGATTGGACGCGGCTCACCGCGTGCCATAATTATACTCATTATAGTTTATTTTGGAAAGAGCGTCAAGTGTTCCGCGGCGATTCCTGACACCCGCCGTTCTTCAAAACCGGCTCTCGCGAAACCGGCACAAAAAGACAACCCCGGGTACAAAACCCCGGGGCTGCTCCTTAAAATGCCGCTGGCCGGACTCGAACCGGCACGGATCGCTCCGCTTGATTTTGAGTCAAGTGCGTCTGCCAATTCCGCCACAGCGGCCTGCTTAAGGCCTTTCCATTCTAGCACAGGTTCCGGAAAGGCGCAAGCGATTTGAAAAATATTCAAGGCTACAGAATCAGCAGATATTCGATGCTGACCACAACGTCGTTCTGCAGAATGATGCTCAGCTTCGTCTCCCCGCGGGTATAGATCATCGCGGTTCCGTCCTCTTCATAGTTGTCTCCGTAGAGCTCTGTCACCGTGTCCACGCCATCGCCGAGCGCGAGTCCCTCCGGCGTCGTGATGTTGGGGTCGATGAGATAGATCGAATAGGTCACCTCTCCGTCCCCGGCGTCGTAGGCCGTGACTTCAAAGGTCGTATAGTTGTAAACGTTGTCAGAGCCCTCCACCGCGCAGCTCGGCACCGTGTAGACGTCGTCCGCGTCCGGCAGCGCGGAGGCGTCGAAAGCCTCGCCCGGGGTAAGCGTCACGCCGTCAGCCTCGAAGGAGAAAACGCCCTCTTCCGCCGTGCTCTCTTCTTCCGCCATGCTCTCCTCTTCGGTCTCGCTTTCCTCTTCCTCTGCGTCCTCCGACCGCGTAATCGCCTGAGAAGTAGCGTCCGTGCTGCTCGAAGAGCTTCCGCAGGCAACCAGAGAAGCCGCCAGCATCATTGTCATTGCCATCACCAATGCTTTTTTCATGTGTTCCTTCACTCCTTTTCTTTTTTAGCATATATCACTCAGCCGCAGCCGCATCGTACTGCGCCAGTTTTTCATCGTAAATGGCGGACACTTCCTCGTCCGTCCGGTAGTCGGTCAGATCATATTCCTCCGAAAGGATCTGCGCGAAATAGGTGGACAGCTTCGTCCCGCCGGAGAGATTGAGGTGCAGGCCCTCATCGTAAGTATCCGTCGTGTAATCGATACCGATCTCCTCCGCCACATCGAGGAAATTATAGAAATCCAGACCGTACTTCTCAGCGTAGTCTTCAATCTGCGCGTCGTACTCATCATACCAGTAGGGATAGACGCTGGGCGCCTTGACCAGCACGAGCGTGACGCCGTTCTCCTCGCAGAGCTCCCGTATCCGATCGAGATAATCGTAGTCGTTGTCCTCAAAGGTGTAATCCGCCAGCATGCGCTCCGTCGGCAGCGTATCGACCGGCCGCACCTCCTTGTTCATCTGGTATCCGTTGAAGGTACTGTACTCATCGTGGAACAGATACTCGATATCCTCCGAGGTCAGCTCGTCAAAGCGGGAGTGATAGCGCAGAATCGGAAATACGTAGGACCAGAAGTTCTCTTCCTCCGTCATCGAGGCTTTAATGATCTCAATCTTCTCCTCGGACCAGCGCATGCGGTCGATCGTCAGCCGGTTGTAGGCCTCGCTGACCGGCTCCGAGTAGCGCATGGAGTTGACATTGAGCACCACCACCTTCGGGATCTCATAGTGAAAGGTCTCCTTCAGCACGTAATAGGACTGCCAGATCAGCTGCTGCGGCGTCCCCCGCACGTAGGCGGTGATTCCCGCCTGCCGGTACAGCTCCATCGGGGAGAAATTGGCGTAGACCTCGCAGTCTCCCACGAAAATCACCTCATGGCCGCCCGCCTCCTCGTAATACTGGGAGATCATACTGCCCTCCGTCAGCGTCTCGGCATATTTCGGCTCCAGCAGCCGTGTCGCGAACGCAAACAGACCGAGAAAAACGGCAAGTACCAGAACGACCGAAATTCCTGTTTTTATCCGTGTATGCTTCTTCATCCCGGTCCCTCCTAAAAACTGCTGTAAATAAACTGCTCCGCCTCGAAGCCGATCCCGTACATGCCGAATACGAGCGCCAGCAGACCAAGCGCGCCCACGACAGCCAGCCTCATCGCCGGAGCGCTGCCGGTGAACACGTTTTTGAAGCGTTCCTTATTTCCGTCGTAGACCCAGAGCAGCACCGTGGCGCAGAGGAAGACGATCCAGTCGGCCGCACCCAGGCCGAGCGAGAGAATATTCGCCGCCAGCGCTCCGTAATTGAAGGTCGTGAAGAGCGAGCCTATGCTGCCCAGCGCCGTAAAGGTGTCCGGCCAGATGAAGAAGGACCAGAGAACGCTGATGATCAGGAACGTGAGCAGTCGATTAAACGCCTTGAATTTTGTGCGAAGGCCGTTTCCGAGCGCGACAAAAATTCCGTTAAACAGTCCCCACAGAATATAGTGGAAGCCATGCCAGAAGCCGGATACCAGGAAGGTGATGATCAGGTTGATCACCTTGCGGAGCTTCCCCTTCCGGTTTCCGCCGAGCGGAATATAGATATAATTTCTCAGCCAGTCCCCCAACGTGATATGCCAGCGGCGCCAGAACTCCGCCACCGTCTGGGAGTAGTAGGGGGCGTCAAAATTTTCGCTCAGGCGAAGCCCCAGCACCTGGGAGACGCCCAGCACAATATCCATGCAGCCGGAGAAATCGGCATACAGACGCACCGAATACAGAATCATCGCAAACAGTGCGTAGGCGCCGCGATATTCCTCCGGAGAGGTCGAGATCGTCGCCAGCACCACGCTCGCCCGCGCGGAAATCACCAGCATCTTGAAAGCGCCCCAGACCATCCGGATCGCTCCGGCGGACAGCCCGTCCCAGCTGAACTCCTGCTCCGCCAGCGCCGTCTTCATATGATCAAAGCTCTCAATCGGTCCCTGAATCAGATGCGGAAAATAGGTCAGATAGAGTGCAAAGGTAAGTAAACTCTTTTCCGGCGGATATTTTTCCTTTCGGACGTCCACCACATAAGAGATCATCTGCAGGGTAAAATAGGACACGCCGAGCGGCGCGAGCAGGCTAAAGCCGGTGACCGGCTGCAGCCTCATCAGGACCAGCGGCGCGGCGCTGACCACGATCAGCGGCCAGAACAGCCACCGGCACCGCGGCAGGGCTTGCCCTGCCAGCCAGATAATCAGAGCGGCGGCCAGCAGCCAGATCAGGCCGGCAAGGCCGGCCGACCCGTAGACTGCATAAAGCAGCAGGCCGACCAGCAGAATCAGAATCTGTACCATTGCGCGGTCCTCCTAATTACAGGCGGGCCACAGGGAAGTGTCCCAGGTTCTTCCTCTCAGCGTTGCCAGACGCTCCGAGTCATTCATCAACTGTTTGCAGGCCTCTCTGATGGAGCCTGCCATCGGCGTCGCATCCAGATGCTTCCATCCGCCGTTCACATAAACAATCAGCCAGTAGTGCGTTTTCTCCGTCGTCCAGATCAGCTGGCTGCTGATGCCCTTCTGATCCAGAATTGCCTTCGTGCACATCGCATGGACATAGCAGTTGCCCACCTTATTGGTAAAGCCGTACTAGACCGGATCGCTTCCGCCCCAGTCGTGATTGTAGCTGACATACGAACGGACATAATCCGCGATCGACTTCGGGTCGTTTCCCAGACCTGCCGCAATCGAAGCGACCAGCGCGTCCGTGTCCGAGCTGTCATGCGCGATCGTCACCTTGCGCTTCGAGCTGGCCACGTTTCCGGAATTATCCGAGGCCGTATAGGTCACATAATAGGTGCCCGCCGAGCTGTAGTTGACGCTGCTGTCATCGTAGGAAATCTCGCAGTCTCCGTCAATCGCGTCTACCGCCGTCACTCCGGACAGATAATCCGGCGCGCTGCTGTTCTTTGCCAGACTGATCGTACTCAGGCCGCTGATGACCGGCGGTATGTCGTCCGTCTTCACGATGAGCGTTCCTTCCACGGAAGATACGTTCCCATAGACGTCTTCCGCCTCGATCGTCACCGTGTAGGTACCCGTCTCGGAGGTGTCGACCTCACTTGCCAGGCGCAGCTCCACATCACCGGAAATATCCGTCGCCGACACGATAAAGTCGTCCAGCTCCACCTCGCTGTCCGGATAGACGGCCACCTGCTGGAGCTCCACCACCGGCCCGGTGGTATCTGCCACCGTCACCGTACACTCGGCGGTCTTGTAGCCGTTGCTGCTGGAGATCACATACTCTCCTATCCCGGACTCATTGATCTCATTGATATCCGACTGCTCGATCAGGCTCGTACCAACATTCTGATATGCCAGCAGATCCTGTTTGGTCAGCTTTTCGCCGTATTCCAGCTCATAGGACTCCTTTATCCAGGTATAGCTGATAGTACAGTCCTGACTGACGGAATTGCCGCTTGCATCCGTGACGGTCACCGTCACATCGTAGTCCTCGCCGCTGCGCGCGCTTTCCGGCGTTTCCGCGAAGGAGACCGTCGTTTCGGAATAGTCCTCCACGCTCGCAACAAAATCCTCCGCATCCGGTTCATAGTTCAGAGGAGCCTCGTACTCCTCCAGGAACTCGACAGTCGGAGCTGTGGTGTCCACCACATGCAGCGTGACGGTCTCCTCCTTATTGCCGCATGCCAGCGTCACCGACACATCTCCCGTCTCGTCGATATTGATCTCCGACGGATCGGTGACAAAGCTGACCTGGGAAGCGTCCGCATACTGCGTCATAAATTCCGCAAGCGTCACGGAATCCGTCCCCAGCTCGATCGTGACGTCCTGGAATTTGGGCTGGGCGGAACGCCAGAGCATATACCCGCCTCCCGCCACAATGACGACTGCCAGCAGAGCGGCAACGATCGTCACGGTCTTTCGTCTCTCACTCAGGAATTTTTTCATTTGTCAGTACCTCATTCGTTAGTCTTATGTAAACGACACTATGTCGCCTGCATTCTCCCCTCACCTGATCCGGATTATTCGATCAGGTATCCGTCACTGTTAAAATCATATTCCGTACCGGAAATGGTGACGGTGCAATCCGTGTAATAGCTGCCATCCGCCAGGCGGTATCTGCGGCCATAGACATCCTGCTTCCATCCCTCGATGCTGACCGGCACAGAGGACATGGAATCGACTCTGTCGACCTCGTCGTCCTGGAAATGCCACCACTCCGAGACCAGCGGCGACAAGCCCGCAGATGTCATGATACTGGCCAGGATATTGGCGTTTGTAGTGTTCCTGTCGGTGACAGAATACTGACTCAGGTCGTGCATAACGGTCTGCATCACCAGCTCCTCCCCGGTCTCCGCGTCCTCCAGCGTCAGGTCGACGGCGACTCCGACATTGTGCCGGCTTCTCTTCGCTGCCAGGAAGTTACTCAGATGGTAGGACGAGCCGCCGTACATGACATCCGCATAGGTCAGAGATGCCACTGTTTCCTTCAGTGTTATGGTTCCGTCCTCGTTCACGATCGTCTCCGTCGTGACTGCGTTTGAAGGCATCTCCAGCTCCGAGAGCGACTTGCCGGTCCAGGTCTCCGTCGGAATCGTCTGGCTGAGCAGGCTCGTGCCCATAGAATAGAGCGTCGTGGTGGCGACAGCCGGCCGGTAAGACTCATAAATCCGCAGCCGGTAACCGGCGTCCAGCGCCATCAGCGCCGCGTCCATGAGCTTATCCGCCACTGAATACATCAGCGGCGTCACAAAGGTGCCGTCATTTAGAGCCATATTCTCAAAACCCGTCACGACCTCGCCCGACACGCCCGGGAACTCAAACTCGTGCACCGTGAAGACCGAATCATAGCTGTTGGTGATATCATAAGTACACAGATCTCCCAGATACTCCGTCAGATTGATCATGCAGGTAGAACTGTCGATGTACCAGGTCTCGCCGTCCACCAGGACGCCGAACATCCCGTCCGCCTCATCCAGGACACAGTAAGCCTTCATCGCGCTCACCGTCCCGACTCTCTGCGTCTTCTCTGAATCCGAGTAGGCTGTCAGAGACAGCATCGGCCAGACGGTACAGTAGATCGCCGAGGCCTCCGTCTCACAGACAATCTCCTCGGAAATGGCGATATAATTGCTCTCGGACTCCGCGGCTTCGCTGTCCTCCGCCACAATCCGATAGGTATAGGTCGTAAACGAGTCGAGGTGCGGGGTCGTGTAGGTCCGCTCCGCGTCAGTCGCGACATAGGCGACGTTCAGCCAGCTGCCGCTCTCCTCATCATACTGCTGCACGACGTAACGGCTCCCCGCCGTCTCATTCCAGGTGAAAGTGTATACATTGCCGTCCTCATCCTCGACCGCCACTTCCATGTCCTTCCCCAGCAGCTGGCTGCGGCTGACCGTATAAGTCGTGGTCGCGTATCCGATATAGGAAAATTCTTTTCCCACACGGCTGGCACACAGGCCGATCGTGTACGTCGAATCAGGCAGCGGCAGATCGCCGTCATCGCCGAAGCTGATCTCGACAGACTCGCCCTTTACCGTCATCACTTCCTCCGCCACGTTTCCGTCTTCCATAAGGCAGACGCTGCAGGTCGCCCCGCCGCTCAGCGAATACATGGCGTTCAGCACGCCGGTCTCCTCGTTCAGATGCCAGCTCGCGCCTGACAGTCCCAGAGACAGATTTGTGCTGACATCCACGATGGTTCTCGTCAGATTTCCTCCGGTCTGCACGTGAATCGTGCATGAGCCGATGTCCGAGGTGATCGGAATCTTACAGCTGTTCGTCTCAACGGTAGCCTCATAGGTATTTTTGCCGTCCGCGTCCTTCCAGCTGACCTTCACAATATAACTCTCAGCACCGTTCACTTCTTTCCAGCTCAGAACCATGGAACCGTCCTCCTGCTCCGTGAGGACACAGTCATCGGAGGAAACACCGACCGTGTTTCCCCACAAAAACCACCAGGCGAGACCCACGACCAGCACAAGGACGAGGGTAGCGCCCATGGATAGCAGCGTCGCGCGTATGCGCGAGAGTGCTCTTTTTTTATGTCTTTTTCCTCTGTAGCCTCTTTTCGGCTGCGGCATTTCTTCTCCTCTCCCGACCCGGTCGTTTTTTACAATCACTGGATCAGCTTTTTCCCGACTTCAAAGCAGTCGAGCGTCGCAAAGTAGTCATTCAGTGTCTCCGCGCGGCGAATCAGCTGTACCGAGCCGTCCTCCTTCAGGAGGAGCTCCGCCGAGCGCAGTTTTCCATTATAATTGTATCCCATCGAGTGTCCGTGCGCGCCCGCGTCATGAATAAAGAGATAATCTCCTTTCTCAATCTTCGGCAGTGCGCGGTCTACTGCGAATTTGTCACAGTTTTCACAGAGTGAGCCTGTCACGTCATAGATATGATCGCAGGGCTCATCCTCCTTCCCCAGTACCGTCACATGGTGATAGGCGCCGTAGATCGCCGGGCGCATCAGATTCGCCGCGCACGCGTCCACACCAATGTATTCTTTATGTGTATGCTTCTCATGGATCGCCTTTGTCACCAGCGCGCCGAAGGAGCCTGTCATGTAACGGCCCAGCTCCGTGCACAGGGAGACATCCCCCATACCGGCCGGCACAAGAACCTCCTCGAAAACCCTGCGTACGCCCTCGCCGATGACCCGGATGTCGTTCGGCTCCTGATCGGGCCGGTAGGGAATCCCGATCCCGCCGGACAGATTGATGAAGCTGATGTGCACGCCCGTCTCCTTCTGCAGGCGCACTGCCAGCTCAAAGAGCACCTGCGCAAGCAGCGGATAATACTCGTTTGTCACGGTATTGCTCGCGAGGAAAGCATGAATGCCGAAGTGCTTTACACCCTTCGCCTTCATGATCCGGAAAGCCTCGACCATCTGCGCCTCCGTCATACCATACTTGGCGTCGCCGGGGTTGTCCATGATGCCATTGCTCATCTTAAAATAACCGCCCGGATTGTAGCGGCAGCTCATCGTCTCCGGCAGATAACCGAGCGTCTGCTCTACCACCTCGATGTGCGTGATGTCGTCCAGATTGATGATGCCGCCCAGCCTCTCACAGAGGGCAAACTCCTCCGGCGGCGTGTCGTTGGAGGAAAACATGATATCGTGACCGACTATCCCGACCGCGTCCGAGAGGAGCAGCTCCGCCTCCGACGAGCAGTCGCTGCCGCAGCCGTATTCCTTCAGAATCTCCATCAGGAAGGGATTCGGCGTCGCCTTCACCGCGAAATACTCCTTATAACCCGGATTCCAGGAAAAAGCCTCGTAGAGATTTTTTACATTTTCGCGGATGCCTTTTTCGTCGTAGATGTGAAAAGGCGTGGGGTATGTCTTCGCTATTTCCTCGATCTGTTCTCTGGTCACAAACGGCGTCTTTTTCATCAGTCATTCATCCTTTCCCTCAGCGCCGCGAGGCAGAACTCTCCTGGTGATTCCGTTCGCATTTCGCGGCACAAAACATATAAAATAAAAAATAATTATCTATACAGGTATACGCTGTACCATATCTGCACGGATAATTATTTTCAGAAGTCACACTATTGGAGCCTCCTCCTTTCCGCAAAAGCAGCTCCCGAAAGCCTGAATAATAAAAAGTCGGGGTGACAGGATTCGAACCTGCGACCCCACGGCCCCCAGCCGTGTGCTCTAGCCAAACTGAGCCACACCCCGACAACGTTTTGATTATAGCGCACGCTCTATGAAAAAGCAAGAAAAAAATACAGCACGACCGTCAGAATGCTCGCTCCCACCAGAATTCCCAGCGCTGTCAGAAGGACGCCGACCACCAGAGATGCCGCGCTCGCGTGCTTCTCCAGCACGACTTTTTCCTGCGGATCATAGTAGAGCTTCATGTGATCCCCGACCCGGAAACTCTTCTCTCCGCTGGAATTGACATTGCAGCGGCGGACGCACTCCTGCCCGTCCAGCTCATAGCGGACGACCGGATAATAGGTAAACTTCGAATTCTTCAGGATCTTCGACTCCTGCGAAATCTGCCGGGTATAGAGTGCGGTAATCTCCGCCTCCACCGGGCGAAGGCCGCGTTTTTTCAGCGAAAGGTAATTCAGGACCAGGTTCACACCCGCGCCGAGAAAGATCAGAGCCAGGCAGGCCATGGCCGGAACTTCATTTCCCTGATTCTGTTCGAGCGCCAGTATGATCAGCAGTGCCCCGCCGATCATCATCACCCAGGGGTTGAGCGGAAACTCGTCTTTCTGTTCCATCAGCGTCGGCTGTGTGCTGCCTGTTCCACGCAGCATCCGAACCGGCTGGTTCAGCGCGTACTCCGTCGGCGATTTCACCGCAAGCCGTTCGAGCCGCTTCGTATCCGGATTCGTGTAAGTCACGCCCACATCATAATAGTTGTAGAGCTCCCGTTCCTTCTTGTCCTTCTTCACAACATGCTTGCAGCTCACAACCTGCGCCTGAATGCAGGCGCCCTTCCGATGTATCTGCAGCCACTGTCTCACCTGGCCGGAGCCGACCAGGAAGATCACGATCCCCGGTATGTAAAGCAAAAGCTGGGATAAGTCTGTCATCTCTTCTGTCCTCGCGTCTTTTCCCGTCTATTTCGTCGGAACAACAATAACCTGAATACCGCGGCGCCGAAGCTGTTCCACTACGCCCACGCTCGCATTGTCATCCGTAATCAGCGTACAGGGCCGGTCGTAGGAGCAGCTCCCGTAAATATTGGTCTGCGCCTCCCGGTTCCGGATCTTGGTGTGATCCGCCAGAATATAAATTTCCTGTTTTGTGTGCGCAATCATGGACTCATTGATCCCAATCTCTGTGGGAATATCATAGCGGAATTCTCCGTCGTCGTAGACGGCCGCGCAGCCCAGGAAGGTCTTATCCGCGGTCATATTCAGAAGGTTCCGCATGACATAATCCCCGACCATCACATGGTTGCGCAGATCCCCGCCTGTAAAACGGACCGTCACATGCTCCGGATACTGCTCGCCGATTGCCCTGCAGTTATTTGTAAAAACCGAAACACGCTTCCCCTCCAGGTACTTCAGCAGATTCAGCGCCGTCAGACTGCCATTGATAAAAATCCGGTCTCCGTCGTTCACAAGCCCGGACGCATACTCGGAAATCCGGTCGCGGCACAGCGCAACCTTCTCATTCTGTGAGAGCAGCGCGCTCGCCCGCTCCAGCGAAAGCGCACCGCCATGCGTACGGGTGAGCAGCCTTTCCTGCTCCATATACTGAAGATCCCGGCGGGCAGTCATCGCCGAGACGCCGAATTCGCGAACCAGCTCCTCCACCTTTACCTCGCCGTTTGCGCGGATCATGTCCAGTATTTTCCGATGACGATCCTCCACGGCCTTTCGGTTATTTTTCATTCCATTCCCGTTCCTTCCAATCCGGCAGCACACAGCGGGGCAATGGGCATGCCGGATCCATAATCTGCATGACGGTCTTCCCCGGACAAGCGACGGGCCGGAAGCCCCGGAGCCTTCCCGCCCCGGGACATCCGGCCCATCTTATCGTCCGTTTGCTTTCCCCGTCATCAGTCGAGCAGACCCGCTTCCTTCAGCGCTGCTTCGATTTCCTTGTCGGACATCACATTCTTCAGCGGAATCAGCACGGGGCCGTTCTTCTCGCAGCCTTCGAAGGTCTTCGCAAAAGTACGCGCGCAGAACACGACGTCGTAGTTGCGGGAAGCCGTCTTGCCTTCCGATACCGGGCAGTGACGCAGCTCCGCCGGTTTGATGCCGTTTCTCGTCATCACCTTCTTGATCGCGTTCTCCATCATCAGGGAAGAACCCGCGCCGTTCGCGCAGCACGCCAGAATTTTCTTTCCATCCAGTTTTGCCATAATGATTTTATCTCCTTTTTAAAATAAAATAATGATTAATTTTTTGCAGCTTTCTTTTTCGCGACATGCTCTACATACGCGTCATAATCCTCTGTAATCAGGAAGTAGCCCTCCGGGTCCATACGGTACTCGATCTGCGGAATCGCCAGCAGGATGATCACAACCAGCGCCACGCCGATGTAGCCCAGGTATCGCATGATCACAGTGAAGATCGGCCACACGGTATCCCAGTCAAACATGCCAAGATATCCGCCGTACTCCGCGAGTCCTACCCAGCCGGCGATCAGCGCCGCGCCGAAGACCTCGATCAGGCCTGCCACAAAGGGAATGATCAGGCAGGCTTTCATACCGCCCTTCTCATTGGCCACCAGGCCCATCGTCGCGTTGTCAAAGAATACCGGCACGAATCCGCAGATGATGATCGTCGGAGAACCCACAAAGATCAGCACCAGGATCGCGATGATCTGTCCCACCAGGCCGGCCAGGAAGCCGAAGGTAACTGCGTTCGAATCGCCGAATCCAAAGCAGACCGCGCAGTCGACGCCCGGGACAGACGAGGGAAGCAGCTTGTCCGCGATACCCTGGAAGGAAGCGGTCAGCTCCGTGACGAAGGTACGGACGCCCAGCTGCAGGATCGCCAGGTAAACGGCGAAGTTGAGGGACGTGTTGAAGCAGTAATACACGAAATTCTCGCTCTCAGTGGTCGCACCGCTCTCAATAAAGAAGGGCTTTCCGATGATCGCCATAATCGTTCCGAAGAAGACAGTCATCAGGATGGCGGTACAGACCATGTTCTCATTGAAGATCGAGAAGAAGCCCGGCATTTCAAGCTCGCCGACCTTTTTAATCTTCTTTTTGCCGTCCTTGTCGCCGAACAGCTTATCCGCGAGGAAGTAACTCAGACGGATACCGAACATCTGCTGGTGCGCGATCGCAAAGCCCGCGCCCTCGCTCAGCTCCTGCATCGGCTTGATCGTCAGGTTCGCGCCGACCGCCCAGTAAGCGCCCAGGATGACAGACATGACGATCATCAGCGCCACATTGTTGTTCAGCAGGCCCGGCAGGGCGAACATGATCAGCCAGTAAGCGGTTGCCGCCTGCTGCACCTGCACATGGCCGGTGGTGAACAGCGCGCGGCACTTGGTCACTTTATTGAAGCGAACCAGCAGAATATTGACGATGAACGCGATTAGCAGCAGGGTCATCGCCTGGGAGAAGCCCTTTCCGAAGACCTCCTCGACGCCCGCCGTCACGGCGTTCTGTCCATAATAGGGGTCGATCACGGCCGCCGTCAGGTTGAAGCGATCCTTCAGGCCGGCAAGAATCGGGCGGAAGGTGCTCGTCAGTCCCGAGGAACCGGCATTCAGAATCAGCATACCGATGATCGCCTTGAGCGTCCCGGACAGCGTGTCGTACCATTTCTTGCCCATCAGGCAGTAGCCGAGCAGCGTCAGGAAACCGACCATATAGGGAGCCTTCTGTAAAACGTAGGTTGCAAAGAATGTCCATACCGCGTTTAACACATTTAATACTATCATAACATTTTCTCCTTCACAGGCTGCAAATCTTGCGTTTACTCTTCACAGGGATAGTTCTTTTCCGCCTCAAGGATATCCTCCGGCGTCTCCGCCGCCGCGAGCGCATCCAGAAGCGCGTCGTTCATAAAGATCGCGGACAGCTGCATGATATTGTTCATATGCTCGTCCGGATTGGTGGAGGAAAGGGTGAAGAACAGATTCGCCGTCTTCTCCTCACCGTCCTCGTCCTTGCCAAAGCTGATGAGCTTCTTCGACACCATGAAGCCGATGCCGGTCTTGTGCGCGCCGGTCGCGTTCTCCTGCGTGTGCGGCATCGCGACATTGTGCTCAAAGACCACATAGGGACCGTATTTCTCGATGCAGGCGACGATCTGCTTATAGTAATCCTCGTCCACGCTGCCGTCCGCCACCAGCGATTCGGCGCTTAAGCGAACCGCATCCTGCCAGCTGACGCCCTCCCCGTCAATAAAGCGGTAATGCTTTTTTTCGACAATCGTCTGTAATACTGTAGCCATGCTGCTTATCCTCCTCTTACCTTACAGGCAGGAACGGTACGGAATATTCTGCGGAGCCTCGAAGCAGTCCTCGAAGCCTCTGCGGTGATGATAGTACATCTTGTCCTTGTCCTGCGGATAGACGTATTTGCCGCCCACCTGCCAGAAGAAGGGATGGAACTTGTATTCATTGCGGTCCTTCTTGAAATCATAGAGAAGCCGGATCTCCTCGCAGTCCGCCTGGAAGTTCGTCCATACATCCCAGTGAATCGGAATCACAACCTTGCACTGCAGATTCTCAGCCATGCGCAGCACGTCGATGGAGGTCATCTTGTCCTGCATGCCGATCGGGTTCTCGCCGAAGGAACCAAAGGCCACATCAATGTCGTAGTCCTTGCCGTGCTTCGCAAAGTAAATCGAGAAATGAGAGTCGCCCGAGTGATAAATATTGCCGCCCGGCGTCTTCACAAGGTAGTTCACCGCCTTCTCGTCCATGTCGGTCGGGCACTTGCCGGTCAGCTCCTCGCGGTCCGGACCCGTGCTGTCGGTCGTGACGATGCAGGTGCGGTCAAAGCTGTCGAGGCAAACGATCTCGATATCCTTGATCTTGATCACGTCGCCCGGCTTTACGGTCACGCAGCGATCCTCCGGCACGCCCCACTTCACCCAGGTCTCAACAGACTTCTTCGGGCCGATGAAGGGAACCGGTATCTCCTTTCCGTTCTCATCCGTGGTCGTCATCCCGCTCTGCAGTACATGCGCCGCCCACTCCGCGGACATATGATCCTGATGATAATGCGTCGCGAGCACCGCATCCACTTGTTTGAAAGCAAAGGGATCGATCACAAACGGCACATTGCGCAGGTTCGGCTGCATCGCGCGCCCGCCGCACATATTCGCCATCTGATGGCCTACCTTCATCTTTCCGTCGCCGTGCGTCCGCTTTCCGTTGCCGCACCACAGGTCGATCGTGATATTCGCTCCGCCCGGGGTCTTGAACCATACGCCGGTGCAGCCCAGCCACCACATCGC
>JAJBTX010000101.1 GCA_020860645.1 Lachnospiraceae bacterium | reverse complement strand
CGGATTCCGTCAGGGCTGTACATTTTTCATGAAATCCTGACGGCAATTCCGTATATTATATATTATAGATTTTTCTGGGATCTGGTTGGCATCAATTTTATGCTGATCCCGCTGGCTTTTCCGGGTTTTATCGCGTATCTGGTGGCGCGGGAGCGTGACCGGCGGCTCTTCTGGGGCTGGTATGCGCCGGGGCTGTTGTATACGCTGATCGCGCATTTTGCCACAAATACTGGTATCCAGATTGTGTCAGCCTCCTGTATGATCGCATCTGCGGCCTCTATTCTGCTTCTCTGTGAGGCGCTGCGTGAGGAGTGTGGATGGAAAAAGAATTTCCTCTGGATATTGCTTACAGTGCAGTTTGCGGCGTGCTTTTACCAGAGAATCATCTATGTCTGGGGCGATGAGCATCTTGCGTATCTGACGGAGACGCTGGAGGAAGGGCCGCTGAAGGGAATCCATACAAGCGTGGAAAATGCGCTTCTCTATGAGGAAGTGCTGACGGATATGGAGGAGCTCGCGCTGACGGGTGAGGATAAGTTGTTTGTCGTCGGCATCGCTCCGTGGATGTATCTCAATACGGACGCAGAGTGCGCGGCCTATTCTACCTGGGAGACATTGGAAACGGACAGTCTGATAGCGGTTTATTATGAACTGCATCCGGAAAAGCTGCCGACGGTAATCTACTGTTATGAGTACGATGAGAGTATTCTGGATACAGACTTTGCGCAGGCATTTCTGGATATGGGATATGAGGTACAGACCATGCGCCATGGAATTGTGCTCACTTCAAGGTAGCGGAAAGGATTGAAAAATGATCGATTTTAACGTGCCTCCCTATGTGGGGACGGAGCTGAAATATGTGGAAGAAGCGGTGGCGGTGAATCATAAGATCTGCGGGGACGGTCCTTTCACGCATCGCTGCAGTGAGTGGCTGGAGCGGAAAACGGGGACGGCGAAGGCGCTGCTCACAACCTCCTGCACGCATGCCACCGAGATGGCGGCGCTGTTGGCGGATATCCGCGAGGGGGACGAGGTGATCATGCCTTCCTATACTTTTGTCTCCACTGCGGACGCTTTTGTCCTGCGCGGAGCGGTGCCGGTCTTCGTCGATATTCGTCCGGATACGATGAATATCGATGAGAAGAAGATCGAGGCGGCGATCACGGAGCGGACGCGCGCGATTGCTCCGGTTCATTATGCGGGCGTGTCCTGTGAGATGGACACAATCATGGATATCGCAGAAAGGCATCATCTCTACGTTATCGAGGACGCTGCGCAGGGTGTTATGAGTACCTACAAAGGAAAGCAGCTCGGCACGATCGGCGATTATGGCTGTTATTCCTTTCATGAGACGAAAAATTACAGCATGGGCGAGGGCGGCGCGCTGCTGATCCGCGACCCGGAGAATGTCGAGCGGGCGGAGATCATTCGTGAGAAGGGTACAAACCGCGCGAAATTCTTCCGCGGGCAGATTGACAAGTACACCTGGGTGGATGCAGGCTCCTCCTATCTCCCGGGCGATATGAACGCGGCTTATCTGCTGGCGCAGCTCGACATGGCGGACGCGATTTTCGAGGACCGTATGCGAAGCTGGGATCTCTACCGCGAGCTGTTGACGCCACTTGCAGATGCCGGAAAGATCGAGCTTCCATTTATTCCGGAGGGCTGCAGCCACAACGCCCATATGTTCTACATCAAGGCAAAGGACATCGAGGAGCGCAGCGCGCTGATCCGCTTTCTGAAGGAGCATGATATTCAGGCGGTCTTCCACTATATCCCGCTGCACAGCGCGCCGGCGGGGCAGCGCTTCGGACGCTTCCATGGAGAGGACGTCTACACGACGAAGGAGAGTGAGCGGCTCCTGCGTCTTCCGATGTATTATGGACTGAAGGAAGAACAGGTACATTACATTGCGGAAAAAATAGAGGAATTTTATGCATAAGATTGTGATTATCGGGGCGAATGATTTCCAGAATCAGCTGATCCTGAAAGCGAAGGAGATGGGCTTTGAGACGCATGTCTTTGCCTGGCAGGACGGCTCCATCGGCGAGCGGACGGCGGATCATTTCTACCCGGTCAGCATCGTTGAGATTGATGAGATCATTGAAAAATGCCGGGAAATCAGGCCGGACGCGGTCGCCACGATCGCCTCGGATCTCGCGAATATCACAGTCAGCCATGTGGCGACGGCGCTTGGGCTCCCCGGCAACAGCCCGGAGTGCATTGAACTTTCCACCAATAAATTTGCGATGCGCGAGGCGTTCCGAAAAGCAGGGCTTCCCGTGCCTGCCTTTTACCGTGTTGACCGTGTGACGGACGAGCTCTATGGGATGAAGCTTCCGCTTATCGTAAAGCCGACTGACCGTTCCGGCAGCCGTGCGATCACGAAGATTACCGATTATTCCGAGCTGCCAGCTGCGATAGAGAATGCGGTGGGGCAGTCGTTTGAGAAGCAGGCGATCGTGGAAGAGTACATCGAGGGCGACGAGTACAGCTACGAAGCCATTTCCTATAAGGGAAAGCATACGAATCTTGCGGTGACGAAGAAATTCACGACCGGCGCGCCGCATTTCATCGAGACCGGTCACTTGCAGCCAAGCGGCCTCTCCGGGGCGGTACTCGAAAAGGTTCACGAGGTTATGTTCGCCGCGCTCGACGCCCTGAAAATCACGGACGGCGCGTCCCACGGCGAATTTAAGGTTACGCCGGACGGCGAGATCCGTCTGATCGAGATCGGTTCCCGCATGGGTGGCGACTGTATCGGTTCTGATCTTGTCCCCCTCTCCACCGGTTACGACTTCATGGAGATGGTGATCGACGTCGCCTGCGGCCATGAGCCGCGGCTCGTCCGGAAGTCTGCCCCCCGACAGACCCGTATCACCTTCCTCTTCACTGAGGACGATGTCGCAGAGATGAGGCGCTACGCCGTCGCGCATCCGGACGAAATCTACCGCATCAGTGAGCTGGACATGTCCCACGCGGGTTCTGTCACTGACAGCTCGACGCGGATCGGGTACTATATTACCGTCAGGTAATGTAGCCTGAGAGGGGCGTATATCTGTCTTAGGACCCGCTCGCGCTCAGTGGCCGGACGTAGCGGTACTAAGGCTCAGCCGTCGCCTGACGGCTCGGCATCGCCAAGTACCGACGCCGTCCAATGGTCCTTATACAGATATCCTACCGGATGCAGCGGGGTCAGCCAACGGGAGCGGGACCAATGAGGAGACTTTATGTTATATTCAGTAATTATACCGTGTTACAATTCATCCCAGACGATTGAGCATGTCGTTTCGATGACCCGTGACGAGATGGTCCGGCTCGGGCGGGGCGACGTCGAGTTCGTTCTGGTCAATGACTGCTCGCCGGACGGGGGGAAGACGCTTGCCGTTCTGAAGGAGATGGCTGCGCAGTACCCGGATGTGAAAGTCGTCAGCCTTGCGAAGAACTCCGGCCAGCACAATGCCCTGATGGCCGCGCTGCACTTCGTAAAGGGCGAAGTGATCATCGGGATGGACGACGATGGGCAGACGCATCCGTCGCAGCTCGGAAAGATGTTTGAGACTTTTGATCAGGGATATGATCTGGTCTATGGGTATTATCCGGACAAAAAACACAGCTTTCTGCGGAATCTGGGCAGCCGCTTCAACGATCTGACCGTCAATGCGATGATTCAGAAGCCGAAGGATGTGCGTACGTCGAGCTACTTTATCGTAAGACGCTTTGTGCGGGACTACGCGGTGCAGTACACAGGTCCCTACACCTATCTGCTGGGACTTTTCATGCGCTGTACGAAAAACATTGCCAGCGTGCCGATCCAGCACTTTGAACGCGAGGTGGGCGAGTCGAATTATACGCTGAAATCCCTGATCGGCCTCTGGTCGGATATCATCGGATTTTCCGTGATTCCGCTGCGTGTGGCCTCCTTTACCGGATTTTTCTTCGCCGCGGTCGGTATTATTTTTGCGATTACGATCGTGATCCGGAAGCTGGTCGACCCGACGCTGTCGATGGGCTGGCCCTCGCTGATGTGCGCGATCACCTTTTTCTTTGGCCTGACCTTCCTTTTCCTGGGGATGATTGGGGAGTATGTCGGGCGGCTGTTCCTGAGTATGAACAAGGAGCCGCAGTATGTGATTCGTGAGACTTATAATATAGAAGAGACGGAGGATGCGGAAGATGACTGAGCAGCCGGGCCGGAGCCGTGTGAAAATCTATGTTCTGCTCGCGCTTTCTCTGGTAATCCAGAGTCTGAGTTCGGTCTTCATCAAGTATGCCGGCACCTTTGAGACCTTCTCGCGGGAATTCATTTTCTATTATCTCGTCGCGGTCGGCTGTCTCGGGGTATTTGCGATCATGTGGCAGCTTTTGCTGGAGCAGGTGCCGCTGTCGACGGCGTATCTGCGAAAGGGGATTCTGTATATCTTGATTCTGATCTGGTCGGTCATTCTCTTTAAAGAACAGGTGACGCGGAACAATGTGATCGGGAGCATCATTATTATTGTGGGGATCAGTCTGCATGGAATGGATGAACATTAGCTATGTGCTGGCTTTTCTGGCGGTATTTGTGGCCTCGGTGTCACAGATATTGCTGAAGCAGTCGGCGCAGAGAGAGCATAAAAATATCATTTTTAAGTTTTTGAACTGGCGGGTGATTTTAAGCTACGTGCTGCTGCTCGGAACGACGGTGATCAATGTCTTCGCCTATCGGGGTATCGAGCTGAAGGTGACGCCGATGATTGAGTCGACCGGCATCATCTGGGTGACGATTCTGGCGGTCTTTTTCCTCGGGGAACGCCCGAACCGGCGCGCGCTGATCTCCATTGCCGTGACGATTCTGGGGATTATTGTATTTTCATTATGAGCGAATTACTGGAAAAATTAAAAAATTACGCGGATTCCGACTATCTTCCGATGCATATGCCCGGACACAAGAGGCGTATGGGAGATCCGGGGAATCCGTTTTTCATCGATATCACAGAGATCGACGGCTTTGATGATCTGCATCATGCGGAGGGGATTCTGCAGGACGCGCAGCAGCGGGCGGCGCGGCTGTACGGCTCGGAGGAGACGCATTATCTGGTGAACGGCAGTACGGCGGGCATTCTGGCGGCAGTGTCCGGCTGTGTTCCGGCGGGAGGAACGCTTCTGATGGCGCGGAACTGTCATCAGTCAGTTGTCCACGCGGCGTTGCTCCGGGGGCTGGAGACGGTGTATATTTATCCACAATCCACAGTGGAAATGGGGATAAATGGGCCGATTTTGGCGAAGGATGTGGATAAAGCGCTGCGGGAGAGGACGGATATCCGGGCAGTGCTGCTTACCTCGCCGACCTATGACGGGCTTATCTCGGATGTGGAGGCGATCGTGGAGACTGTGCACGCGCGCGGGATTCCGCTGATCGTGGACGAGGCGCATGGCGCGCACTTTCCTTTTTCGGATTATTTTCCGCGGGACGCCGTGAGCTGCGGTGCGGATGTGGTTGTGACGAGTCTGCACAAGACGCTGCCGTC
Organism: Lachnospiraceae bacterium; assembly: GCA_020860645.1. GTDB lineage: Bacteria > Bacillota > Clostridia > Lachnospirales > Lachnospiraceae > Hominiventricola. Next base: position 25,197 of record JAJBTX010000101.1, on the reverse strand, counting down.
TCTTACGCAGACCGCGCTTATTCATTTGAATGGAAAGCTTATTGATCGGGAGAAAATACAATTTTTCCTGCGGGTGTATCAAACGAGCAGTCCGTCCTACGTGCTGATGGCGGGAATGGATGAGTGCATCGCCTGGATCAGCGAAAACCGCGCGGAGTTTGATCGTTTCGGCGAGCGCCTCACGCGGCTTCGCGCTGAGCTTAAGAATATGAAGCGTCTGAAGCTTCTGGAATTTCCGGGCATGGACCGCTCGCGTATCCTGGTGTCGGGCGCGTCTGCCGGACTTTCCGGTGGGGAACTGGCTGCGCGGCTGCGGGAGGACTACCATATTGAGCCGGAGATGGCGGGCATTTCCTATGTGTGCGCCCTGACCTCGGTCGCGGACCGGGAGGAAGATCTGCGACGGCTTGGGGACGCTTTTTTGCGGATGGACGCCGGGACAGAGGAGCAGGAGGCCGCGGAGCCGGGGTATGCAGATACCGCGCTGCCGGAGCCGCGCCGGGTCTGTCCCATGCAGGCGGCTTTCGATGCGGACGCGGAGTGGGTTCCGCTCAAGGAGGCGTGCGGCAGAGTCAGCGCCGGTTTTGTCGTGCCGTATCCGCCGGGGATCACACTTTTGACGCCCGGTGAGGAGATTGACGAGGCGGTTCTGCAAAGTCTTGCCCGCCTGCCGGAGGCCGGATGCGAGCTGCGCGGAGTGCGGGACGGAAGGCTTCGCGTGGTAAAACTTTTCATTCAAAAATATTGTACGGTGTGATACAATAAATAAAGACTGCGGGAGGTGAGAAGATGGCCGGATTTGCGGATGTGATCGGGCATGAGCAGACGATTGCCCATATGAAGCGCGCAATAGAACTGAATAAGGTATCCCACGCCTATATTATCAACGGGGAGCGCGGTTCGGGCAAGAAGCTTCTGGCCGGAATCTTCGCCCAGACATTGCAGTGTGAGGCGCATGGGACGGAGCCCTGTATGCAGTGCCGCTCCTGCCGTCAGGCGCTTTCGCTGAATCAGCCGGATATTATTCGTGTGACGCATGAGAAGCAGGGGACGATCAGCGTGGAGGACGTCCGCGGGCAGCTGAACGGGGATATACAGATCAGGCCCTACAGCAGCCCCTATAAGATCTACATCGTGGACGAGGCCGAGAAGCTGACGCCGCAGGCGCAGAACGCCTTGCTGAAGACGATCGAGGAGCCGCCGTCCTACGCGGTGATTTTGCTGCTCACGGCGAATACTGGGATGCTGCTGCCGACGATCCTGTCCCGCTGTGTGGTACTGGACCTGAAGCCGGTGCCGGACGAGCTTGTCCGGCGTTATCTGATGGAACAGCTCGAGATTCCCGATTATCAGGCGGAGGTCTGCACTGCTTTCGCGCAGGGAAATGTGGGGAAAGCGAGAAGGCTTGCCCTGTCCGACAGTTTTACGGAGATGCTGGACCATGCGCTCCATCTCGTAAAAAATATCGGGGAGATGGAGATGAATGACCTGATCGAGGATCTGAGGAAGATCGGCTCCTACAAGCTGGAGATCGACGATTATCTCGATATTCTGATGGTCTGGTATCGGGATGTACTCCTGTTCAAGGCGACGCGCGATGCGGACGGACTGGTCTTCCGGCAGGAGCTGAGCGCGATTCGCGAACGGGCGCAGAAGAGCTCCTATGAGGGGCTGGAGCTGATTCTGAAATCCCTTGACAAGGCGAAGCAGCGGCTGAATGCCAATGTAAATTTTGATATGGTTATGGAGCTTCTGCTTCTCACCATGAAGGAGAACTGAGATGACGAATATAACGGGCGTGCGATTCCGGCACGCGGGAAAGGTGTATTATTTTTCTCCGGGAGATCTGGAGATTAAAAGAGGAGATCATGTGATCGTGGAGACCGCGCGCGGTCTTGAGTATGGCGACGTGATAATCGGAAAGAAGGAGGTGGAGGACGATCGCGTGATCCAGCCGCTGAAGCCGGTACTGCGTCTCGCGACGCCTCATGATGACCAGACGGCCGAGGAGAATCGCGCAAAGGAGAGGGAGGCTTATAAGATCTGCCAGGAGAAGATCCGCAAGCATGAGCTCGAGATGAAGCTTGTGGATGTGGAGTATACCTTTGACGGCAATAAGATCCTGTTTTATTTCACGGCGGACGGACGGATTGACTTCCGGGAGCTCGTGAAGGATCTGGCGAGCGTTTTCCGGACGCGCATTGAGCTGCGGCAGATCGGAGTGCGCGATGAGACGAAGATTCTCGGAGGGATCGGTATCTGTGGCAGACCGCTCTGCTGCTATGCGCACCAGTCGGACTTCATCCCGGTTTCCATCAAGATGGCGAAGGAGCAGAACCTTTCGCTGAATCCGTCCAAGATCTCCGGCGTCTGCGGCAGACTCATGTGCTGTCTCAAGTACGAGCAGGAGACCTATGAAGATCTGAACAGCCGTCTGCCCGGCGTTGGCGATTATGTGACCGCTATCGATGGCAGCCAGGGCGAGGTGAGCGCTGTCAACGTGCTGCGTCAGACCGTGAAGGTTATCGTGACGCTGGACAAGGATGAGAAAGAAGTTCGCGAGTATCCGGCGGCGGAGCTGAAGTTCCGCCCACGGCGTAAGAAGGAGAAGGGCAACCGGAATAAGGAAAAAGGCTCCGAGGAGAAGGCCTTAAAGGAACTGGAAGCGCTCGAAGGCCAGGAGAAACAGGAAAACGCGTCGAAGCCGGAGCGCCGTGGCAAGTCGGAGCGCCGGGAGAGATCCGAGCGCCGGGAGAAGCCGGAGCGTCGGGAAAATGCGGGATGCAGAGAAAAAGCGGAGAACCGTGATAATCCGGAGCACAGGGAAAAGCCGGAGCGCCGTGACCGCAGGCCGAATCATGAGCGCCGGAGAGGCAGGGCAAAATCGCACGACGGGAAAAGCGAGACGGTATGACGGATAAGGCAGGGACTCTGTATCTGTGCGCGACGCCGATCGGAAATCTTGAGGACATAAGCTTCCGGGTCGTGCGCACGCTGAAAGAGGCGGATCTGATCGCGGCGGAGGATACGCGAAACAGTATCAAATTGCTGAACCATTTCGACATTCACACGCCGATGACCAGCTATCATTAATATATCAAAATCGAGAAGGGCCGTTTGCTGGTGAAGCGGCTCCTGGAGGGGCAGAATATCGCGCTGATTACGGACGCGGGGACTCCCGGGATCTCGGACCCCGGCGAGGAGCTGGTGCGGATGTGCCATGAGGCGGACATATGCGTGACTTCCCTGCCGGGAGCCTGCGCCTGCGTGACGGCTCTTACGATATCCGGGCTTTCTACGAGACGTTTTTGCTTTGAAGCGTTTCTTCCGACAGATAAGAAGGAGCGTCGTGAGGTGCTGGAGGAGCTCGTGCAGGAGACGCGGACGATTCTTCTCTATGAAGCGCCGCACAGGCTTGTGAAAACGCTGCAGGAATTGCGGGAGACGCTGGGAAACCGGAGACTGACGATCTGCAAGGAGCTCACCAAAAAGCATGAGACGGCCTTTCAGACGACGCTGGACGAGGCGATCCGGCACTATGAGGAGAAGGAACCGCGCGGCGAGTATGTGCTCGTGCTGGAGGGACGCTCGCGCCAGCAGATGCGGGAAGAGCGGCAGGAGGCCATGCGGGAGAGACCGCTCGCGGAGCACATGCGCTTCTACGAGGAGCAGGGCATGGATCGCAGGGAAGCAATGCGGCAGGTTGCGAAGGACCGCGGCGTGTCGAAGAGAGATATTTATCAGGCGCTTTTGGAGAACGAGGGATGAGGGAACGGATACGCGGGAAAGTGAACAGACATGTGGTCGGCATAACGATTGTTATGCTGATCACTTTTTTACTCTGCTGGCTGCAGCCGTTGTTTGCGCTTGACAAGATGCTGACCGATTTTATGTGGCAGCGGGCGGAAGTCACAAACTCCCGGATTAAGATTATTAAGATTGATGAACGCTCGCTGGAAGCGCTGGGGCAGTACAATACCTGGACGCGGGACATCCCTGCGCAGCTTGTGGAGGCGCTGTCCGCAGATGAGGAGAACCAGCCGGCGGTTATTGCCTTTGATATCCTGTATATCAACGAGATGGACGAGGAGGGAGATACCCGTTTCGCGGAGGCCTGCGCGAAGGCCGGAAATGTAATTACGGCTGTGAATCTTGTTTATGACAGGAGTGTCGGCACGGATGACAGCGGAGAGTATTATGTGGATGAACTCCATGTAAATATGGTCGAACGCTCTTATGATGCGCTTCGGGAGTCTGTGGGAGAGGGCTTCGCAAATACGACGCAGGACAAAGACGGTTATATCCGCCAGGCGATTGCTTATGTGGAGACGGAGGAAGAGACGATCTACAGTCTTGCCTATAAGAGTTATGCCGCCTATATGGAATACATCGGCGAGGAGCCGCAGATGCCGAGGCTGTACCAGAATAACAAGTTTCAATTTGCTTTTTCGGGCGACAGCGGGGATTATGAATCGGTGTCGCTTTGTGATGTGCTGGATGGGACGGTCGATCCGCGGATTTTCAAGGACTGTATCGTGCTGGTAGGCGCCTACGCGTCGGGGATGCAGGACTCTTTTCACGTGGCAATCCAGAAGAGTGAGCAGATGTACGGCGTCGAGATTCACGCCAATATTATAGAGGCATTGATGGAGGGAAAGACGGCGGTACCGGTGAACACGGCGTTGACGGCGTTTCTCATGGCGCTGGTCGTCGGGCTTTACTGCATGCTGTGCCGCAGAATGAGGCCGCTGTCGGCAGCGATACTGGGAATCGCGATCTGTGTTGCGGAGCTGCTGCTCGGGACCTGGCTGTTCCGGCAGGGCTGGGTGATTCATCTGGTCAGTCTGCCGATCATTATGCTCACTATCTATATTCTGTCCGTGATCGTAAACTACCTGATGGAGCTGAAAAAGCGCCGCGAGGTTGTGAAGGCTTTCAAGAAATACGTCGCGCCGCAGATCGTGGAGGAGGTCTCCCGCAGCGGCGAATTCAACCCGGTGCTCGGTGGGGAGCGGCGGGATATTGCGGTGCTGTTTGTCGATATCCGCGGCTTCACGCCGATGTCGGAGGAGCTTCCGGCGGAGGAGGTCGTGGAGATCCTGAACCGCTACCTGACGCTGACCACGGAGGCGATTTTCCGCAACGGCGGCACGCTCGACAAGTTCATCGGCGACGCGACGATGGCGGTCTTCAATGCGCCTTTTGATCTCGACGACTATGTTTACCGCGCGGTCTGCACGGCGCGGGACATCGTGGAGGGCACGAAGGATATGGAGAAATCGATGATGGAGCGCTTCGGCAGGAAGGTCAATGTCGGTATCGGCATCAACTGTGGCTCGGCCATCGTCGGCAATATCGGCTGCGACTTCCGGATGGACTACACGGCCATCGGAGATACCGTGAATACCGCGTCCCGCCTGGAAGGAAAGGCAAAAAAGGATCAGATCCTGATCGGCGAGGAAGTCTATAAGGCATTGCACGACCGCCTGAGAGTCACGGAGATGGGCAGTATGCACCTGAAGGGGAAGGCGCACGAGATCCAGGTGTACAGCGTGGACGAGGTGCTGTAACGGGTGCTATATCACGAAAAACAGGGAATTTTGCTTTATTTTGTTAAATTTTGTGAAAAATCACTTGTGAAAAAAATAATCTGGTATTAAGATAGGCTGGTAAAGGGAATTTCCGATATTTGGGGTTCAATGGGACGAGCGAGAAGGAGTGATCTATGTTGGCAAGGAAGGCGAAACGGAAAAAGTTGGCGAAAATGTTGCTGACCGCGATGGTGGCGGTTGGGATTGTGCTGCTCGGGATGGGGATGGAGAGCCGGGCCGAGGGGGATGACAGTGGGACAGAAGAGCAGACAGAAGGCACAGAAGTGGTAACTACCAGTGACAGTGATTCGAGTTTTTCCATTACATGGAATACAGGTAGTGGACCTTCATCAACAAACAGCTATGCGGCAGATGGGGTAGTATCCTTTGCAACGGTCGATTGGGAAGGTTACCTGTTTATTCACTGGTCTTATAATGGTGTTGGATATACGGCTGGTTATGGGGAGGGTTCAAAAACATTTACAGATATTTTTGGTAATCTTTCGTCTTCAATTACATTACAAGCTGTATTTGCAAAGTCTGTAACATTCACATCAGATACAGGCGAGGTTGGTACGGCGACTGTTAGTATGGACAGTAATGGAAACGTTACGGTAAGTTATACCTTTACCCCGAAAAGTACCACATATTCGCTGGCGAAGTGGGCGATAAACGGCGTGGAATTTAATAGCGGGGATAGTATTGTTCTGAATTATGTACAGTCTTCTGAAAATAGTCATATCTATGTACCGGCAACTGACAATACCTATGGCGTGACGGCAAGCACAACAAATATAAATATTACAACTTACTGGGAGCTGCCGGATTCACAGCAGCTGCTCTGTGTTCAAAACAATACAGGTGTAAATCAGACAATTGGCGGTAAAACGATAGAAAGTGGACAAAGCGGCTGGGTCGTAGTGGACAGCTCAGATTATCCGACGCAGACAGCGGAAAACTACGGATTCTTTTCTGCGAATGGGGAGGCCGTGAGTCTGGGTGCCCTGATCACAGATGCGGACAAAACGCAGTATACGACAGAATATGACAGCTCCTGCCGTGTTCAGTATAATACGGTGGAACTGACAAGCGACAATACCTGTCAATATGGAACCTTTTCTTATAATGAAAATAAACCTGGCGAAACAAGTGAGACAAGCAGCAGCCTGATCCCTCTGAGTTCAGCTTCATCAGCTCTTTCCCTGCCCACGCCGACAGCCAGCGGTTATGTATTCAAGGGCTGGGCTACATCCGCTGATGCGACTACGGTCGAATACAGCGCGGGTGCGCAGGTCACATTGAACGATTTGAAGGCAGGCGATAGTTACTCTACTCTGTACGGCGTCTGGAAAAAGCTTTACAGCTTTTCTTATGAAGGCGGCAGCACGACAGAAAGCGTGGCGGAAGGAGACAGTGTAACAGTTCCGGCTGCCCCGACACTGAATGGCTTTACCTTTGCAGGCTGGGAATATAGCAGTACACTATATGAGCCGGAAGTCACGTTCACTATGCCTGCGGAGAATGTGTCACTGGCAGCTACATGGCAGATTGCGTATACGAAGATCTCCGAGGCCGGTAGATATTATCTGGTCAATGGTTATTCCTATATACTGGATAAGTCGCTTACTGTGGATGGAGACAGCAGTGTCTACGAATCAGGGATATCCTTCTATGTGAATGCAGAAAATGATTACGTATTTAATTGAGATATAAAGGGAAGAGTGCGAATGAGAAAGTGGATCATTACCGGAGCCGCGGCGGTCGCTGTACTGTTACTGGCGTTTGTCGCGTATGGACAATTCACGAAGGAGGACGCCTATCGTCTGATCAAGGTGCTGTCCGTGGAGGGGTCGGCCACGGTGACGCGGGAATCCGTGGGCGAGCTGGACGCCTATGCTGATATGCAGCTGGAGTCCGGGGACGAGCTGTTCGTCGATGGGGAGAGCAGTGTCATTCTGATGCTGGACAATGATAAGTATGTGCTGCTTGAACCGGGGACGCGCCTGACGCTGGAAGCGGAGGGAACGAGCGCGAACAGTAAAACGGTGATTCACCTGGAAGAAGGCGCCGTCGTCAACCAGCTGGTGAATAAGCTGAACGACGAGTCCAGCTATGAGGTCACAGTACCGAACTCGACGATGGCGGTTCGCGGTACGGTGTTCCGTGTTGAGATCGTGTATGAGAATGAGCATTCCTATGCCTATGTGACGGTGCTGGATGGCGAGGTTGCGTCGAGGCTGATCTTCCCGGACGGCACAGTGGAGGATGAGAGCCAGGAGTGGCAGATTCCCAAGGGCTCGGGCGTGAATGTTCACGGCGATGACGAGATTTCCGAATATTTTCCGAACGAGCTTCAGGAGGCGACGCTGGAGCGCTTCCCGGTCTGCGCGCTGGAGTTCCTGTTTGACTGCCTGGAGCGGGATGATGTGGAGCTTTGCTTTAGCCGGGAAGAGATACAGGAAGCCCTGGATGCGCTGAATGAAGCGGACGATGCGGGGGCAGATATAGAGGCGTCCCCGGAGGCTGAGGAGGAATCCGGCGGGGCGACGGGTGAGTCGGGGACGGAAGCGGAGAATAAGACGACGGTCCGGCAGAATACTTCGACGAATGCAGAGGAAGACGAGGAGGAGTCCATAGAAAGCAGTTCTGCGGAAGACAGCTCTTCTGACAGCAGCTCTGACAGCGATACTTCGGGAAGCAGCTCTTCCGGTAGCTCTTCGAGCAGTTCCTCTGGCAGCAGTTCCTCCGGGAGTAGTTCATCAAACAGCAGTTCCGGGAGCGGTTCGTCGAGCAGCGACAGCTCTTCCAATAATACAACGACAACAAGTTACACGGTAACTTTTGAATATAATGGAAGCACCTTCTGTACGCAGACTGTGACGAGCGGGAGCTGTGCCGCGGAGCCGGTGCTGATGCCGACTGCGAGCGGAAATTGGTACAGTGACTCGGCGGTATTTGATTTCGGCACTGCGATTACCGCGGACACAACCCTGACGTGGACAGACACAAGTTCTGCCGGTTCCGGCTCATGACAGAGAAAAGGACAGATCGGGAAACAGGGCGCAGGAAGCGTAAGGATCGCTTCCGATACGTCGTTAAACAACCGCAGCTGAGGGCGATCCTCGGAATCCTCCTGCTCTATGCCCTGTGTTGTCTGGCCTACTGGTTTTTCGAGTACGGCGGTCCGGCGGGAGCGAAGTTCTCCGACATTCTTCTCTGGAACACGGCGACGCTGTTCGGGGCGGATTTCGCGGAGCGCTACCCGATCACGGTGTCGGGCAGGATGATCGGGATTGTGATCCTGCTCATCGGAATGTTTGGCGTGACGGTGATCACCGGTTATGTTTCTTCGACGATGATCGATCATCGGATGAAGACGAGGAGAGGTACCAGGAAATTGCAGAGTATGAAAAATCACATTATCATCTGCGGGTGGAAGAATAATCTGAAGGCATTGCTGGAGGATATTGTTCGAAAGAATCACGGCGTGGGCTTTCAGGACCTGGTACTGGTGAACTCCCGGGATGAGGATGATATGAGTGCGCTGCTGGAGGATGAGGATCTGCGTGGGATCAAGTACGTTCGCGGCGATTTCTCGGAGGAGCAGGTTCTTCAGAAGGCGAATGCCGCGAGGGCGTCGAACGCCCTGATTCTCGGGGATGATCATGACCGGCTGAGTCCGGAGCTCGTGGATTCCCGCGTATTTGCGGCGATGCTGGCGCTGAAGGGCATGAACCCGAAGATCCACATCTGCGCGCAGGTGCAGACAAAAAAATATAAGCATTATCTGGAGACAAACCACTGCGACGAGGTTATTTACACGGAGGAATATACGCGCTATATTCTGTCCACCGCAACGAGCGGCAGCGGGATGGCCAGAGTGCTGTCCGCCCTGTTTGACAATGGGGACGGGATCAGCGTGCAGGTATTTCCGATCGAAAACCGCTGGGTCGGGAAGACATACCGGGAGATAGCGGATTATTATAAAGAACATGGACATATTATGGCCATGGGCGTCCTGGACAATATGGGAGGCGAGCGGGAGCTGAAGCACGCGGTGCTGGCCGACGCGCAGAAATCTACCGATTACTCGAAGATCGTGTCCAGGCTGCAGGAAATTAAGACGCTGGAGAGGAATAAACCTGTATTAAATCCACCGGACGATCTTGTGATCACGGCGAGAATGGGTTTAATTGTGTTAGGAGATGAGGTGTGATGAACAGAGAAATGTTGATTGAAAGGCTGGGACGCTTTCCCATGCTGGCAGAGCTGCCGGAGACAGAGCGCGGCGCGTTTCTGGATATCCTGGAGGAGGAGGACTTCCCGGAAGGGAGCCGTATCATCGAGGAGGGCAGCGAAGGCGACTGCATGTACATTCTTCTGGAAGGACAGGTCGAGATTCTGAAGACGACGCTGTACGGCGAGGAATATGTGTGCGCGAAGCTGGAGGATACGGAGAGCTGTGTGTTCGGCGAGATTGCGCTGATCGATCAGGATGTACGTTCCGCAACGGTCCGTGCGCTGACGAAATGTCATACGCTGCGGATGTCGCAGGAAAAATTCCATGATTACTGCGAGAAGAATCCGATGGCCGGCTGCAAGGTACTCTGGTTTATCTCCGCGAACCTGTGCAGAAATCTCAGGAAGGAAAATGACAATCTTCTGAAGGTGTACGCAGCGCTCGTCGATGAGATTGAGAAAAATATTTAGACGGGATCTGATGTGAAATGGGAAGGCTTTTTGAGATTATCCCGGAGACAGGGGATATCGACCGACTATTGGAGTTGTCGGAACGGCGCGGCGCCGCATTTGAGTACAATGATTTTATGAATCCGAATATGCTGGACGATGAGATGGCGTGTGCGGACAGGATTGCCTTCTACAAAAATCTGAAAAGGGATCGGTCGATGGACACGCTGCATGGGACATTTCTCGATATTACCGTGCACAGCGACGATTCTCTGATCCGGGAGGCTTCGAGGAAGCGGGTGAGACAGTCCATGCAGGTCGCGGAGGAACTGGGGATTCGCGGCGTGATTTTTCACGCGGGCCTTCTGCCCGATTTCAGAGTGCAGGCCTACCTGGATTCCTGGCTCGCGCGGAATGTCGAGTTCTGGTCGGAGGTGCTGCGGGAGTTTCCCGGGCTCTGCGTCTATATGGAAAATATGTTTGAGCGGGACAGCGGGGAGCTGGCGCGCATCGGAAGAGCGATGGAGGGCGAGCCGCGTTTTGGCATCTGCCTCGACTATGCCCATGCGGCGGTGTTTGGGAAGGACGAGCCGCCACAGAACTGGTTCCGGAATCTGAAGCCGTGGATACGGCATTTTCACATTAATGACAATGATTTAAAGGATGACTTGCATCTTCCCCTCGGTTCAGGTAGAATTGACTGGAAGCCGTTTGCGGAGCTTATGAAGGACTATGACGAGGAGGTGTCGGTGCTTCTCGAGATGGATGGCTACGAGGCCCTTCAGAAGTCTTTTGCCTGTCTGGAGGAAACAGGGATACTCCCGTGAGCGGAAGCCGGGAGGAGTAAGGATGGAGACAATACTGAGACCGGGCGAACGCCTGGACGATTTACAGCGGAACGGCTATCGGATCATACAGGATCCGGGGCGGTTCTGTTTTGGTATGGACGCCGTTTTGCTGTCCGGCTTCGCGCGTGTGAGGCGCGGTGAGCGTGTGATTGATCTCGGCACCGGTACCGGGATTATTCCGATCCTGCTGGCAGCGCGGACGGAGGGAGCGGAGTTTACCGGACTGGAGATTCAGAAAGAAAGCGCAGACATGGCGAGGCGCAGCGTGCGTCTGAATGACCTGGAAGAGCGTATTCAGATTGTAGATGGCGATATTCGCGAGGCAGACTGTATCTTCGGGGCGGCCTGCTGTCAGGTCGTGGTATCAAATCCTCCCTACATGATCGCGGAACATGGTTTTCTGAATGAGGATGGGCCGCTTGCGATCGCGCGGCATGAGCTGCTCTGCACGCTGGAGGATGTGGTCGCACAGGCCGCGCGGCTTCTGAAGCCGGGCGGACGCTTTTATCTGGTACATCGGCCTTTCCGTCTTGCGCAGATTATGGCACTCTTAAGTGCGCACCGGCTGGAGCCGAAGCGGATGCGGCTGGTCTATCCTTATATTGATAAGGAACCCAATATGGTCCTGATCGAGGCAGTGGACGGCGGCAGGCCGGGGCTCACTGTGGAGAAGCCGCTGATCGTCTACCGGGAGCAGGGGAAATATACGGACGAGATCTATGAGATTTACGGGAAGGAGCGGCCGTGAGTCTATACTGGATGCGTGGTTGGCTTGAGAAGGCTCCTCATATGGCGGAGGGACAGGATGTGAAAACAATCGCAAAAATATATACTGACTTTCCGGAGAAGTTCGGGATTCCGCGGCAGAGCGGGCTTGTGGAGGGACTGACGGGACGGCTTGTCTTTGAACCGGCGTACCGCAATCCCGATGCGCTGCGCGGGCTGGAGCAGTTTTCCCATATCTGGATTCTGTGGAAATTTTCACAGACAGAGCGGGAGAAATGGACGGCGACTGTGAGACCGCCCCGGCTCGGAGGAAAGGAGCATGTGGGCGTTTTCGCCTCACGCTCGCCGTACCGGCCGAACGATATCGGACTTTCGTCGGTGCGTCTGCTGGAGATTCGCATGGATGAGCGGGACGGCCCGGTACTGCTCGTGGACGGTGTGGATATGGCGGACGGCACGCCGGTCTACGATATCAAGCCCTATATTCCGCTCTGTGACTGCCACCCTGAGGCCTCCGGTGGCTATACGGACAGAACGCGGGAGCATGTGCTCAAGGTAGACTTCCCGCGGGAGCTCCTGGAGCGCTACCCGGAGGAGAAGAGAGACGCGGTGATCGGTGTACTTGCGCAGGATCCGCGCCCCGCCTATGTGATGGACCCGGAGCGGATCTACGGTCTGTCCTTCGCCGGGCATGATGTGAAATTCCGCGTGGAGGGCGAGCGATTGACGGTGGTGGATCTGTTGTAAAAGTCCCGGACGACGGCCATGTGGTCTGCATGTCTGCGACGCGAAGCCGGTCCTTCAGGGCAGGCAGGGACACGTAGACATCGACTCTTATAAATCAGAGATGTCTGCGTCAGCAATCATGTTCGTTAATTATCCTGATGCATGAAAAAGAAAAGACTCCCGTAAAATGTAAGGATACAGTTTGCGGGGGTCTTTTTTAATGAATGCACTTTGGGCGGGGATGATGCTGGTCGCAGTCGCGTACGGAGCCTTTCACGGAACGATTCCGGAGGTCACGCAGGCAGCGCTCGACTCCTCGAAGGAGGCGGTGACGCTCTGCGGCGCGATGCTGGGGATTCTTTCCTTCTGGATGGGTCTGATGCAGATCGGGACAGCCTCCGGGCTGGTCGGCCGTCTGACGAAGGGGCTGCGCCCGGTCTTGCGCTGGCTGTTCCCGGAGATTCCGGAGGATCATCCGGCGCTGGAACACATCGCGCTGAACTGCGTCGCAAATATACTGGGACTGGGCTGGGCGTCGACCGGAGAGGGTCTGAAGGCGATGGAACAGCTGAAAAAACTGGAATCGGAGCGCAGGAGCGTTCCGCCCGGCACGGCGAGCGGCGAGATGTGTACCTTTCTGGTTCTGAACATTTCTTCCCTGCAGCTGATACCGGTCAATGTGATCGCTTATCGAAGTCAATATGGAAGTGTAAACCCGGCGGCAGTCGTCGGCCCGGCGATCGTGGCGACCGCCGTCAGCACGGCGGCGGGAGTGATTTTCTGCAGGATGATGCGGCTGGGGCAGTCTTAGTCGACGTTCGATGATGCAAACACATCGTTTTATCTCTTCGCCGCGCAGCCCCTGAAATCAATGCTGAAAGTGCCTGAGCTGGCATATTGATGTATTCCGTTTCAGGCCGAGGTCCGCTCCACAATGTTGGAGAAAATCATCATTTTGTGTGCGACCTTGTCCCCGTTCAATACCCGGACAAGAATGTTGGAGCAGGTGATACTTAAGTCCTCCAGCTTATTGTCCAGGGAAGTGATGGCGGGCCAGGCAATCTTCGCGTAAATGGAATTGTCCACGCCGATGATGGCAGTCTGCTCCGGGACGGCGATCTCTAGTTCCCTCAAAGCCAGGCATCCGGCATTGGCCAGCAGATCCGTCGCGTAAATGATGCTGTCAGTATCCGGCATTTCCCGCATAAGGCGCTGGGTGGCGTCGTGACTCGCCTGCCATTCTTCCGCTTCCGTGCCAAGCCGTATCACCACAGGCTCCTGCTGTGGCAGAAGTTCGTGGAGGGCGCTTTGGAAACCGCGGATTTTTTTGTCGTTACTGGGCGTATCGCCGTAGTGAAGAAAAACCATATTCCGGCGGCCTTTTTTGTAAAGGTAGCGGACACAGTCAGAAATGCCGTTTCCCTCGTCTACGAGCACCCCATAGACATTCGGCAGATCGATATAGCCGTTTTCAATGATGACAGGAAGATCCGAGAGGTATTCCTCTATGGCTTTTTTTATATTTTCGGTCTGAAAGGTGGAACCGATCAGCACGACGGCCTCCACACGCCGGGAAGCCAGCGTGCGGATACTTTCCCTTCTCGCCTCGTCAGAGAAGCCGGAGTTGATGATGATGCAGCTGTAGCCGTGTTTTTTCAGTTCCTGCTCGATAAAATAGGTCCCGGACGCGTGATGAGAAGTCCGGATATCCGACATCAGGATGCCGATGATCTTTGTGGACTGCTGTACCAGTCCCCGGGCGGAGGCGTCCGGTTCAAAATTATATTTTTTTAAAAGGGATTCGACCAGGATACGTTTTTTGGGGTTGACGCCCTTTTTCTTATTGATAACGCGCGAGACGGTGCTGGCGGAAACGCCGGCCTCCTGAGCGATGTCGTAAATGGTCATGGCCGGAACCTCCTTTCCATTCAATGTTGTATCCATTATAAGGGAACAGGAAAACGATTGCAACAGGATTTTAAAAGTCCTGGACGGTGAGCCCGTTTTTCTCGACAAAATCAGGAGATCAGAAAGCGCGGAAAAATTTAAGTTTGTGAAAATTGCATAAAATTTTTGACAAATTATTGTTAAAAAACACGGTTGTGATTACAGAAACAAAGGTGTATTATTATTTTACAGATTGCAATCGATTGCAAAATATTCGCGGCAAAAGTTTCGGATGACGGCTGACAAGTGAGTACACAGGGTGAAGAGATCGGCTTTTAAATTTAGCGATTTTTGCTCTGGCGGATCGGCTTGCCAGTGAAAGAAGACGAGTCGCAATCGATTGCGTGAGCGAGGAAGAGGAGGATGAATATGGCACAGAAAATTTTACCCGGAGCGCATCTCCTTGAGATGTTTATGCCTTACCGCTCCCACGAGACGAAGATGATCGGCGTACTGGAAAAGGCGGCGGATCTGGGCTTCTACAAGAATATGGAGCTCGGGATCTTCTTTGACAGGGAAAACCGCAGAACTGTCAGAAATATCCTGGAAGCGAACGGACTGAACGCGACGACGTTCAGCACGCCCTGGGTGAAGGACGATCATCTGTCCCTGGCAGATCTGGACGAGGGAAGGCGCAGAAAGGCAGTGGATCTCTGCAAGAAGCTGGCGGATCTCGCGGCGGAGACGGGCTATTCGAATTTCGGCGTGCCGAGCGGAGACGATCCGGGCCCGGTATTCCGCGGACTGGCAAAGCTGGCGCTGAAGGATTCCATGGTGGAGATTGCGGAGCATCTGAAGCAGTACGGCATGAATCTGACGATCGAGCCGCTTGACAGATATGTATTTAAGAAACAGCTGATCGGGCCGATGGAGGAGACGGCTGTGTGGTTTAAAGAGGTGAAGGAAGCTGCGCCGAACGCGTACATTCACTGGGACAGCGCGCATGAGGCGCTGGGCGGCATCGATCTCATGGAATCCCTCGAGCTGGCGGCTCCGTATATGGGACAGTTCCATCTGTGCGACGCGATCACGGATTCCAGAGAGGCCTGCTTCGGCGACCTGCACATGGACGTCGCGCGTGCGCCGGAGTGGACGACAGAAGGTTTCCTGACGCCGGAGGTAGGCGCTGAGATTCTGAGGAAGGCCGCTTCCTTCGATAAGCCGGAGGGGATGCCGCAGGTCTATGTCGCGGTTGAGGTACTGGGACATCCGGGCGATGATCTCTGGCTGAAGGAGCAGAACGTGAGAGCCTTCCTGACCCGCTGCTTCGAGCTTGCGGGGCTTGAGCTGGCATAAATTCAATCCATTTCATGATGTAAAGGGGGAAAAGCAGGTGCAAAAGAAGGTAAGAATGGGCATCGATGTCGGCGGTACTTACACGAAGTGTGTCGCCATGGACAATGAGACGCATGAGATCATCGGCAAGAATGAGGTGAAGACGACTCACGATGACAAGGACGGCGTCGCGGCGGGCGTTGTGCAGAGCTTCCGGAACTGCATGCGTGAGAACAACATTTCGCCGGAGGATGTCGTCTTCGTGGCGCACTCCACGACACAGGCGACGAACGCGTTTATCGAGGGCGACGTTGCGAACGTGGGCATCGTCGGCGTGGCCGGCGGCGGCCTGGAAGGCATTCTGGCGAAAAAGCAGCTGAATATCGGCGATATCGTCCTGGATGAAAAGGTCGGGCGCAAGATCAGCGTGCACAATACCTTCATTAAGAAAAAGCAGCTGACGGAGGATACGATCGACGAGGCGATCGAGGAGCTCTGCCGCGAGGGATCGCAGGTGGTTGTCGCGTCCATGGCCTTCGGCGTGGACAGCATGGATGAGGAGATCCTGATCAGCGAGCGTGCGAGCAAGAAGGGACTGCCGGTTTCCATGGCTTCCGATATCACCAAGCTGTACGGCCTGACGAGGCGCACCCGGACGGCGGCGATCAACGCGTCGATCGTCCCGAAGATGATGGCGACGGCGAACGCGACGGAGAGCTCTGTGCGCGCGGCGGGGGTCTCGGTTCCGCTGATGATCATGCGCGGCGACGGCGGCGTCATGGAGATCAATGAGATGAGGAAGCGCCCGATTCTGACGGCTCTCTCGGGTCCGGCGGCGTCGGTTATGGGTTCCCTCATGTATCTGCGTGTCTCCAATGCGATCTACTTTGAGGTCGGCGGCACGACCACCAATATCGGCGTGATCAAGAACGGCCGTCCCGGCGTGGACTACGCGCAGATCGGCGGTCACGATACCTATGTGAACTCGCTGGACGTGAGAATTCTCGGCTGCGCGGGAGGCTCCATGGTCCGGATCAATGACAAGGAAGTCGTGGATGTAGGACCGCGTTCGGCGCACATCGCGGGCTGCGAGTACGCCTGCTTCACGCCGGAGGAGGAGATTGTCGATCCGCAGATCGAGATGGTCAGCCCCAAGCCGGGCGACCCGGCGGATTATGTGACCATCCGCCTGCAGAATGGGAAGCGGATCTGCTTTACCAACACCTGCGCGGCGAACGTGCTGGGCTTGATTGATCCGAAGTATTTTGCCCACGGCAACGCGGCCTCCGCTCGCAAGGCGATGCAGCCGGTGGCGGATAAGCTGGGCATCACGGTGGAGCAGCTCTCGGAGCAGATTCTGAATAAGGATTATGAAAAGGTAAACAACTGCATTAACGCGCTGGTCGAGAAGTATCAGCTGGACCGCGACGCGCTGCGCCTGGTCGGCTGTGGCGGCGGAGCAGCGTCTCTGGTGCCTTATTGCGCGGAGAAGATGGGGATTCCCTACAGCATTCCGGATAACGCGGAGGTCATTTCTTCGATCGGCGTCGCGCTGGCGATGGTTCGTGACGTGGTGGAGCGCGTGATCCCGACGCCGTCGCAGGAGGATATCCGCGAGATCAAGAAGGAGGCCGCGGACGCGGCGATCTCCTCCGGAGCGGCGCCTGATACCGTGGAGGTACATATTGAGATCGACAATCAGACCGGAAAGGTCACGGCGATTGCGACCGGCTCGACGGAGGTGAAGACGACAGACCTTCTGAAGGAGTGCGACGAGGCGGAGGCGAAGAGCCTGGCGGAGCAGGACTTCGGATCGAAGGTCACGGATGTGGCGCTTGCCGAGCAGACGGATAAATTCTATGTGTACCAGGGCGTCTTCAAGAATAAGCAGCCGATTCGTATCGTGGACAAGAAGGGATTTATCAAGGTTCAGTGCTCCAACGGAAGCGTTGTGAAGTGCAACGTCGGTGAGTACAGAGACTATGTGAAGCAGCTGTGGGAGGACGCGGCGATCTACAAGGCGGATACAATCATTCGTCCGGATTACTTCATTTGCGCGGGTCCGCGCGTATGCGACTACAGCAATACGGATCTGGAGCAGATTCAGATGCTGATGGATCTGGATCTTGGCGATAGAGAGGAATCGGAGGAGATCGTGATCGTCGCCTCCGCGACCGAGATGTAGGGAGATCGGAGAAAGGCAGAGTATGGGCGGATTGAGGGATCGACTGATTTCGGACAACAGCCGCGCCTCAGAGGGCGGGCTCATGAAACGCTATCTCGGGCATTACAAGGCCATGATGAAGCGGCCGGAGTTTCCGAAGCGCGACCTGGAGCGGATGCTGAGGGATCTGACGATGATCAGTACGACGGAGATGGGAGCCTACGCGTTCTCCCGCGATCCTCTGAGGGACCGCTTCCGGGACGGCTCGTATAAGGAGCTCGCACAGCAGGCCGTCGACTGCGGGCGCGGCTATGCAAAGCGGGTGGCGGAGGAATATGGCAGCACGAATCCACAGCTGATCCTGCGGGAGCTCGGCATCAAGGTGGATTTCGTGGATATGCCGTCCAAAACCGACCGCGTGCTGTTCGCGGAATTTCTGGAGCCGGATCAGGTATATGTCTACCTGGACGCGGTAAACAAGGCGGAGAGCCTGCTGAAGAGGAGCGAAGTCCGGAAGCTGCTGACGCTGCAGCTCGATATCCGGCAGACGCTGCTTGCGCATGAGCTGTTTCATGTGCTGGAGATCCGCGACCGGAAGGAAATTTTCACGCAGACCTATCGTTATCAGCTCTGGAAGCTTGGACCGATCCGGAGTACGTCCCGGGTGCAGGCGCTGGGGGAGATCGCGGCGATGGCCTTCGCGCAGGAGCTTTTGCATCTGCCCTACTCGGTGTATGTTCTGGATGTACTGCTCCTCTACGGGTATTCCGAAAATGAGGCCAGCGGTCTCTATGAGGAGATGATGCGGTCCACAGGGCGGACGCCCTGCCCGGGTCTGACGCATCTGGAGCTGCTGGAGCGCAGGAGCAGAGAAACAGCGGAAAAGCCGGATGAAAAATAAAATACCGGTTTTTGATATTTACGATATTATAGCGGGAGGAGTGGTGCAATTATGGGATAATCGGCTTTTATAGCAGGAGTAAGTGATAATACTCATCACGATGGAAACACATTTTAAAGTAGGAGGAAAAGTGTAACATGAGTATGGAAGTTCTATTTACAATTATTTTGCTGATCAGCTATCTCGTCTTCGTGGCTTATATCATGAAGGGCGGGAACCTGCTGATGGGATTCATCCTGATGTCTGTCGTCTGGATTCCCATCGGCGTCATCGGTGGACAGATTGACTGGGCCACCTTCAATGGGACAATTATGCAGACTGCCCCATCCAATATCGGAACGAACGTCGTTCTGATCTTCGTCGGAAGCTGGCTGGGACAGGTCATGCTGAAGACGGGTATCGCCTCCACCATCATCCGCAAGGCGGTTGAGCTGGGCGGAGATAAGCCGCTGTTTACCGCGATTCTGCTGAGCATCCTCACGACGCTGATTTTCTGCTCCGTGTATGGCGCGGGCGCTGTCATCGGTATCGGTATCATCGTGATGCCCATCATGCTTTCCCTCGGTATTCCGAAGGCTGTGGTTACTGCGTCCTACATTATGTCAGTTGGCGCCGGTATGTATTCCAATGCCGTTATCTTTGCTGAGAAGCAGGCGGCTCTGCTGCTGAACGAGACGAACCCGGAGTACACCTATCAGATATATCAGAAGGTCGGCGTCGTCGGCACGGTTGTCCAGCTTATCATTATCATCATGATGCTGATTGTCATGCTCGGAAGGAAGAAGAAGGTCAGCCATGCGTGGGCGGTATCCACCGCACAGACGCCGCAGAAGGACGCTCCGCTGTATGCGCTGATCGCTCCGTTCATGCCGGTTGTGCTGATCATCCTCTTCAAATGGAACGCGATCCCCGCTTTCCTCGCGGCGATCTTCTATGCGCTGTTCACCTGCGGCTATGTCACGGGTAAAAACGGTAAGGAGTCTCTCAGCGTCGCGATCAGCAAGACGCTGAATGACGGCATCATGGACGCCGCTCCGCTGATCGGCTTCCTGTTCTTCCAGGGTATCTTCACCGCGACGGCGAACTGCGATGCGTTTTTCTTCCAGCAGACCCTCGGCGGTATCATCCCGACGAGCACGCTGGTTCTGGCAATCGTATTTGCGGTGCTGACGCCTCTCGGACTGTTCCGTGGCCCGCTTTCCGTCTTTGGCGTAGGCCCGGTGCTCTTCGCCGTGATCAACGGACTCGGCGTCTTCGAGCTGCCGTTCCTGTTCGCGCTGTTCCAGTTCACCGGTATCGCGACCACGATCTCCAGCTGCGTGACGCAGTCCTGGACCATCTGGGCGGTAAACTACAACAAGGTCACGCCGAGAGACTTCATGGTGACGGCCTTCCCGTGGTGCTGGGTTGTCAATATCATCAACTGCGGCATTCTTTACGTGATGCTTGGATAATGCCGGAGGCGGAGTAGAGGAAAGGAGTTTTCATGTATAAAGTTGTGTTGGTTGGCGCCGGTTCGATCTGCCGTACGCATGTGGATGCTTTTGAAGGACAGAATGGCAGGGCAAAGGTTGTCGGTATCGTGAGTCTGGATCTTTCTCTCGCGGACAAGGTGATCGAGGAGAAAGGGCTGGACGCCAGATCCTACGAGGATTACAAAGAAGCGATTGAGAAGGAAAATCCGGATATCGTATCCGTGATCACGCCGCCCGGCGCGCACAAGGAAGTAGTCCTCTACGCGCTGAACGCAGGCAAACACGTGGTGGTGGAGAAGCCGATGGCGCCGTCCCTGAAGGACTGCGACGAGATGATCGAGTGCGCGAAAAAGAACGGGAAGGTGCTGTCAGCTGTGGCGCAGAGCCGCTTTATCAATGCGAATTACAAGACAAAGAAGTTGCTGGATTCCGGTATCTGTGGTAAGCTTTTATTTACGCAGGTCAATTCCTTCTGGTATCGCGGGAATTCCTACTACAGCCTTGCGTGGAGAGGAACCTGGGCCAGCGAGGGCGGCGGTTGCACGCTGATTCACGCGATCCATCACGTCGATCTGCTGCACTGGTTCACCGGCATGCCGAAGACCGTGACCGCTGTGATCGGAAACCTCGCGCATGACAACAGCGAGGAAGAGGACATCTCGATGGCCATCTTCGGCTATGAGGATGGTTCCATGTCCCAGATGACCTCGACGCTGGTCTGCCACGGCCAGAAGCAGGAGCTTCTGATGGTCGGCGAGAAGGCGAGCATCGCGGTGCCGACGGAGTTTCAGGCGGACGTGCCGCTGGAAAACGGATTCCCGGAGCAGAATACGGAACTTTTGCAGCAGCTGCAGGAGGCCTATGACGCGATTCCGGATCTGGAGTATCAGGAGCACGCGGGCGTGGTCAACGATATGCTGAACGCGATCGACGAGGGCAGGACGGATGTGCTGCTGGACGGCGTCCAGGGACGCCGCACGCTGGAGCTCGTCATGGCGATCTACAAGTCCGCAGCGACCGGACAGACGGTTACGCTGCCGCTTGCGCCGGACGATCCGTTCTATACGAAGGAAGGACTTGTGGCCAGCATGCCGCATTTCCATGAGAAGACGGTGTCGGTGGATAAGTTTGAGAAGGACGACATCGTGCTTGCAAGTTCCAATATGGTAAAGAAATAAGATGCCGGTTGTTCCGGCAGCGGAGGGCAGGGCATTCTGGAGTCAGGGATGCCCTGCCCTTTTTGCAGAGAGGAGAACGCATGAAGTATTATCTTGGGCTGGACAACGGCGGAACCGCCACGAAGGCGGCGGTGTTTGACGAGAGCGGCAGGGAGGTGGCGGTGGCCGGTATGGACACGGCCATGCTGGTGCCGCGCCCGGGCTTCACCGAGCGCGATATGGAGGAGATGTGGGAGGCCAACTGCCAGGTCGTGAAAGGGGCACTCGCGAAGGCGGGAATCACGGGAGAGGAGATCGCCTGCGTGGCCGTCTGCGGACACGGAAAGGGTCTGTATCTCTGGGGGAAGGACGGAAAGCCGGTGCGGAACGGGATCATTTCCACGGACAACCGCGCCTGGCGCTATCCGGTGAAATGGAAGGAGGACGGCACGGAGGAGCAGGTCTTCGCGCGCTCCTGCCAGCATATCCTGAGCAGCCAGCCGGTCTCGTTGCTCGCCTGGCTGAAGGACAATGAGCCGGGCGTCCTGGACAAAACGCAGTGGATCTTTGCCTGCAAGGACTATGTGCGTTTCCGGCTGACGGGTGAGGCCTTCGCGGAGCGGACGGATTATTCGGGCTGCAATCTGGTCAATCTGCATACCGGGGCCTACGATCCGGAGCTTCTCGGGCTCTTCGGCCTGTCTGAGTGCATGGAAAAGCTGCCGCCGCTTCGCTATTCCACGGATATTTGCGGTCATATCACGAAGGAGGCGGCGCAGAAGACAGGGCTTAAGGAGGGGACGCCTGTGGCGGGCGGCGCTTTCGACATCGACGCCTGCGCGCTGGCCGTCGGCGTCACGGACGAGGAGCATCTGTGCATGATCGCGGGAACCTGGAGCATCAACGAGTATATCCGGAAAGAGCCGGTGACGGACGGCAGCGTGATGATGAATTCCTTCTTCTGCCTGCCGGGATATTACCTGGTGGAGGAGTGCAGTCCCACCTCTGCAGGAAACAACGAGTGGTTTATGAAAACACTGCTCCCGGAGCTGCGCGAGGAGTGCAGAAAGACGGGACGGAGCGTCTATGAGCAGATGAACCAGTGGGTGGGGGAAATCCCGACGGAGGAATTCTGCCCGGTCTATCTGCCGTTCCTGATGGCGAGCAACGTGCATCCGAACGCCTGCGGAAGCTTCGTGGGAATCAGCAATTTCCACACGAGGAAGCATCTGCTGCGCAGCGTTTATGAGGGCGTGACCTTCTCCCATCGTTATCACCTGGAGAAGCTTCTGAAGACCAGAGGGGAGGCTCCGAAATCAATCCGTCTGGCCGGCGGAGCGGCGCGTTCCCCCATGTGGACGCAGATGTTCGCCGACGTGATGAAGCTGCCGGTAGAGAGTGTGCAGGTCAATGAGACAGGCGCGTTCGGCTGCGCGCTGATCGGCGCGGCGGCGAGCGGCGCGTACCCGGACATCAGCTCCGCGGCAGCCGGGATGTGCAGGATATCCGAGCCGGTGCTGCCGGACCCGGCGCGCTCGGCCATTTACGATGAAAAGTATCAGCTTTACTGCAAGACCATCGAGAGCCTGGATGGGCTGTGGGATTCCGTACAGGAATACAAGGATGCGCACTGATTTCAGGCACACGGGGAGGCGTTTTATTATATGGAATACTTTGATATCTGCGATGAAAACGGACAGCCGACAGGCGGCGTAGTGGAGCGGACAAAGGCGCACGCGGAAGGCGTCCGTCACCGCACCGCCCATATCTGGGTGATTCGGGAGAAGGAAAACGGATACGATGTGCTCCTGCAAAAACGCGCGCTGGACAAGGATTCTTTTCCGGGGCGTTACGATACCTCCTCCGCCGGACATATTCAGGCGGGGGATGAGCCGCTGCCCTCCGCGCTCCGTGAGCTCGGCGAGGAGCTGGGGATTCACGCGGAGGAAGCGCAGCTCTCCTTCGCCGGAACCGTGCGCATTCAGTTCACGGAAAGCTTCTATGGGAAGCCATTTCGCGACGATGAGGTGGCCTTCGTCTTTGTCTACCGGGAGCCGGTGGAGATCGGAAATCTGTGTATACAGAAGGAAGAAATCGAATTGGTCGCCTGGTTTGATATTGACGAGGCCTGGGAGAAGTGCCTTGCCCGGGATCCGGCCTTCTGTGTGCCGTCTGTCGGGCTGGGGCGGCTCAGGGAGTATCTGGGGCTGTCTTCGGCTCATAAGGATTGACATGGATCATGACGTGCTTGATATTGTCGAAGCTGCGCTCCAGCTCGTCGTGCACGTTCTCGGCGATCGCGTGCGCGCGCTGCAGCGGCAGACTTCCGTCCACAGCGATCTCCACATCAATATAAACCTTTTCCCCGAACATTCTGGTCTGCAAGAGGTCGATGTCCTTGACGCCGTCCTGTTTCTTTATAAAATCCCGGACGGCCTGCGTGTAATCCTCGTCACAGGCGCAGTCCGTCATCTTCCGGATCGCATCCCGGAAAATATCCACAGCAGTTTTTAAAATGAAAACACAGATGACAACGCTCGCCACCGCGTCGAGCACCGGCATACCGGCGCGCGCGCCCGCGATACCGATCAGCGAACCGATCGAGGAGAAGGCGTCGGAGCGGTGATGCCAGGCGTCCGCCATGAACGCAGAGGAATTCAGCTTCCGCGCGCAGGATCTTGTGTAGCGGAACATGGCCTCCTTCGAGACGATGGAGACGACCGCAGCCATGAGCGGGAGCAGGCCGGGAACCGCAAGCGTGTCATAGTTTCCGGCAAAGATCGTGTCCAGTCCGGTCTTGCCGATTCCGAGACCCGTCACAAAGAGAATCACCGCCAGGATCTCCGAGGCGACGCACTCAAAGCGGTCGTGTCCATAGGGGTGATCCGCGTCTTTTTCACGTTTTGAGAGCTTCACGCCGATCAGCGCGATGAAGGTCGCCAGGACGTCCGAGAGCGAATGCACCGCATCGGAGATCATCGCCCCGGAATTCCCCAGCAAACCGGCGATCAGTTTGAACGCGGACAGCAGTACATTGCCCGCGATGCCGATTGTCGAGACTCTGGCCATCAGTTTCTTTTCTTCGTTCATAATTCGAAATCCTCCATTCCCTTTGCCCGGTTTTCCATGTGTCAGGGTGCAAAAAGACACCTGGAAACGATAGTAAGTCCTACTTTACTACTGTCCCGCAGATGTCGTTTACCTGCTGCCCTTATGTGAGCCCGGCGCTCAGGAACGGCCTGATGCCTGATCAGTTTGTACTGTAGATGATTGCAGTGCAAATTGTTATTTCTCTGTATAGTATGCGATTGCCGCCGGATTGTAAAGACACAAAATCCGGACCCGATGACTAATTTTACATACATTTTACTTTGAGAAGCAGATAGATTTTACATAAGGAGAGTACGATTCTCATATGATTCGGATATTTTTGTTATGTTTTGTCGAGAACGGGCTGATCAGCGGTGAAATCAAATACCGGAATGACAGCGCTGCCGGAAGGGAGTAGAGAAGAATAATGAAGGATACCATGGAAGTTATATTCGGACTGCTGGGCGGTCTGGCCGTGTTCATCTACGGGATGAATCTGATGAGCGAATGTCTGCAGAAGGCGGCCGGTGAGAAGATGAAGCGCATTCTGGGAATGCTGACGAGCAACGGTGTGATGGGCGTGCTTGCAGGCGCGCTGGTGCCGGCGG
>JAJBTX010000018.1:22060-30734 GCA_020860645.1 Lachnospiraceae bacterium | reverse complement strand
GCTCTGGAACAGAATATCACTAATTTTTTATTGGAGCTTGGCACAGGTTTTGCATTTGTCGGAAGACAGAAAGAAATCATTGTTTCCGGGAAGACGCGAAAGATTGATATGTTGTTTTATCACATAACCCTGAAATGCTATGTGGTGGTAGAACTGAAAGTAGTTTCCTTTGAGCCAGAGTTCGCCGGGAAGCTAAATTTTTATGTGAATGCAGTAAATGAGCTGATCAAAACACCGGATGAGAATCCAACAATCGGACTGTTGATCTGTAAAGATAAAGACCAAACGGAAGTGCAGTGGGCTTTTCAGGGAATTCAGACGCCGATGGGAGTTGCTTCATATGACAATATAAAAATCGAAGAAATCAAAAAACAAATTCCTACGGAAGAGCAAATTCAGGAGCGGTTGGAATTAGCAGAGGAGGAGTTTCTTCTGCAAAAAACGGAATAAGATTATTAAAAAGAGCTCATTGGAATAAAGATTGACAATATGGGTTTTGTCAGCTATTGTAATTATAGTGATCGCGTTGCAGATGCTTGCGGGGCCTGTAACCTGGGGAGTGGCCTTCGGGTGCTCTCCATTTATTTTAAGAAATATAACGATGGAGGGTTTATATTATCTATCGAAACCTTAAATTGGCAATGATTCAGTCGAAATTGGACAACTACAAATAAATTATGGTGACTGGATTTTTCGTTTTCAAACAAAAAGCGTTTGTGTTGCAGGTTTGCGCACAAGCGCTTTTCTTCATTTAAAAGAGAAAGTGCAGAGAAGAGGTACGAGTTGAGAGGTGACATATGCAGATTAAAAGAGGTGATATTTTCTATGCGGATCTGACTCCGGTGGTTGGCTCCGAGCAGGGCAGGATTCGTCCTGTTCTGGTGATCCAGAACAATACAGGCAATCGCTACAGCCCGACCGTAATCGTGGCGGCGATCACGAGCAGAAACAGAAAGAGTGCGTTTCCTACCCACATACATCTGGAGAAGGGCGAGTCTGGCCTGCAGAGTGATTCTTTCGTATTACTGGAGCAGGTGAGGACGCTGGATCGCATGCGCCTGAAAGATTATATAGGACAGCTGGATGAAAAGACTATGCGGCAGATCGACCAGGCGATTGTGGTCAGCTTTGGCCTGGAGGAATATGTGGAACAGCAGGGACTGGCAGCATGGAGCGGGGGTATGGATGGAGAATAAAAGAAGGGCATGGATTTATTGTGCAATCGATGCGCCGGAGGATGGACATAAAGTCCTGAAAAGGCAGAGACAGGAGCTGATGAGCTATGCGAAACACATGGGCTTCGAGACGGTGGGCAGTTCAATCGACCTGGGCGGACGGCCGCTTTGGGAACGCTATGGCTTCCATCAACTTGTCGATGCAGTTCAGGAGGGCAGGGTAGACGTATTGCTGATTGCAAATCCGGGTTGCCTGTCCCGCGCGGGGATGCAGCTCGCGCGATTCGAAGCATGGGTAAAACACAGCGGACTGAGGGTGTTCTCGCCGCTGACCGGGGAAATCCTGCAGCAAAGGAGGAGGACGGACATTGAATAGAAAGGCAATCGATGGCGTCCCTGTATTGCATATGTATGCCGATGAAGCAGCTGTTACGGTCAGGTTCAGCGAAACAGAAAGTGAGAATCTCAGGGAGCAGGTTCGGGATATCCTGACCGGGGCATATGAGGAGCGTTTCCAAGAGGAGCTGGCTTTGCGGGGGCAGGCGATGTAAAAGACGGAATTGCGTTGTTTTTTAAGATTTTAGTTGATATGGGAAGCCTTTCACGGTATACTGTCGTTACCGGGACGGAGTGCTTTAATCGGTGCCTGGCGCTGATTAAGCAGGTTCTCCGAAAGGAAGCTGCACATTGAAAATCGAATAAAATCAGACAACACAATTCCGTACATACAACTTTGTACGGAGGTAGTGTATGAAACGGGTTTATTGTTTGTACAGAGTATCGACCAAGAAACAGGTTGATAAGAATGACAGAAATGAGAATGACATTCCCATGCAGAAAACGGCGTGCAGGGATTTCGCGCGAGGCCAGAGGGACTGGACGATCCTGAAAGAGTTTTCGGAGGCGGGCGTCTCCGGCTACAAGGTATCTGCGCAGGACAGGGACGCGATCCAGGAATTGAAGGAAGCAGCAGTAAACGGCGAATTCGACATCCTGCTGGTTTTTATGTTCGACCGGATTGGAAGGATCGATGACGAGACACCGTTTGTGGTTGAGTGGTTCGCAAAACATGGGATCGAAGTGTGGAGCACACAGGAAGGACAGCAGAGATTTGATAACCATGTGGACAAGCTGATGAATTATCTGCGTTTCTGGCAGGCGTCGGGCGAAAGCGAGAAGACTTCCATCCGGATCAGGAATAAAATGCAGCAGATGGCGCTGGATGGTCTTTATACCGGAGGCCCGGTGAGGTTCGGCTACCGTCTGGTGGACAGCGGCCTTGTAAACCGAAAGGGCGTGATGATCCGGAAATATGAGATCGATCCGGTTGAAAGTGAAGTCCTGTACATGATCGACAGCATGACGCTCCAGAAGGGATACGGATCCTACCGGATGGCGGACTTCCTTAATAAAAAGGGAATCCGGACAAACACCGGAGGAAAGTTCACCAGCATCAAGATCAACCGCATCCTGCATGATCCATTTTACTGCGGGCGGATGGAGGACGGCACAACTTCCGAAAAGCTGGCGGCGCTGAAGCTCCGCAGTGAGGAGACCTATGGTCAGATCCTTTCACTCCTGGAGCAGCGTCAGAGCAAGAATGAGGAGAAGCGCCATATCGCTTTGCAGACCAAGGGACAGGCGATGCTTTCGGGCAATATCTTCTGTGCCCACTGCGGCGGGCGGCTGACGACTATCCGGTATCGGGACCGTTATCTTAGAGCTGACGGCACAGAGTATTCCGTAGATCAGATCAAGTATTGCTGTTATCACAAGAGCAGGAAGCTCTGCAAGTGCGATGGACAGACGACCTATCAGGCAGACCGCGTGGACAATGCGATATGCCGGGTCATCCGGAAATTATTCAGCTGCATGGACGGCGCGCCGGAGGAGGAAAGGCTGCGGGAGTTGTTCAAGCGGCAGATGGCGGGGAACCGGGCAAACCAGAAAAAGCTGGAGCTGGAACTGGCAAAGAATCGGGAACAGCTTTCCAAGCTGCAGATGGAGATCGGAAGGACGCTGACAGGGGAAAGCCTCTATTCTCCCGAAGATCTGACGCAGGCAATCCAGACCATCCGATCGCGCGTCAACGAATCGGAAACCAGACTGGTAGAGCTGAAAGAGGAGGAAATGCTGAAGAAGCAGGGGCTGGACATGGTTGCCCCGACTTATAACCAGTTCAAGTCCTGGGCGGAAGAATTTGATACGGCAACACTGGAGCAGAAGAAGATGATTGTCGGCCATCTGTTCAGGCGCATTGAGGTAGGAAGGGATTACAGAATCACCGCCGAACTAAATATGACGTATCAGCAGTTTTGCTCCGAGTGGAGCGACGGCAGCTTCCTGGTGACGGGAATGTCGGTATAAAAGCGAGCAGTGAGATTTTACTCTATCAGACAGGAATCCGGTATGAAAACGTACCAAAGTGACAAACAATGTCCCCTTTATGAGTTGGCATAAACAATAGTCTCTGCATAAGCGATTGCGGTATGAAACTGCAACGCTGGTAGAGCACTCGGCTGTTAACCGAGTTGTTGCAGGTTCGAGCCCTGCTCGGGGAGGTTAAGTGAGTTCTTAGCGAGTGCAAGCCGAGAGGCGCAGCACGAGGTTAGAAGGAACTTATGCTTTGCAGAATACTTGAAATCTCGCGTTCGAAGGACGCGAGATTTCTTAGTATGAAGCTTTGCGCGAAGCGCAGAGCTGAGTCAGAAATCTTTAACCCGCAGATTCAATGATTCTGCGGGTTTTGCATTGTCCGAAATGGGCTTGGAGAAGCGAAAAGAAGGGCTGATTTGACAGCCATGTGACTGTTAACCGAAAAACAAGCCGGAATTGTGATGTCTGAGAGTCCCGGTGATGAGAGCCTGATGGTAAATTACTTTACTTTCAGGCTTTTTTTGTGGATAAAAACAGACAGAAAAGAAACGAGCCATTGCCTATACGCATGACGTGGATGAGAAAGAGCTACAGAAGCTCCACGTGAAATGCGTGGACGAAGTGAAACGTATCAATGGCGCGGTTGATCTTGAAAGCGCGTATAAATATCAGAGGCGGGAAAGCTGCGGGGAGGACGAAAAGAAAATCTATCAGGAGGCAGGTGTGCTTGTAAAAGAAGCAAAGGCGGTGATGGAGATGCTGCCTGAAAAGGAACGGTAGGTGCTGGATGAATATTCTACAAAAACAAGTCGGATCGCCCAGCAGGAGTGTGAATATCTCTATGTGCAGGGCGCGCGGGACTGCGTGGAGTTACTGAAAAAGCTGGGTGTGCTGTAGAGATCTGAAATGAGAAGGATTTCCGGCTTTGAATTTTAATTGAAATATGATTGAAAAAGCTGTCAATTCTGGTATAATCAAGTCATATGTTGCGGGGGAGAGATTGTATCAGTGCATTTGGTCGGAAAAATTGACAGGGATATTTATAAATGCATAACGGAAGATATTGTGACGGATGAAGTCGTTCTAACGGAGGAAAGAATCCAACATATAAAGGATCGTCATCCGACAGACTATGAGAGGTTTTGCTCGTATATTCCAGAGATTATCCGAGACCCTGATTATATAATAAAGTCCAATAAACAAAGTACGGGAATTATACTGAGTATAGAATGAAAAGGGAATCTTCGAGGTGAAAAGCGCGTCGTCATACGCCGCATGCTGTATGCAATGGGCAAAAGAGATGTTGGGAGTGACGCTCCAACCGAAGATTTCCTTTTTTTATATCAAAGGATGTAGTGAATGCCATGTATGTTAGGTTTTTTGATTTATAGGTAAAGTGTTAAGCGACTGATATCGGTCGCTTATTTTATTGGGAAAATGGAGATGCCATGCCAAAGCTGATTTTTACTTCCCGCTATCTGCAGAACGCACTGCCCGCGCAACCGGAAAATTATGTCCGTTATATCGGTACCCGTGAGGGCATAGACTTTTTCCATGGGAGAAGATATAATGGGGGAGACGATACAAAGAAGTGATGCGGCATGAATTATCAGGAGAGAGGTGAGCGTATGGATTACGCGGCATTATTAAAAAAGAGAGATCAATATCAGAAAAGCCTGTCATCAATACCGGAGTACACTCTGCAGACATATGAGCAGGCGTTCGAGGTCGAGTATACGCATAATTCCACCGCAATCGAGGGAAACACCCTGACGCTCATCGAGACGAAGGTGCTTTTGGAAGACGGGATTTCAGTCGGCGGCAAGAAGCTCCGGGAGCTGTATGAGGCGGTGAACCATCGGAGTGCGTATCGCTATGTGAAGAAGTGCATCGAAAAGAAGCTGCCGTTGGATGAAAAGATCGTAAAGGACATTCATGCGATGCTTATGGACCACATCTTTATCGGCGGTATTTACCGGGATATGGATGTCTATATTTCCGGAGCACAGCACACACCGCCTTCCCCGAATGAGATGTATCGACAGGTGAAAAATTTCTATATAGATCTGACATGGAAGGGGAAGGAGCTGAATCCGGTCGAGTTTGCCGCCTGGACCCATGCGGAGTTTGTCCGCATCCATCCGTTCCCGGACGGTAATGGCAGAACCTCGCGGTTGATCATGAATTACCAGCTTCTGGCGAATGGCTTCCCGGCGATTTCCATCGCAAAGGAGGATCGGCTGGAATATTTCAACTGTCTGGAAGCATATGCCATGGAAGGAAACCTCGTGCCGTTAGAACATATGGTGGAAGAGCTGCAAGACAGACAGCGAGACCGCTACCTTCATATGGCGGAGCCGGAACAGAAAGCGTAAAGGCGGCGGGAAAGCCGTGCGGAGGAGGGAAGCCGCTATGAAGTATGGCAAATACGATACGAAGTATGACAAACAGTTCAGAATGCTCATCGAAAAGCAAAGAACGGCAATACGGGAAAAAGGGTGAGTAAAGACTACAAAAAACAGTTTTCGATATGGAAAGAACGTGTTATACTGAGAGTGTCCGGGCAGCGGCCCGGGCACTTTTTCAGACAGGGAAGGAGCAGGAAACATGAAGAATTTTTTTGAAGAGTTTAAAAAGTTTATTTCCAGAGGAAACGTGATGGATATGGCGGTCGGCGTCATCATCGGCAGCGCGTTCACGGCGATCGTGACCTCGTTGGTCGATGACATGATCATGCCGCTTTTGTCGCTGATCACGGGAGGCATGGATATCGCCTCAATGAGCGTCTCCTTCGGTGTCGGCGAGCAGGCCGCGACGCTGAATTACGGCTCGTTCCTGTCGGCGATTATCAATTTCCTGCTGATCGCGTTCGTGATCTTCTGCATGGTCAAGGCGATCAACGGCGCTTCGGAGAAGCTGAAGAAGAAAGAGGAGGAGGCTCCGGCTGCCCCGACGAAGAAGATCTGCCCGCGCTGCATGAGCGAGGTCGATATCAGGGCGACGCGCTGCCCCTTCTGCACCTCTGAGATCGAGTAAGGAGGAGTCGCATGAGCTACGCAGACCGGCTTTTTATCGATATGTGCAGCGATATTCTCGAAAATGGCGTCAGCACGGAGGGTGAGAAGGTTCGCCCGAAGTGGGAGGATGGAAGCTCTGCCTACACGATCAAGCGCTTCGGCGTCGTGAACCGCTATGATCTCAGAAAGGAATTCCCGGCGATGACGCTGAGAAGGACGGCTCTTAAGAGCTGCATGGATGAAATTCTCTGGATTTATCAGAAGAAATCGGCGAATATTCATGATCTGCACAGTCATGTGTGGGACGAGTGGGCCGACGAGACGGGTTCGATCGGCAAGGCCTACGGCTACCAGATCGGCGTGAAGCATCGGTATAAAGAGGGCATGATGGATCAGATGGACCGTGTGCTCTACGACCTGAAGAATAATCCCTTTAGCCGCAGGATCATGACGAATACCTATGTGCACGCCGATTTAAGCGAGATGCATCTCTATCCCTGCGCCTACAGCACGACCTGGAACGTGACGCAGGAGAAGGGTGAGAAGCGGCTGACGCTCAACATGGTGCTGAACCAGCGCTCGCAGGACGTGCTCGCGGCCAACAACTGGAACGTGTGCCAGTACGCGATTCTGCTCATGATGGTGGCGCAGGCCTGCGACATGATACCGGGCGAGCTGCTGCATGTGATCGCGGACGCGCACATCTACGACCGGCATGTCGATATCGTGCGCGAGCTGATTTCGAGGGAGACGCATCCGGCTCCGAAGGTACGACTGAACCCGGAGGTGAAGGATTTCTACGCCTTCACGACGGCGGATCTCCTGGTGGAGGACTATGAGACGGGTCCGCAGATACAGAATATTCCGATCGCGGTGTAAGGGGATTTCAAAAATCATGAATTTAATTGTAAATGTAGATAAAAACTGGGCCATCGGACAGCAGGGAAAGCTGCTCGTGAGCATTCCGGAGGACATGAAATTTTTCCGGCGGGAGACCACGGGCAAGGTGGTTGTACTCGGACGGAAGACACTCGCGACCTTTCCGGGAGGACTGCCCCTGAAGAACAGGACGAATATCATCCTCAGCCGCAACCCGGGCTACCACGTGAACGGCGCGCTCGTCTGCCACTCGGTGGAAGAGGTGCTGGAGGAGCTGAAGGCCTACGATACGCGGGATGTCTATATCATTGGCGGGGAGAGCATTTACCGCGCCTTTCTCCCATACTGTGACCTGGCTCATGTGACACGGCTCGACGAGGCCTACGAGGCCGACGCCTGGTTCCCGAATCTCGAGGCCGACCCGGCGTGGGTGCTGACCGGCGAGAGCGAGGAGAAGACTTATTTTGATGTGACCTTTACTTTCTGCCGCTATGAGAGACGGGAGGCGTGAGCATGAGGGAGGAGAAGGTGTTTCAGCCCGGACTTCGCGGACTGGACACAAACCTTCTGGCGGCGCTCTTTTTCGTGATGGTCTTCGGCTTCGTGATGATCTACAGCGCGAGCTACTATACGGCGGGACTGAGCGCGGCCTACAATTATGATTCCATGTACCTTCTGAAAAATCAGGTCGCCTATTCCCTGATCGGAATTGCGGCCATGTTCGTGGTGTCCAATATCAACTATCATGTCTGGTCGATCTTCGCGATTCCCGGCTATGTAGTCTGCATTCTGCTGATTCTGCTGCTGAGGACGCCGCTCGGCGTCACGGTCAAGGGAGCGACGCGCTGGCTGCGGATCGGGGGCATTCAGTTCCAGGTGGCGGAGCCGGTCAAGCTGATCATGATCGTGGTGATGGCCACGCTGATCGTGGTCCGGGGGCGGCAGCTGAAGAGCTGGCTCTCAATCCTGCGCATGATGGTGCCGAGCCTTATCGTTTCCCTGTTAATTCTGCGGATCAGCAACAATATGAGTACCGCGGCGATCCTGCTCGGCATGACGGTGTTTATGATCTATATCGTGCATCCGGATCAGTGGCGCTTTTTCCTCGTCGCGGCGATTGGGATCGCGGCGGTGGCAGCGATTGTCTATTATGTAAAAAACCTGGATCCGGCGACGCTCGAGGACGCGGGCTTCCGTTTCGCGCGTATCCGGGCCTGGCTGGAACCC
>JAJBTX010000018.1:0-22050 GCA_020860645.1 Lachnospiraceae bacterium | reverse complement strand
ATGAATACGAGCAGGACACGGCCTATCAGTCTCTGCAGGGTCTCTACGCGATCGGCTCCGGCGGCCTCTTCGGTAAGGGCCTGGGGAACAGCATCCAGAAGCTCGGGACGATCCCGGAGCCCTATAACGACTACATTTTCGCAATCATCTGTGAAGAGCTCGGCGTCTTCGGGGCGGGACTCATCATTCTTCTGTTTATCTACCTGCTCTACCGGATCTATGTGATCTCGCAGACCGCGGAGGATCTGCTCGGCAGGATGATCTCGATCGGCGTGCTCTCGCACATCGCGCTGCAGGTGATTCTGAACATGATGGTCGTGACGGGGCTCTTTCCGACGACGGGCGTGACGCTCCCATTCTTCAGCTACGGCGGCACGGCGAGCATCTTTCTGCTCATCGAGATCGGCCTGGTCCTGAGCGTCAATAAATGGAGCATTCAGAAACGACTTGACAATGTGAGAAGGGGAGAAGGCTATGCATCGTGAACATACGAGGACGGTACAGATCGGCGATCGCGTGATCGGCGGAGGACATCCGATCCTGATCCAGTCCATGACGAATACAAGAACGGAGGATGTGGAGGCGACGGTTTCCCAGATCCGGCAGCTCACCGCTGCGGGCTGTGAGATCATCCGCTGTACGGTGCCGACGCCGGAGGCGGCGAAGGCTCTCCCGGAGATCAAAAAGCAGATCGCGATCCCGCTGGTGGCGGACATCCACTTTGACTATCGCCTGGCGATCGCCGCCATGGAAAACGGCGCGGACAAGATCCGCATCAATCCTGGCAATATCGGCAGCCGCGAGCGGATTAAGGCGGTTGTGGACACGGCGCGTGAGCGTAACATTCCGATTCGCGTTGGCGTGAACAGCGGTTCGCTCGAGAAGGAGCTGATCGAGAAATACGGCGGCGTGACTGCGGAGGGCATCGTTGAGAGCGCGCTCGACAAGGTGAAGCTCATCGAGGACATGGGTTATGACAATCTCGTCATCAGCATCAAGTCCTCCAATGTACTCATGTGCGCGCGGGCGCACGAACTGATCGCGCAGCGGACGGATCATCCGCTGCATGTGGGCATCACTGAGGCCGGAACGCTCTTTTCCGGAAATATCAAGTCTGCGGTGGGGCTCGGCGTGATTCTCTACCAGGGCATCGGCGACACGATCCGCGTCTCGCTGACCGGCGACCCGGCGGAGGAGGTCCGCTCGGCGCGGCTGATTCTGAAGTCGCTGGGGCTTCGGAAGGGCGGCGTGGAGGTGGTCTCCTGCCCGACCTGCGGGCGGACGAAGATCGATCTCATCGGTCTTGCAAATCATGTCGAGGCGATGGTGAGCGAATTCCCGCTCGACATCCGTGTGGCTGTTATGGGCTGCGCGGTCAACGGCCCCGGCGAGGCGAGGGAGGCGGACATCGGCGTCGCGGGCGGCGACGGCTTCGGCCTGCTGTTCCGCCATGGGGAGATTGTGAAGAAGCTGCCGGAGGGCGAGCTTCTGGACGCATTGCGCGAAGAGCTGGAGAACTGGCATGACGACAAGTGAAAAACCATTTTTTGAAGTGTTTCGCACGATCGAGGCGGAGGGACCGCTGAAGAAGCTCCTCGACCAGGTCGTGGTGACGCGCGTTTCCACGAACCCGCAGCGCGACGTGCTGCGGGTCTATATCACGAGCAGAAAGCTGATTGCGAAGCATCAGCTTTTTCAGCTTGCGGCTCAGATTCAGAGGCAGGTCTTTGCCGGTCGACCGGGGAAGGTCTGGTTTTTTGAGACCTTTCAGCTCTCGGAGCAGTACACGCCCGAGCGGCTCTGGTCGGTCTACGCGGACAGTGTGCTGACGGAACTGGAAGCCTACAGTCCCTATAAAAGAAGCATTTTAAAGAACGCGAAGGTGGAATTCCCGGATGAGCATACGCTGACGCTCGGTATTTCGAAGCATGTCTACGACCGGGAGGCAGTGAACGACATCGCGCGCATCCTCGACCGTGTGTTCAACGAGCGCTGTGGCTTGCGGGTGAAGGTGGATGTCGAGTACTATGAGCCGGAGGAGGAATCCGGCCTCAGTAAGGGGGAGGCCGAGATGCGGCAGCGGATCGCCGCGCTGACCGGGGAGCTTATGAAGTCGGAGCAGGGCGTCGCGTCTCCGCAGCAGCCCCTCGAGGGCAGCGTATCGGTTGTGCTCAGAGACACAGAGGAAGGAGGCGGCGCTTCCGGAGAGGAGCGCGCTTCTTTCGGACAGCAGACTCCTATGGCTGCGGGGGAGAATGCGGCTTATGGACAACAGACCCTGGGCACGGAGAAGAGTGTCGCCCAAGGAAAGCAGACATCTTCCGGTGGTGGAAAGACTGTCTCCGGGAAACGCGGTTCTTCCCTGCGCGGAGGATCAGGTCGTGGTAAGGGCGGTTTCTACAAAAAAACCGCCCCGGACATGCTCTATGGCCGCAGCTTCGACGATGAGCCCATCCAGCTCCGCGAGATTGTCGAGGAGATGGGAGAGGTGACGGTGCGCGGGAAGATCCGGAAGCGCGAGGACCGCGAGATCCGCGGCGAGCGCACGATCCTCACGCTGACGCTGACCGACTTCACCGATTCCATCAATGTCAAGCTTTTCACTCCGAACGAGCGGCTGCCGGAGCTGGAGGCGCTTGCGGAGGGAACCTTCGTGAAGCTCAAGGGCGTGACGATCCTCGACCGCTTCGACCATGAGCTGACGATCGGCTCCGTGACCGGCATCAAGAAGATTGCAGACTTCACGAGCTCCCGCATGGATTATTCCGCGAAAAAGAGGGTGGAGCTTCACTGTCATACCAAGATGAGCGATATGGATGGCGTGACCGACGCTGCGGTGCTCCTGAAGCGCGCGAAGGCCTGGGGCATGCCGGCGCTCGCGATCACCGACCACGGCTGTGTGCAGGCCTTCACCGAGGCGAGCCATACGATCTCCAAGGACGAGGACTTCAAGGTCATCTACGGCGTTGAAGGCTACCTCGTGGACGATTTAAAGGAGCTCATTGAAAATTCCAAAGGACAGAGCCTTGACGACGCCTACGTGGTATTTGATCTCGAGACAACGGGACTCTCCGCCGTGCACAACCGCATCATCGAGATCGGCGCGGTGAAGGTGGAGAAGGGGCAGATCACGGAGCGCTTCAGCAGCTTCGTCAACCCGCGGGAGCCGATTCCCTTCGAGATCGAGGAACTGACCGGTATCGACGATGACATGGTGCTGGACGCGCCGCCCATCGAGGAAATATTGCCGGAATTTCTGGCTTTCTGCGAGGGCTGCGTGCTGATCGCGCACAACGCCTCCTTCGACGCGGGCTTCATTGAGGAAAACTGCCGCCGTATGGACATTCCGACGGACTTCACGGTCGGCGACACCGTTGCGATGGCGCGCGTGCTGCTGCCGAAATTAAATAAATTCAAGCTGGATACGGTCGCGAAAGCGCTGAACATTCCGCTCGACCACCATCACCGCGCGGTCGACGACGCGGCCTGCACGGCGGAAATTTTTCTGAAATTTCTGCAGATGTTCCGCGAGCGGGACGCCCGCACGCTGGACGATGTGAATGAGCTGGGGCGCGCGGATGCGGCGGCGATCAAAAAGCTGCCGACCTACCATGTGATTATTCTCGCGAAAAACGACATCGGCCGCGTGAATCTCTACCGGCTCGTCTCCCTGTCGCATATCGACTATTTCGCGCGCAGGCCGCGCATACCAAAGAGCGAGCTTGAGAAATACCGCGCGGGCCTGATCGTCGGCTCCGCCTGCGAGGCCGGAGAGCTCTACCAGGCGATTCTGCGCGGCGCGCCGCGGCAGGAGATTGCGCGTATTGTGGAATTTTACGATTATCTCGAGATCCAGCCGCTGGGGAACAATGCCTTCATGCTGCGCGACTCAAAGAATCCGGTGAGCTCCGAGGAGGATCTGCGCGAAAACGTGCGCACGATCGTGCGGCTTGGCGAGGAGTTCCACAAGCCGGTGGCCGCCACCTGCGACGTGCACTTCATCGACCCGGAGGACGAGGTCTACCGCCGGATCATCATGGCGGGAAAGGGCTTCGCGGACGCGGACCAGCAGGCGCCGCTCTACCTTCGGACAACGGAGGAAATGCTCGCGGAGTTCGAGTTTCTCGGTGCCGAGAAGGCCGAGGAAGTCGTCATCACCAATACGAATCTGATTTCCGAGATGTGTGAGCATCTCTCGCCGGTGCGGCCCGACAAGTGCCCGCCGGTCATCGCGGATTCCGACAAGACGCTGCGCGAGATCTGCTATAATAAAGCGCATGAGATTTATGGTGAGGAACTGCCGGAGATTGTGACGGAGCGCCTCGAGCGTGAGCTGCGCTCGATCATTGGAAACGGCTTCGCCGTCATGTATATCATCGCGCAGAAGCTCGTCTGGAAGTCGAACGAGGACGGCTATCTCGTCGGCTCGCGCGGTTCGGTCGGCTCATCGCTGGTGGCGACGATGGCGGGCATCACGGAGGTCAATCCCTTAAGCCCGCATTATATCTGTCCAAAGTGTCATTACAGTGATTTTGAGTCGGACGAGGTGAAGAAATATGCCGGCATGGCCGGCTGCGACATGCCGGACAGGAACTGCCCGCGCTGCGGCGAAAAGCTGAAAAAAGAGGGCTTCGACATTCCCTTTGAGACCTTCCTCGGCTTCAAGGGAAACAAGGAGCCCGATATCGACCTGAATTTCTCCGGCGACTACCAGTCGCGCGCGCACAAGTACACGGAGGTCATCTTCGGAACGGGCCAGACCTTCCGCGCCGGGACGATCGGCACACTGGCGGACAAGACCGCCTTCGGCTATGTCAAAAACTACTATGAGGAGCGGGGCGTCCCGAAGCGCCGCTGTGAGATCGAGCGCATTGTCGACGGCTGTGTCGGCGTGCGCCGGACGACCGGGCAACATCCGGGCGGCATCATTGTGCTGCCGCTCGGCGAGAGCATCTACTCCTTCACGCCCGTGCAGCATCCGGCGAATGACATGACGACCGACATCATCACGACGCACTTTGATTACCACTCGATCGACCACAACCTCTTAAAGCTCGACATTCTCGGACACGATGATCCGACGATGATCCGCATGCTGGAGGACTTAACCGGCGTCAATGCCCGCGAGATCCCGCTCGACGATCCGCAGGTGATGTCGCTCTTCCAGAGCACGGAGGCGCTCGGCATCCGTCCGGAGGACATTGGCGGTACGCCGCTCGGTTCCCTTGGCATCCCGGAGTTCGGCACGGAATTCGCGATGCAGATGCTCGTGGACACGCATCCGACGCATTTCTCCGACCTGGTGCGCATCGCGGGCCTCGCCCACGGCACAGACGTGTGGCTCGGCAATGCGCAGACGCTGATCCAGGAGGGGAAAGCGACGATTTCCACGGCCATCTGTACGCGCGACGACATCATGACCTATCTCATCAGCATGGGACTCGACAGCGAGCTTTCCTTTAAGATTATGGAGGCGGTCCGCAAGGGCAAGGTCGCGAAGGGGCAGTGCGACACCTGGCCGGAGTGGAAGGAAGAGATGATCGCGCACGGCGTGCCGGACTGGTATATCTGGTCCTGCGAGAAAATTAAATACATGTTCCCGAAGGCGCACGCGGCGGCCTATGTCATGATGGCCTGGCGCATCGCCTGGTGCAAGATCAATTTCCCGCTCGAATACTATGCGGCCTATTTCAGTATCCGTGCCAGCGCCTTCAACTATGAGCTCATGTGCCAGGGACGTGAGCGGCTGGAGCGTTATATTCAGGATTATCGCAGCCGGGAGGATGACCTGACCCAGAAGGAGAAGGATACGCTGAAAGACATGATGAGTGTGCTTGAGATGTACGCGCGGGGCTACGAGTTCTGCAAACTGGACATTTACGAGGCCGACGCGCGCAAATTCCGCATCATCGACGGGAAGCTTATGCCTTCGCTCTCCACGATCGACGGTCTCGGCGACAAAGCCGCGGACGCCTTCGTCGAGGGCCGCGCCGCGGGTCCCTTCCTCTCGCGCGACGACCTCCGGAACCGCACGAAGCTCAGCAAGACCGTCATCGACCTGATGGGCGACCTCGGGCTGCTGGATGGTCTGCCGGAGTCGGATCAGCTATCCATCTTCGACTTTGGGTGATGGCCCGCAGCCGCCCACCGCAAGGTGTCGGGTTTTGCGAACGGACGGGCAGGGGGTGGCCGTGCGAAAAGCGCTTTACTTGCGGTGAATTTTGGGCTATACTGAGAAAGTGCGGTCAGAAACGGAAGAAAAGACCGCGAAATGGAGGAAATAAGATATGGTAAGAGCAATCGTAGGCGCGAACTGGGGCGACGAGGGCAAGGGCAAGATCACCGACATGCTTGGCCAGGAGTCCGATATCATCGTCCGTTTTCAGGGCGGTGCGAACGCAGGACACACGATTGTCAACGATTACGGGAAATTTGCGCTGCACACCCTGCCGTCCGGGATCTTCTACGGTCACACGACGAGCATCATCGGCAACGGCGTAGCGCTGAATGTGCCGGTGCTGTTCCAGGAGCTGCAGAGCATCATCGAGCGCGGCGTGCCGGCGCCGAAGCTTCTCATTTCAGACCGCGCGCAGATGGTCATGTCCTACCATATTCTGTTTGATAAGCTTGAGGAGGAGCGTCTCGCCGGGAGATCCTTCGGTTCCACGAAATCCGGCATCGCGCCGTTCTACTCGGATAAATACGCGAAGATCGGCTTTCAGGTAAGCGACCTGCAGCTTGATGAGGAGGCGCTGCGCGAGCGCATCCGCAGTGTGCTGGCGAGCAAGAATGTGCTGCTCGAACACCTGTATCACGCGCCGGTGCTGAAGGAGGACGATATTTATCAGGAACTGATGGAATATAAGGAGATGGTATCGCCCTATGTGTGCGACGTCTCCTCTTACCTGTGGCAGGCGATCAAGGATGGAAAGAATATCCTGCTGGAGGGGCAGCTCGGCACTCTGAAAGATCCGGATCATGGCATCTACCCGATGGTGACCTCCTC
The DNA here is from genome assembly GCA_020860645.1 of Lachnospiraceae bacterium. GTDB lineage: Bacteria > Bacillota > Clostridia > Lachnospirales > Lachnospiraceae > Hominiventricola. The sequence continues at coordinate 15,044 of JAJBTX010000018.1, read as the reverse complement.
TTCCACGCTGGCGGCTTACGGCGCGATCGGCGCGGGTATTCCGCCCTATGAGATCAAACAGGTCATCACGGTCTGCAAGGCCTACTCCAGTGCGGTCGGCGCGGGCGCTTTCGTCAGCGAGCTCTTCGGTGACGAGGCGGAGGAGCTGCGGCGCCGCGGCGGCGACGGCGGCGAGTACGGTGCGACGACGGGCCGTCCCCGCAGGGTAGGCTGGTTCGACTGCGTGGCCTCCCGCTACGGTTGCCGCCTGCAGGGCACCACGGACGTGGCTTTCACTGTGCTGGACGTGCTCGGCTATCTCGACGAACTCAAGGTCTGTGTTGGCTACGAGATCGACGGGCAGGTGACGACAGAGTTTCCGACGACGCCGCTGCTCGAGAAGGCGAAGCCGATCTATGAGACCCTGCCGGGCTGGAAATGCGAGATTCGCGGGATCAGAAAATATGAGGATTTGCCGGAGAACTGCCGGAACTACATAGAATTTATAGAGAAGCAGATCGGATTCCCGATCACGATGGTCTCCAACGGACCGGGCAGAAACGATATCATCCGCAGACAGTGATCACCGGATGTTGTAAAAAAGAGCCGCAGGGCTCTTTTTTACTTGTCTGTATTTTCCGCCGAGAACTCGTCGATCAGCTTCTCGATCACCTGCTTTTTGACATACACATCAAAACTCAGAAGACAGATAAAGGAAAAGGTCTGGAGAAACTGCCGGTCCTCCTCATCTGTCTCCTGAAAGGTCTCTCCGGCGATACGCCAGCTCTCGATGAGGTCCGCCTTCATCCGCTCGATCTGTCCCTTCTCGAGGCTGAATACTTCCTCGTAGATCGATTCCATGTTTGGTTCGCCTTCGCCCTGAAAATAACGCTCCGTCAGCGGACTCAGCAGCTTCTGAATATCACCGATGGAGAGGAAGGACTTATAGTAATAGATGTAGATGAGGAGCAGCATGTGCTCCTTCGAGTACTTCTTCTTCACGGGGGCGGGCAGCAGCCGGTTCTTCGCGTAGTTGTTGATCATGGTCTTCGTCAGAATCTTGTCGTCCGGATAGCGCTTCGCGCGGTTTAAGTTCTCTTCCATAAAGGTCGTCACCTGATCCATGTACAGGTCAATATTCGGGATCTCGCCGGGACGGATATAGTCGATCTGTTCCAGGCTCTCGAGAATACTGTTCAGGATATCGCTTGTGTCTATCGTCATGTTATGTGCCTTCTTTCTGTGGTAATTATTCTGAACAGCAGGCCACAGACCGCCTTCTTCGAAGGCTATATGCCGCTTACGCGTTATATGTCTGAGGCTTGATGGGCGTCCCGCCCATCCCGAAATGAAAACACAGCCTTTAGCAGGTAAACCTGCACAGTCTGTCTTTTCATTTCGATGCTGTTCAGAACTGTTGCTAACATTATATAGTAATAAAAACTACATAACAAGTACTTTTTGAAACAGTGAGCCACAAGGTGCGTCTTCTGGAGGCTGACAAAAAAATTTTGTTGCTCAGTATAGTTTTCTCCTGAGCGGGCATACTGTAACTGTACCGAAGAGAAATGAAATACTTATCCTCCCCTTGACGAATCCGTCTGCCGCCTGTGTGCGGCAGGCGGATTTTTGCTTGCATCCGGGGGCTTTCAATAGTAGAATAGTGCCATGGAGAAAAGCGTGTGCCATAGAAAAACAACAGAGGAGAACCTCATGGAAAAGAAAACATACAATCTGGTGATCGCGGGCACCGGCTACGTCGGGCTGTCGAACGCGGTGTTGCTCGCGCAGCATCACAGCGTGCGTGCGGTCGATGTCCTGCCGGAGAAGGTCGAGCTGATCAATCAGGGCAAGTCCCCGATCGCGGATAAGGAGATCGAGGAATATCTCGCCTCCGGGAAGCTTGACCTCACGGCGACGCTCGACGCGCGCGCGGCCTACAGCGGAGCGGACTACGTGATTATCTCGACGCCGACGAACTATGACCCGGTGAAAAATTATTTTGACACCAGCTCGGTGGAGCAGGTGATCGGGCTCGTCATGGAGTGCCGCCCTGAGGCGGTCATGGTCGTGAAGTCCACAGTGCCGGTCGGCTTTACGGAGAAGATGTATGAGAAATATGGCTGCCGGAACCTTCTGTTCTCCCCCGAGTTTCTGCGGGAGGGCAGGGCTCTCTATGATAATCTCTATCCTTCGCGCATCATCGTCGGCGTGCCGGAGGGGCGCGATGATCTGCGGGAGGCGGCGGAGGTCTTCGCGGGGCTGCTGCAGGAGGGCGCGCTGAAGGAAAATATCCCGACCCTCTTCATGGCGCCGACCGAGGCGGAGGCGGTGAAGCTCTTTGCCAACACCTATCTTGCGCTGCGGGTCTCCTATTTCAATGAGCTGGATACCTACGCGGAGATGCGCGGTCTGAACACGCGGGATATCATCGACGGCGTGTGTCTCGACCCGCGGATCGGCACGCATTACAATAATCCTTCCTTCGGCTACGGCGGCTACTGTCTGCCCAAGGATACCAAGCAGCTCCTCGCGAATTACGAGGACGTGCCGGAGAATCTGATCCAGGCGATCGTGGACGCGAACCGCACCCGCAAGGACTACATCGCGACGCGGGTGCTGGAGAAGGCTGGTTACTTTGATGAGGGGAACGGGCGCAATGGCCTGCCCGGGCGGCAGGTGTGCGTCGGCGTCTATCGTCTGACAATGAAGGAGGGCAGTGACAATTTCCGCCAGAGCTCGATCCAGGGCGTCATGAAGCGCATCAAGGCAAAGGGCGCGGAGGTCGTGATTTATGAGCCGACGCTCGCGGACGGCAGCCGTTTCTTCGGCAGCCTTGTCGTCAACGACCTTGCGCATTTCAAGGAGAGCTGCGACGCGATCATCGCAAACCGCTACGGCGAGGAGCTCGACGACGTGCGCGAGAAGGTGTATACAAGAGACATTTTTCAGAGGGACTGAAAGACTGCAGGACAGGCACTCTTGGGTTTTGACTGTTTCAGCAGGATTGTGAGTCTGTGAATGAGTGAGACAGAGGACGGATATGTATCAGAAGAGAAACCAGATATTTGAAATAATTTTGTGCGTGATCGACGGCCTCGTCGCGCTGGGCAGCCTAGTCCTGGCGGGCGTGATCCGCTATGGCAGCATCGCGCGCTGGGGCGCGTCCGACAATATCCGCCTGGCCTGTACGGCGGTGGTGCTGATCCACATCACGGTTTTTTCCTTTCTGAAGGTGACAGATGATTTCTTTCAGAGAGGAAGATACCGCGAACTGGTCGTCTGCCTGAAATACAGCGTGTCTGTGGCCGTCTGCATGATCTTTTTCAGCTTTGTCGTGAAGACGGATTTCATGATTTCCCGTCTGATGACGCTCTATTTTCTCTGCCTTGATATACCGCTGACCTGGCTCGTCCATATCGCGATCCGTAATCGAAAAAAACTCTTTCACACGAACGAGCAGCGACGGGAGGACATCCTGCTCATCAGCGACGGGGCGCAGATCGGGAAGGTGATAGAGACCTTTCAGCGCTCGAAGGAGACGATGTGGACGATATCCGGTGTGATCCTGCTGGACACGGATACGGCGCTGGAATCGCTTGGGAATATTCCCGTGGTCTGCCGGGAAGATGATTATCTGGAGTTCGCGTCCGGCCTCGTGGTGGATGAGGTCTTCATCCAGATTTCCTCGATCCAGAAGAATGAGAAAACGCTGAAACGCATGATCCTCGAATTCGAAAAGATGGGCCTGGTGGTCAATCTGAATCTCGACCTCTTCGATCTCGGCTTCCACGGGGAGAAGCGGATCTGTTCCCTGGAGGGCTACCCGGTGGTTTCCTTCTCCAGCCGCCTGCTGGATTACCGCATGATCGTGCTGAAGCGTGTCATGGATATCGTGGGGTCGATTATCGGCCTGATCATCACGGCGCTGATCGCGATCGTCATTGCGCCCTTCCTGCTGCACGAGTCCCCCGGACCGCTGATCTTCCGGCAGAAGCGCGTGGGAAAGAACGGAAGAGTCTTCGAATTCTATAAATTTCGCTCCATGTACGTGGACGCGGAGGAGCGCAAGAAGGAGCTGATGGAGCAGAACGAGGTGAGCGGTCCCATGTTCAAGATGGAGAACGATCCGCGCGTCACGAAGGTGGGGAGATTCTTACGCAAAACAAGCCTCGACGAGTTCCCGCAGTTCTGGAACGTGCTGAAGGGCGACATGAGCCTGGTGGGAACGCGGCCGCCGACGCTGGACGAGTATCGGCAGTACGAGAGCTGGCAGCGCAGGCGCATGAGCTTTCGCCCCGGCCTCACCGGCCTGTGGCAGGTGAGCGGCAGGAGCGACATCCGGGACTTCGACGAGGTAGTGCGGCTGGACCTGGAGTATATCGACAACTGGTCGCTGTCGCTGGATGTGAAGATTATCTGCAAGACGATCCTGGTGATCCTGGGCGGGAGAGGCGCGAAGTAGCGAAGTATGGCAATTGTGTGGTTCAGACTGGTTTGAGCATCGTTTCAGAGAGACAGGAGGGCTTAAACCACGGTATAGCGAAAAGGGAGCCCCGCAGGGGCTCCCTTCGCTGTGGCAGGAACGCTTACTTCTGGACTGCTTTTGCAAGACCTTCGACAAACTCGCGGCGCTCTTCTTCAGAAAGCATCAGCAGCAGAAGACTGATGGTCTGTCCGCTGGTTCCGCAGTATCCCGCTTCGAGTGCCTGATAGCATCTCGTGGAGATTTGCAGCAGCTCTGCCATCTTTTCCTGCGAAAGATGTCTCCGCAGCCGAATCGTCCTGACATAAGCACTTACGTAGCTGCCGATCTCTAAATTGCGATTGCGCATTGTTTTTACCTCCCTCATGATTTATTATTACCTGCAATTCAGGCACAGGTAACAGTGCTATTTTAACGGAAATAGACATGAATTACCACGCTATAAACGACAAAATTTACCTTTTTTCGAAAAAAATTTAAAGTGATCCGCCATTCATAGATTGATTTTTGCAATCTCGGCTATAAAAGCGAGTTGCTCCTCTTCCGAGAGCAGTATCAGCAGTCTGCAGATTGTCTGCGCTCCCATTCCATGCCTGCCATATTCAAGCGCCTGATAGAACCTTGTGGAGATGTGCAGAAGTTCAGCCATCTGTTCCTGCGAGATGTCGTTTCGCATACGAAATTCGTGTGCATAGGTACCTACATAGACGTTTAACTCCCGGTTGGATTTTTTCATTTGAACACCCTTCCTCTTGATTGTATTTTACCTGTATTTAACATACGGCTTAGTAATTTTAACTAAAATAAACGGCAGTTACCACGATGTATATGTCAAAAAATGTCGGATTTTTATAGCCTGAAAGAAGCTCTTTGCAATATGTGAAAAACGGGAGATTCTTCGATAAATTGACCTCGATGGGGAATCGTGCTATTATGTATCCGTTAAAAGTTTATATTTTTGACATCTTTTGTGGAGAATGCTATGATGATGGAACAGACAGGCAGGACATTCCAACGGACAATTGATAAATCTCTCATCCCAACCTGCAGGATCCTGGGAGTGGAGATCGCGGCAATCGATATGGACTGGCTGCTTGCCTTTACGCAGGAAAATATGGAGAAGCTCCGCGGCGATGCGATCTGCGCGGTAAATGTGTATTCCGACGTCACCGCGTACCGGGATCCGGAGTTCTGCGGGGTGCTGAATGATTCGGCTCTGTGCATGTCGGATGGCGGGCCGCTGTCCACGGTCGGCAGACGGCGCGGCTGCAGCGGGATGCAGCGGGTCACTGGGCCCGGCTACATGGGCGAGATCTTCCGGATGAGCGCGCAGAAGGGCTGGCGGCATTATTTCTACGGCTCCACGGAAGAGACGCTGGACAGGATGAAAGAACGGCTTCTCGAGGCATATCCGGGACTCGGGATCGTCGGCATGTACAGTCCGCCCTTCCGCCCATTGACGGAGGAGGAGGACAGGCTGGCCGTGGAACGGATCAATGAGACGCACCCTGATTTCGTCTGGGTGGGCCTCGGCTGCCCCAGGCAGGAGAGATGGATGCATGAGCATCTGGGACGCGTGGGCGGCCTCATGTGCGGCGTAGGTGCCGGCTTTGACTACTATGCCGGCAATATCGCCAGAGCGCCGGAATGGATGCAGAGATGCAATCTCGAGTGGGTCTACCGGCTGATCCAGGAGCCGCGGCGGCTGTTCGGGAAATACTGGAGTACAAATTTCACATTCATCTGGCAGGCCGGGGTGAGGGGGAAGTAGCTGGCATGGAGGAGAAATACAGGGTCTTAATCGTCCACAACTACTATCAGATCCCGGGCGGCGAGGACACCGTGGTCGCCAATGAGAGAAAACTGCTCGAGGACCATGGCCACGAGGTGAGCTTTTACAGCAGGAGCAATGTGGAGCTGAAGACGATGTCCGCAGGGCGGAAGCTACTGCTTCCGCTTACTACCGTGTTTAATCCGAAAACCTACAGAGATGTGAAGCGGCTCATCCGGGAAAAGGAGATCGACATTGTTCATGTTCACAACACGCTGAACCTGATCAGCCCGTCCGTCTATTACGCGGCGTTCTCCTGCGGGGTGCCGGTCGTCCAGACTGTGCACAACTTTCGCCTGCTCTGTCCGGACGCCACCTTTTATCGCGACGGTCATATCTGCGAGGACTGTGTGGAGCACGGCCTCGGCTGTGCCCTCAGGCACAGCTGCTACAGAGGGAGCAGGCTGCAGACGCTGGCCTGCGTGGTCAGCACGAAGATTCACAGAATGCTGGGAACCTATGGAAAGATTCATTACATCTGTCTGACGGAGTTTAACAGGGGGAAGCTTTTGCAGCTGAAGCAGATCCGGCCGGAGCGGGTCTATGTGAAGCCGAATTTTGTGGAGACAGACGGTGAAGTCAGCCCATATGAAAGTCGGTCAAACCAGTTTATCTACGTGGGGAGACTGGACAAATTAAAGGGAATTGAGACCTTATTTCGTGCCTGGCAGATATTGGGGTATGATGCCCCCAAATTACTTGTCTGTGGATCTGGGCCGCTGGAGGACTGGTGCCGTGATTTCCTCGGGGAGAATCCGGACTGCAACATAAGGATGCTCGGATTTGTCTCCAATACAGAGGTAAAAGGATTGATTGCGGATTCCAGGGCATTGCTGTTGCCAACGCAGTGGTATGAAGGGTTTCCAATGACAGTGCTGGAGGCTTACTCTGCAGGAACCCCGGTAATCGGTTCCAATATTGGAAATGTTGGTGATTTGATTGAAGAAGGAGTCACGGGATATAAATTTCCATTTGATTCTGCTGAAAGCCTGGCAGCTATAGTGGAGTCGATAAAAAAGAAAACAAGCATATCTTCCGGAAAAATAAGAGATGTATTTAACGAGCGCTATTCTGAACAGCAGAACATACAGGCTTTGGAAGGGATATATCGGAAAGCAATGCAGGAAGATTGAAAATAAGGAACAGAGTAAAAAAAGAGGAGAGATAAGGCGATGGAGCACTTGCATAAGCTGTACCTGGCGATATGTGCAATACCTAAAACTATTTTGTTCAATTTTCGATATCTCCCTTTAAAGCAGGCAATAAAATTTCCGATTATTGTTTCACATAGAGTTGCGTTTCAGAAGATGACTGGTGAGATAAGGATAGAATCCCCAATTCGATTTAATATGATAAGGATTGGATTTCACGAAAATCGTTCTTTTGATCAGAAAAGAGAACGTGCGGTGTGGCATAATGAAGGAATTGTAATATTTAAAGGCACAGCTTATCTTGGAAATGGGACAAGGCTTGCAAATACCGGAACACTGATACTTGGAAATAATTTTCAGGTGAGTGGAAATTCTTCAATTATATGCAGACATGAGACGACTTTTGGCGAAAATGTTCTGATTGCATGGGACTGTATGTTTATGGATGGAGATGCTCATAAGGTATATCAGGGAAGTACATTGCTCAACTCCGAAAGACCAATATTAGTGGGAAATCGTGTCTGGTTTGACGCCAGATGTCTGGTGACGAAGGGCGCGACGATCCCGGATGGCTGTGTGATAGCGGCTAACAGTTGTATATATAAAGTTTTTGAAGAGAAGAATGCAATTATAGGAGGATATCCGGCGAGAGTGATCAAGGTGGGTATTCACTGGGAAGCGTGAGATAATGAGAGTTGGTTTGCTGACTCCAAGTATTGGCAGTTTTGGCCAGAGAGGGTTTTACAACACACAGGAGACCGGACTTGCCAGGGCATTGGACAAGCTGGTCGATGAAACGATCGTTTATAAATTAATTTCGATGGAACAGGAACCATCGGAAGAGTTGATCGAAGGTTGTCAGCACGCGATGTTGAAGTTGGTTCCGGCAAAGAGTTGGGGAACGAATGGGTTGATAGATGTCAAGGTTCTGGATGGGACGCTCGATGCCATGGTGTTCTTCTCGGACACGCAGCTCTGTGTGCCAGGAGTCTGGCGGTGGGCAAAGAAAAACGGGGTGAAGCTGTTTCCCTACATTGGCGTTCTCGAGAGCCACAGCGTGAATCCCGGGAAGAAAGCTCTCATGAATTTCCTCTCCAGAAGAAATATGAGGGTATACAGGAAAAGCCCCTGTTTTGCCAAAACACCGGAAGTGGAGCGGCAGCTCAGAAATAAAGGCGTAAGAGACTGCGCACTTGTGCCGGTTGGCCTGGATTTGACTTCTCTTTACAAAGACTACGAGAGTACTGACAGAGTTGGGCTGAAAATGAAATATGGCTTCGGGGCGGAAGACCGTGTGATTCTCTTTGTCGGTCGCCTGACAGAGGAAAAGCAGCCGCTCGGGATGATTCGTCTGTTTGCCTGTCTGTATGGACAGAATAAAGGGTATCGGCTTCTGATGGTTGGTACCGGTGATCTGAAGAAAGATGCAGAGCAGGAAATAGAAAAGCTTGGAATTTCCGGAGCCGTGAAAATGTTAGATCGCGTTCCAAACAGCGAGATCTGGCAGTTATACAGACTGTCAGAATGCTTTGTCAATCTGAACAGGCAGGAGATTTTCGGTATGGCGATCCTGGAGGCAATGTATTATGACTGCAAAGTCGTAGCCTGGCATGCCCCGGGACCGGATTTCATTATTGAAGACGGAGTGTCCGGATATCTGGTTGATAATGAACCGTCGGCGGTCGCTGTAATTCAGCAGAAAGAGATCGAGCCAGGTCTGGCGCACGCCAGGATTGCAGAACATTTTACCTGGGAAACGGCCGCGAATCAGATGATGGATGTGATGCAGAGGTATTAGCTTGAAGACAGCAGTATTGCTTACATGCTTTAACAGGAAAGAAAAGACGATGAACTGCATTCGCAGTCTGACCGACGGCAATCCAGCCTGCCATTTTATCTTTGTGGTTGCCGATGACAACAGTTCAGATGGTACGAAGGAAGCGCTGGAAGGCTTAAAAGAATCCGCTGATATTCATCTGCTGTACGGTGACGGGAAGCTGTATTATTCGGGCGGGATGCGGCTGGCCATGGATTACACGCTGTCTGCGCTGCCGCATGAGTTGGACTACCTGCTGATGGTGAATGATGATGTGGAATTCTTCGAGCACTGCATCGAAAAACTGGTTGCTCAGAGTATTGAACAAAAAGACGCGGTGATTGTGGGAGCCACACAGGACGCGGGGGGCAGACTGAGTTACAGCGGGATCAAGTACACAAAGGGAATACACTACGAAAAAGTTCCTGTAGACAGATGGCAGGAGGAGCTGGACACTTTTAATGCGAACTGCGTCCTGATTCCCTATAAGAGATTTGAACAAACCGGAAGCATTGATAAGATGTACGTTCATTCGCTGGGCGATTTTGATTATGGAATTGCTCTTAAGAAAAATGGATGCCATATTCATGTCGGAAAGGAATACGTGGGACTGTGTGAAAACAATTCGCAGAAAGGCAGCTGGACGGACCAGGAACTGTCACGCCGGGAAAGGATAAAGAAAAAAGAGTCGGACAAGGGAGCGCCAATGAGGCAGTGGTTCTATTTCCTGAGAAAAAATTTTGGACTATTCACGGCGATCAAGGGAACTGTCACACCGTATGTAAGAATTGCCCTTGGAAAATGAGTGAAGTGAGGTCAGCTAAAATTGACTCTCACTAAAAAAGGTGATATGATGGGAGCGTTGTATCAGACTATTATACTATCGGGTATTTGCATATGAGAATTTTATGGTTCGCCAAGCAGCCTTTGCCAATTATATTAAACGATTTGGAACCAGGCACGAGTATACCGCCAACCTGCGGATGGCGGAGCGGACTCTCGAATGAGATTATCCGAAATCAGTTGGATGAATTTTGCTACTGTTTCCCCTATCAGAGAGAAATAGAGGGACAGACTGTATGTGGGTCTGGGGGGGGGACGCATTATTTTACGGTGTATCCTGTAGAAGATGGAGCAAAGTATAGTGGAAAAGATTTGCAGCGACTTTCTTATATTATTGAAAAATTCAAACCGGATATCATCCAGATTTTTGGAACGGAACATTCTTTTCAATGCCAGCTTGTTAATATGGTGGACGCGCTTGGTTATATAGATAAGTTGGCTATTTGGATTCAGGGAGTTGTATCGATATACTCTCTGCACTATTACGCTGGGCTTTCCGAAAAGGTCGCTCGTACAAGAACAATAAAGGAGTGGATCAAACGAAATAATATCAGGGACATGAAGACACGTATGACAAAACGAGGAGAAGAAGAAGCAGCATGTCTTAGAATTGCAAAACATGTTTTTGTCAGAACTGATTGGGATCAGGCAGTCTGTCGGATGATTAATCCAGAGTTATGTATGCATGTCTGTAACGAGTCCCTGCGCCCATCGTTTTACTCAGAGCCCAAGTGGGATGTTTGTAAGATGGAGCGTCATACGATTTTCCTCAGTCAATCACATTATCCGATTAAAGGATTACATATGGTTATCGAGGCGTTAAGGATAGTTGTGCAGGAATTTCCAGATGCCCGGATCCGGACAACAGGCATCGATTATTTACATTATGGCAAGATGATTGACAAGTTGCGGATTTCCAGTTATCAGAAAGAAATCATGCGTAAATTACGTGCCTACGATTTATATGATAAACTGGAATTTCTGGGGACACTTTCGGAAGAAGAAATGAGGGAGCAGTATTTAAAGGCGAATGTATTTGTCTCCCCTTCAGCGATAGAAAATTCCCCCAATTCTCTTGGCGAAGCGATGCTTCTAGGAACTCCGGTGGTGGCCTCTGATGTGGGCGGCGTCAAAACAATGATGGAGCATGGAAAGGATGGATTTGTATATCCATTTGACGAATATTACATTTTGGCGGAATATATCTGTAAAATATTCCGGGATGATGAACTGGCAATTTCTTTTTCTCAAAATGCAAGGAGACATGCGGCAAAGACTCATGATGTGAAAGAAAACTACGCTCAACTTATAAGAGAGTATCATACTATAGTTGCATTATGAAAGAGGCAGTGGTTAAACTGATTATGAAATGGTAAAAAAGATATGGAATGTACTACGGTCTCTTGGAGACTGGTGCTGGAATTGGTTTCAGCTAAAATATCACCATGTTAAATATGAACCCGGATTTCTAAACATCCATGGCAGGCTCTTTATTTTTGGAGGAAACATCCGGATTGGAAAGCATGTAGCTGTCAACAGCGGAATGAGGTACAATCCAATTGGCGGTGACGTAAGCACTATTTTGAGGACGCATCAGAACGGGAGTATTGCGATTGGGGACTATACGGGGATTTCCAATAGCTGTATTGTTTCATATGATTCGGTCACGATAGGAAGCCATGTGTTGATTGGTGGTTCCTGTAAAATATATGACACGGATTTTCATTCATTGAAGGCAGAAATACGGAGGGATTCTCCTCAGGAAGATATAAAGTCGAAGCCTGTTGTTATTGAAGATGATGTGTTTGTAGGGGCGCATACCATCATTTTAAAGGGAGTGACAATCGGAAAGGGCAGCATCGTGGGGGCCGGCTCCGTTGTGACAAGGTCCATTCCTCCGGGGGAGGTATGGGGCGGAAATCCGGCAAAATTTATACGAGAATTGTAATAGTAGAGAAAAGAGATCAAAGAGATTGGCTAAAACCAGCAGAAAGGCAGGCAATAGCGTTTGAAAATTTCGTTAATAATAGCTGTTTATAACTCGGAAAAATATATCAGGCGGTGTTTAACTTCAATTATGTCTCCCGAATTACCGTCAGAGGAAGTGGAAATTGTTATCGTAGATGATGCTTCCACTGACAATTCTGTTGACATTGTCAGAGAATGTGTGGCTACAAGAGATAATATCATACTGCTTTGTAAGAAGGAGAATGAGGGGACGTTCTTAAGTCGGATTGATGGTATGAAGGCAGCATCGGGCGATTATATTGGTTTCGTTGATGGAGATGATTGGATATCACCGCAAATGCTTTGGCCGATATATAGGGGGGGTACGACAGAACGCATATATTGTAGAGGGTGGAATATTAAATGAGTATGCTGATAAAACAGTTGAATTACCGCTTTCTTATGCCCGCTCTGACTGCGTTGTATGTAAAGAAATTATTGAGAATTTGTATCATGGGAAACAGAGAACTCCGTTATGGAGATGTTTGTATAAAAGAGAACTGATTGAAAAATTCCTGTCTGTTTCAGGGGATATAAATAAAAATCGCAACAAATATAAAGGAATTTTAAATGATGATGAAGCATTGTTTCCGCTACTTTTATTAGCTGGAAGTGAAGATACATATTGTCTTGTTCGTCAATATTTTTATCACTATCGATATGACAGTATGGTAGGAGTAATGAATTCATTGAGAGGAGATGTTGATAAAGCAATATGGCATGCAGATAGCGTATGCAGATGTGGAGAAATTATTATTGAGAATGCGACGAGGACATATGGTAAATATTTGAGATGTTTTCAATATTTACAGGTAGAAAAGATATTCGCTCTTCTGGGTCATGTACTAGAGTCTAAAGATGACAGCAAAATATTAATGGTAAAAGAACGTATTGAACATCTGGAAAGAACAAAACCGAGGTTCAAAAGAAAGGAATACATTCGATACTTGCATTTGAAATTAAAAGTAAAGTATGTACTGATGCAGAAGGGAATGAATAGAATATGAATATTAAAAGGTTTGCGAGGCGGCATATCAAGGGCTTACGAATTTTATATTGGAAATATTATGTAATATTATCATGGAGAAATTTTAGGCGTAGTCGAAAAGATATATGCGATAGAACCATCGAATGGGGAGAATCTACACCCCAAAACAGGAAAGAGTATAAAAATGAGATCGCATACTTAAAGAAGCACGGAGCGACACATTTTCCCTACAAATGGGCTAAGTTGGGGTTTGTATGGAGAATTAAAATGGGGTTTGATGAAGATGATAGTCCTTATGTTGTGCACCAAAATCATCGGATATATGTTTTGCCGTATGCCTATTCTCAGCTGATGCTGGAGCAGAATGTAAATTCACCCCATCGTTATTTAGGAGGAGCTATCCCGGAAATCGAACAAGGATCAGTATTTGTGGACGTCGGTGCTGCTGAGGGTATTATGGCAGTTGAGAGCTTGAAAAGAGCAAGTAAGGTTTATGTTATAGAGAGAGACCCAAGCTGGCTAAGCAGGTTAAATAAAACTTTTTCAGGAGAAAAGAATGTCACAATTATCAATAAATATGCCTCCTGCAAAGATGATGAAGAAAACATAACGTTGGACACGCTCCTGGATAAAGTGACAGAACCTATATTAATAAAACTCGATGTGGAAGGGATGGAGCTGGAAGTCCTTTTGGGAGCTGAAAATCTGTTAAAAAAGGAAAATGTAAAATTATTGATAGCAACATATCATAAGCCTGGAGATCCTGAAACGCTGCAGGCGTACATGGAAGAAAGAGGATTTTGTACAGAGTTTACAGACGGGTATATTGCGCCGATGTGGCCGGGAGTAACAGCACCATATTTAAGAAAAGCGCTATTAAGAGCGTGGAAAGAGTGATTTGTGAATACTCCAGACAGGCTAGTTAAGTGGAAAACCCCGATAATGAAAGTGCGTTTTATTTATTATCAGATAAAGTTTTGGTGTAGGAAGAAAAATTGGAATTTTCCATTTCACTTTAGAGAATATGGGGATAATAAGATAACGTTTTCTGATGAAGAACGGGATCAAATGTTGGCGAATGCAATTATAAATGAAATTCCTTTTTTTGTCGGAAAGTTTGGCGCGACAGAAATGTATGCTATGCGTACAGAAGAATTTGGTAATAGGAGACATAGGAGAAAGGCTTGCAAACAGTTATGCTGCTGCGCTGGATTCTTCCCAGATGATGTAAATCTGATGGAGAGTTTCAACAGCATAATGAAAGATGCAGCAATGCAATTGGATTTAGTAGAAAAGTGGGACAAGCCTTGTGAAGAGTATTTTGTTAATAAATATTGCCTGGAATTGAAAGGTTTTTGTCTGCATATGGGACTGGGAACAGATTCACACCCTTGGTCCAGTGCGCTAAAAAATAGGAAAGTTTTGGTAATTCATCCCTTTGAGGATAGTATACGTAAGCAGTATAAAAAAAGAAAAGAATTGTTTAAAGGCGCGGATATATTGCCTGAATTCGACTTAATTACAATTAAAGCAGTTCAAACTCAAGGAGATGCGGTGGATTCCAGGTTCGCCAACTGGTTTGAAGCACTGGATTACATGAAAAGTGAAATTGATAAATTGGATTTTGACATTGCACTTATCGGATGTGGAGCGTATGGTCTGCCGTTGGGCGCTTATATAAAAGAAAAAAGGCAAAAAGTTGCAATACATTTAGGAGGTGACGTACAACTTCTGTTTGGTATTATGGGAAAACGATGGGAAGATAATCCTCGTGTTTCTTCATTGAGAAACGAATTTTGGATTTATCCAGATGAGACAGAACGCCCAGCGGGTGCGGGCAAAGTAGAGAATGGATGTTATTGGTGATAATTATGCTGTTTTAGAAAACATGCTTGTTATTTTTATAAGAGGAAGTTTGTTTGCGTTTTCTTAACTATAAAGTC
>JAJBTX010000019.1 GCA_020860645.1 Lachnospiraceae bacterium | reverse complement strand
GTTATATGAGTTATAGCACAAATTGTTAGCCAAGTCAAGCCTTGAGTGCTAATTATTTTGTGAACTTTTTGTGAATGTGTATTTTTATAATTAGTCGTTGCCGGTTTTTAATTTTTCTGTTATAGTTGCAGCAGAATAGAGCCGGGAAACCAGCCAGGCTGATTTCCTCCGGCGCATAAACCGGGTGTTGCCTGCCTTTGCATGCCGGCAACGCATAGCGGGAAAATCCTGTCAGGAAGGACGGGAAATATCATGATGGAGGGAAGGGAAATGAGCAAAACTTACGAAGAAATCCGGGAATACATTGGGGATCCGGATCAGTTGATGACGCTGCGGGACGGGACGCTGCGGGGAGGATTTCAGGAGGGCGTCCGCTTTTTTGAGGTGACGAACGGCGGAAACCTGTCCGTGACGGTACTGCCGGACCGCTGCATGGATATCTATCAGGTTCGCTATAAGGGGAAAAATATGAACTATCTGGCGCCCTGCGGCATCGTCGCGCCGGAGTATTATGACGCGCAGGGGACGCGCTGGCTGCGTAGCTTCTTCGTCGGTATGCTGACCACGCTGGGACTGGCGCATGTCGGCGTCCCGCGTGTCCGCGAGGACGGCGAGGAGCTCGGCCTGCACGGAAGAATTGGCAACACGCCGGCGGAGCAGGTCAGTTTTCGGCGTGGCCTGAACGGGGGAGTACCGACGATCGAGCTGGAGGGGACGATGCGCGAGGCGCGCCTGTTCGGCGAGAATCTGAGCCTTCATCGAAAGCTGGAATTCGAATATGAGAGCGACAGCATCCTTCTGACCGACACGATCACAAACCACGGCTTCGGCGAGCAGCAGTTTATGTACGCGCTTCATCTGAACTATGGCTATCCGCTGCTGGAGGAGGGGACGAAGCTGATCTTCGACAGCCTGGAGATGACGCCGCGTGAAGCGCATGCAGCGAAATACGCGGACACCTGGAAGCAGATCGAGGCGCCGGATTATCCTTATCCGGAGCGCTGTTATTTCCATAAGATAAAGAAAGACGCCCAGGGGATGGCGCAGTATACGATTTTCAATGAAAAGCGTAGGATCGGCGTCAACGTCCAGTATAATGGCAACGATTTCCCGCATTTCTGCGAGTGGAAGATGTTGGGGAAGGGCGAGTACGCGCTGGGGCTAGAGCCTCTGAACACCAGCCTGGACGGACCGAAGATCGGGGAGGAGGGCTGCGACGCGCCGGTGCTGAAGCCAGGCGAGAGCAGGACCTATCAGGCCAGACTGAATTTTATCGATCAGTGCCCGCAGGTTTAAGAGAAGAGAAAAGCGCAGGGAAGCGGTTCCCTGCGCTTTCCTGCGTCCGTGTCAGGTCGGGCTCGAAATCAGCCTGCGGCTCGTAATCGTATCGGTGTCCTCTTCCGGTTTAAAATTCTTTTCATCTTCTGTCAGCATATTTCGCTCTGGTTTCCAAACAGCAAAAAAAGTCAATAAAATTGCGAATTACAGTCCTGCACATCCATCGCTGGAAGAATTATAATCATAGAACAGGAATATATCAGACACTTTGCTTCTTACGGTAGGCGGAGGGTGTGCTCCCGGTCAGCTTCTTGAACACGCGGATCAGCGTCTCAGGGTTTTTATACCCCAGATATGTGCTGATTTCTTCAATTTTCATGGGCGTGGTTGTGAGCAGACTGGCAGCCTTGCTGATTCGCACCTCGGCCAGTAATTGGGAGAAAGTACAACCGGTCGTTTCCTTGATGATTCTGGAGCAGTATGTCATGGAAAAATGCAGGTGTTCTGCCAGAGAGGACAACGTACAGTCCGTAAAATGGTCGATGATATAGCCGATGATGTCAGTGATTAATTCGCTGTTTCGCTCTGCGGAAACCGGCATTTCCACATGTTCGGCATGGCGGCGGATTAGCTGTGCAAAAAGAATATTGGCAAGGCTTACCAGAATGCGATTGGAGCACGCATCGTGTTCGAGCGATTCCAGATATATGTCCAGAATGTAATTGCGGATAATTTCGTCTTTTCCTGTGTGGAAGATCAGGTAATCATTATGATAGCTGCCGCCATGACAGGTGTGGCTGAGAAAGAACACAGAGATCAGCGTCCTGTCCCGCAGGGAATTCAGGAAAATATTCAGCAGAGTTGAGGAACGTATCAGAATATTGAGCGCAATCGTATCAGGGCTTTTGGTGGAAATCTGGTGAGATACCTGTGGTGCGATCATAAAGAAATCGCCCTGGCTCAACGGGATACATTCATTATTGATGTAAATACAGCAGTTACCGCTGAGTACATAGACCAGCTCGAAAAACTCATGAGCATGCCAGAACGGCAGCGTATATCTGGGAGATTTGCTGATTGCAATATCATAGGAAGCTTCCAGGTAATGGGATTCGAGGAGAACCGTATTGTCCAGGGAGGAAATAGCGGACAGGTAGTCCTCGCCACGGGTACCCCAGCGGTCGTGCAGACAGGATCCGGGCAATATCCCGTTCTGCACGTCCAGATAATCTTTATAAAACAGCTCCTGATCATCCCATGCAGATAATCGGATGATGGCTTCCTCTCGATCCATGGCGACCTCACAAAGTGTGATTTTCCTGAATTATACATGGAATCATAAATTCAGTCAATAAATGAAGTGAAATAAGCATCAATCAAGGAGGATGTACAAATGATCAAAAGGGATATGATAGTAAATCCGGACAAAAGTCATCGCGTAGACGTGCGCTGGTGGCTGGCTGAGGGTTTTCACACGGATCAGACGCTGCTGAAAGATGTCAGAATGCTGGACGAGGCGGGATTTGGCTCCATTGAGTTTCTGGCCATGGAAGAACCGGGAGCCGATTCCAGGCTTTATGGCTGGGGCTCGGAAGAGTGGGTTCATGACTCCGGCACGATCATTACCGAGACAACCAGGCGCGGAATGGGTTTCAGCGTCACCAGTGGCACCAACTGGTCCAATGCAAACCTGATTTCCATCACTCCTGATGATAAAGCTGCGGCGAAAGAACTGGACTATGTGGTTGAGACGCTGGTGCCCGGACAGACCCGCTCGGGCTCAATTCCCAGATCAAAACCGTGGAACAGGAGTATTCACGATCAGGATCTTGTTGCGGTCGTCGCCGCCAGACTGATCGGAGAGACGGAAGGGGACGCTGTCCTGGATCAGAATACGCTCGTTTTGACTGATCAGGTTGTTGATGATACCCTGACCTGGTCCGCGCCTGCGGATGGAACCTACAAACTTTTCTTCTTCTGGCTGCACGGAACCGGTCAGATTGCAAGGCCCTCCATCTCCACCTCTTATACTATCAATTATCTGGATCGCTATGGTATTGAGGCCTTCATCGCGTACTGGGACACGGTGGTGCTGACACCGGAGCTTCGCGAGACGATCAGGGAAAACGGACACGGTATGATGTATATGGACTCTCTGGAGCTCTCCACCTTCGGCGCCGGTGGCCAGCTGTGGGGCTATCATCTGCTCGAAGAGTTTCAGGCCAGAAGGGGCTACAGCCTCACACCTTATCTGCCTTTTATTGTCAAGAACAGCGGCCAGATGACAGCTGTCTTTCTATATCATTATAAGATGGAGGATGAGCTGAAGACGGATCGTGTGCGCAATGATCTGTATCAGACGATGACCGAACTGTATATGGACAATATGCTGAAGCCCATGCAGGAATGGCTGCACGGCATCGGCATGACTCTTCGCGCGGAAGTCGCCTACGGCCTGCCTTTCGAGGTGTCTCAGTCCGGCAAGTATGTGGATGGTCTTGAGACGGAGTCTCTGGAGTTTACTTCTCAGATTGACAGCTACCGCAACATGGCCGGTTCGGCTCATATCTATGGCAAAATTTTTTCCAGTGAGACTGGAGCGACGCAGATGAATTATATGAAAGGCCTGGAATTTTACACCCAGATTATTTACACGCAGTTTGCGGTCGGCGTCAGCCGCACGGTGCTTCATGGCTATTCCAGCATCGCGGGCTCAGATGAATCTACTTACTGGCCGGGACATGAGGGAATGTGGCCGATTTTTTCCGAGCGCTTCGGCAGCCGACAGCCGGCATATCAGCATTATCATGACTGGACGGACGCCATGGCGCGCTATCAGCTACTGATTCGCCGCGGTAAGCCGCGTGTAGATCTGGGCATTCTGCGGCTGGATTATTATCTGAACAATCTGCTTTTCGTTACCCCTGACGAGGATGCGCTCTACTCTCATGAGCTCATGCGGGGGGATGAAGCCTTGTATTGGCGTGATATGGAGCTGCAGCACGCGGGCTATTCCTGGGATTATTTTGCGCCGCAGCTTCTGGAGGAGGAATTTGCCGATGTCGCGGAGGGGGAACTGTTTCCCGAGGGACCCGGCTACCGCGCGCTGATAGTTTATCAGGAATATATGCCTGTAAGCTCCGCAAAACGTCTGCTTGAACTGGCCCGGAAGGGGCTGAAAATCGTCTTTGTCAATGGTACGAGCGAGATCGTCCGCCCGGGCATCACGGTGTGCCATACTCATGCAGCGTCCCACACGCCGTTTTGGGGCGAGTCCGATGCGGAGCTGAAGCAGCTTATCGATGAGATAAAGGGCTTGCCCGGCGTGACGGAGACGGATGTGCAGGCGGAGACAATCCGCTGTCTGGAAACGCTGGACGTTTATCCGAGGGCGGCGTTTGCTGTGCCAAACAAAAATATACTGACCTTTATGAATCGGACTGACAGCGAGACCGGTCTGTTTGTCTACAATATGCTCTACACGCAGACTGAGCCTCTGACTTTTACGCTGGACATCGACGGCGGCGGAAAGCCTTACGTTGTAGACTGCTGGAATGCAGAGATCATGCCTGTCAGCGCTAGGGAAGCAGGTGGGAGAACCCGGGTTACGCTGACGCTGAGACCCGGTGAGGCGACGATGCTGCTGCTGGATCGGGAGGGCAAGGCGAAAGTCATTGCCGACAATAAGATTTACGGTGAATCCATTCGTCTGCCGATCTGGGATCTGACCGTTGAGGACTGGAATGAGGGAGAGAAAAAGCTCATTATTGAGGATCGCGGTCTCGGAATTGTCACCAATGAGGTCTACTATGAAACCAGTAAAACACCCATCGAGGTCGGCAGGGTAGAATTGAAGCCCTGGAGGGACTATCCCGCTGTCGGGAAGGAAGTCTCCGGCGTAGGATACTATAGCACGAAGGTCCATTTGCCTGCGGACTGGTCTGAGGACGACGGAGCGGAGCTGCATATCCCGTCCACCGGCGGCAATACGGCGGCGGTGTATGTGAACGGACAGAAGGCGCGCGCCTATGATTTTAACAGACACTATATTGATATCTCAGAATTGCTCCACGGCGGCGAAAATACGATTGAGGTGGAGGTCTCCTCTACCCTGACGAATCGTCTCCTGGCAAGAGACTATTATAAAAAGAGCGTATCCTATACCGAACGCCTGAGCAATTCCGCTAATAATGCCCATAAAAAGAAAGAAGATGACATCAATTCGTCGCCCTCTATTAAGCTTTCCGTCTCTCCGGTATATCAGGATTACGGAATGATCGGCGCTGTTGAGCTGAGAACTTATAAGAACCTGTAAGAAAAGAAAACACAAATTTTCTATTTTTTGAACATAATATACTATTTTTATGGGTTAAAATGAAATATTCTGTAGACAACAAATGAGGGAGCGCACCCACAATGAAAAAACAGGCCAGAATTGAAGATATTGCAAGAGAAGCGGGAGTCGGAAAAGGCACCGTCGCCCGGGTGCTTCACACCCGGGGTTATGTCTCGGAGGAGAAGCGGCAGATTGTCCTGAAAACGATCGAAAA
>JAJBTX010000105.1 GCA_020860645.1 Lachnospiraceae bacterium | reverse complement strand
CATTTGAGCCTATTTTTTAGACTCAGGTTTTTCATAGATTACTTGACACTACCTTCTGTACGCAGCTGCCGGGGCAGTCGGGATTTCCGCGGTTTTTGTACGATACAACTGCCTGTATCGTATCAGTTGAAACTCTTTTTGTCAATAAAACGGATTCTGCATAGAGTAAATCAGAAAGGAGTTGATACTATGAATTGCTGGATCTGGATTTTACTGCTGCTCTGCTGCAATGGAAACGGAGGTTCCTGCGGCTGCTCTTCCACACACGGCATGGAAAGCCGCGGAATGGGGCGGATGCGCGCCCCGGAGCCGCCGGAACACATGGCGCCGCCCAGACCTCCGAGACCGCCCTATGAGGACTGCGGCTGCGAGTAAGGTCTCTGCTTCTTTGAGACCATGAAGTAGACGAGAAGCGGCGCTCCGAGCATGATCGGGTAGGAATAGCGGAGCGCCGCAGACGGCCCGAGGAAGCTGGTCGCCATATAGGTCCAGAATAAAAGCATCCACAGAAGCCTGCTGTATTCGCGGCGATAAATCACATAAAGCGAGGCGAAGACGAGCAGCCAGAAGTAGAGTCCCATCGAGAGGAGCTCGCGGACGACGGGGATGTCGCGAAAAACCGCGTCGGTTCCGATCGCATTATAATATTCATAAAACGCATCGACAATCGGCGTCATCTGTACATGCGGGTAGTTTTCATTGTCCTGCTCGATGTCAAAGCAGACAAACTCCAGATACTCCTCATCCGTGCCGGGATACCAGAGTGCGTCCGTCGTGTTCAGGAAGGCGTCAATGTAAATCTTCTTATTCTTCAGTCCCACCGAAATCCAGGTCTTCAGGAATTCCCATTTGTTTTCCGAAAAGGCCTCCGTATCGAAATAATTCTTGATCGGATCAGAGATATCCTCCGCGTAGAGCGCAAGCGTCTCCTCACTCATGACCGGACGGATCATCTCCATCTCCTCCTCGCTGATATCGCCGCCCGCTATATAAGTGCGTCCCAGCGTCTGCATGATTACACTGTAGGCCTCACGCGCGTTGCCCGGTTCAGCGTTCAGCAGATTCAGAAGCGGTCCATTGTAGAAGGCGCTGCAGAGCAGCAGACAGCCGAACATGAGCACCAGCTTTTTCCAGTATTTTCGAAGATAAATCAGCAGAAACGGCATGGCAAGCAGCAGGGTGTGCAGTCCGTTGTTGCGGAAGAGAAAGAGCAGCACAAAACAAACGATGCCGCGCGCGACGGTCACACGGCTGCCAAAATATACCTCCGGCCGCGTGCACATCCGATAGATCTGCATCACGCACAGCACAAAAATGCCCGCGAAAATCGTGTCCTTCGTCGTGTAGATCGCCATCATACCGTGGAAGGGAAAGAAACAGAGATAGATCGCGGTCCCGACGCGCAGCCAGGCAGGCGCCTTCTCCTTCTTAAGGAAGCGGGACAGGCAGGCAAAGATGCCGGAGAGCGCGAACATCTGCAGCAGCGTGTAAACCGCCGCAGCAATATTGTCGGAAAGGCCGAGCGCTCTCGTCGCCGAGAAAATCAGACACAGAATCCCCGTGTGCAGCAGCGGATGATGCGCGGTCAGCCAGCCGGAGAAGGTCCAGCCGACCTGGTTCGGCGCGTCCGCCGCAAAAAGACCGGGAAATCCTCCCAGAAAAGCGGGAAGAAAGCTCACAAAGTAGACCGCCCACACCGCCGGAAACCAGTATTTCCAGCGTGTGAACGAGGTCCACCGCCGGCTGCAGATACTCTTTCGCTGATGACAGCGCGAGCGCAGGTCGTCAAAATCCATCAGAAGCAGAAGCACCGCTAGCACGTATGCGTGCAGACGTCAGAGAATCCGGTGAAAAATCGTCCGATGCCAGGGATTCTCTGAAATGGCCCAGATCGTTCCGTAGCGCTTTAATAAATAGCCGCAACGATCAAAGGCGGCAAATACTATGCCGCCTGTCAGTGCACAAAGCCAGATGCGAAGATTTCGCAGTGCGCCCGGAACTCTAAGTCTCATCTTTCAAAAGCTCCTTGTAATGGATGTCCGTCCGGATCAGATTCATCTCAAATTCCTGCCGGCTCCGCTGCGCGCCGGAAGCGAGAATCAGTCCCGCGAACACAGACTGGATCGCCGCCATCAGAGCAAAGCCGCAGACGATCAGCGTCGGGAACTTCGGCACCAGTCCGGTCTCCACATATTCTGCCAGAACGGGGATGAAAAATCCCACGCTGAGAACCGTCAGCACCAGCGCCAGCGCCCCGAAGAAATTCAAAGGCTTATAGTTCCGGTAAAGCTTCACGATGCTCATCAGTACCTTCGCGCCGTCGGAATAGGTATTCAGCTTCGACTCGCTGCCCTCCGGCCGGTCTCGGTACTCGATGACCACATTGTCCACCTGCATGTTCTTGTCCGCCGCGTGAATCGTCATCTCCGTCTCGATCTCAAAGCCCTTCGAGAGCACCGGGAAGGTCTTCACAAACTGATAGCTGAACGCGCGGTAGCCGGTCATAATATCCTTGATCTCCGTGTGAAAGAGCCGGTTGATCGTCCCGCGCACCAGGGAATTTCCAAAATTGTGGAAGGGTCTCTTATTTTCCGTGAAATACGTGGACGAGAGCCTGTCCCCCACCACCATGTCAGCCTGATGCTCCAGCACCTGATCCACCATCTGCCGGGCGTACTCCGCCGGATAGGTGTCGTCGCCGTCCGTCATGATATAAACCTGCGCGTCAATCTCGCGGAACATCCTGCGGATCACGTTGCCCTTTCCCTGCTGGTACTCGTGACGCACGATCGCGCCCGCAGCCTCCGCAAGCTCAGCCGTCCGGTCGGATGAATTATTATCATACACATAGATCGTCGCCTCGGGAAGCACCTCCCGAAAGTCATTTACGACCTTCTGCACCGTTTTTTCTTCATTATAGCATGGAATTAAAACCGCTATTCTGTCCAACTTCCCTCTCCTGTCGCACATGCTTCTGATTAAAACCCTTCCCGGATATCATAGCATAATCAGAACCCGAGCGCAAGGAAGTTTCCGCCCTAATCCGTGCGCTCGTCGAGCGCGCAGTAGTCTCTGTGGTGGCCGACATACTTATAGGCGGGACGGATGATCTTACCGTCATTCACGACCTCCTCCAGACGATGCGCGCTCCAGCCGGAGATACGGGAAATCGCGAAGATCGGCGTGTAGAGCTCCTCCGGAATGCCCAGCATGGAGTAGACAAAACCGCTGTAGAAGTCCACATTGGCACAGATCGGTTTGAACAGATGACGCTTGCGGGCGATCGTCTCCTTCGCGAGGCGCTCCACGCGGTCGTAGAGCTTAAACTCCCGCGAATATCCCTTCGCCTCGGAGAGTCTGCGGGCATATTCCTTCAGAATCACCTCACGCGGGTCGGAGAGTGAGTAGACCGCATGCCCCATGCCGTAGATCAGGCCCGCATGGTCGAATTCCTTTTTATCCAGCAGTCCTTCCAGATAAGCTCTCAGCGCCGCCTCATCCTCGTAGTCCGGGCAGCGCCGCCGGATATCCTCGAACATCTGCTGCACCTTCAGGTTCGCGCCGCCGTGCCGCGGCCCTTTCAGCGAAGCGATCGAAGCCGCCGTCGCGGAGTAGGTGTCTGTGCCGCTCGAAGTGACCACGTGATTGGTGAAAGTGGAGTTATTACCGCCGCCATGCTCGGCGTGCAGCACCAGCGCGACGTCCAGCACCTTCGCCTCCAGCGCGGTAAACTTTCCGTCCGGGCGGAGCATCTGCAGAATATTCTCCGCAATCGACAGCATCGGATCCGGCTTGCGGATGACGAGCGTATCGTCGTTCTGGAAATGGCGGTAAGCATTATAGGCGTAAACCGCAATCAGCGGCATCTTCGCGATCAGCTGCAGCGACTGGCGCAGCACGTTCGCCGGCGTCACCTCATCTGGATCCTCGTCATAACTGTAGAGCGTCAGAATACAGCGCTGCAGGGAATTCATCACATTCGGGCTCGTCGCCTTCATGATTACATCCCGAACGAACGCGCCGGAGAGCTCCTGCAGGCTCTTGACGATCTGCACAAAACTCAGAAGCTGCTTTCTGCTCGGCAGACGCCCGAACAGCAAAAGATAGGTCGTCTCCTCAAAACCATAGCGCCGATCCTCAAAGCCCTCAATCAGCGACTTTACATTATAGCCCTGAAAATAGAGCTCGCCGTCCATCGGCATGCGCTTGCCGTTCACGCTCCTCGTCGCAACGACGTCGGAGATCTCCGTCAGACCGGTCAGCACGCCGACGCCGCTCGCCTCGCGCAGCCCCCGCTTTACATCATATTCCGTATACAGCTCCTGGTCGATCACGCCGGAAGCCATACACTCGTTCACCAGCTGCTCGAACTGCTCATCCAGCTCGCGGCTCAGCTCCATCATGGATACGTTGCTCATATTTCTCTCACCCATTCTCATAACCGTATTTTTGTATACATGTATTCGTTATTGCGTCCTATTATACAGAAAATGAGATCAGATTGCAAGCCCCTCCATAATGATCCGGCGATAATCTAAGACCTTTTCCAGATTCTTTTCGATCTTGACGCGGCACGCATCCACAGGCAGCAGTTCCCCGATGAGATCCGCCCACTCGATCAGACAGACGCCTTTCCCGTAAAAGCAGTCCTCATAGCCGATCTCGTCCATCTCCTCGATATCGCCGATGCGGTACACATCAAAATGATAAAAGGGCAGACGGCCTTCCTCATACACCTGCATAATCGTGAAGGTCGGGCTGTTCACCGGCCCGGTGACGCCCAGCCCCGCCGCGACGCCCTGCGTGAACACCGTCTTGCCGACGCCGAGATCGCCGATCAGCGCGATCACCGTGCCGGGCTTCGCCTCCCTGCCGGTTTTCTGCCCGAGTGCAAAAGTCTCCTGCGCGCTGTATGTTTCAAATATTTCAGCCATATGAAGCTCCTTAAAAAAAGAATTGTGCTACGCCATTGTAGCACAATTCTTTTTTTGCAACAATCCTAACGATTACCCTTCAGAATCGGGCTGATGTACTTATAGAGCAGCATGGTGACGATCGACACCAGGATACCCTTCACAAGGTTAAAGGGCGCCACGGTCAGCAGGACAAAGGTCCAGATCCCGTCGACATTCGGGTTGATCGCCGCACCCATGTCGATGAAGGTCTGAATCGGCATTCCGAAGGCCGCCGCGTAGGCCGGGAGCAGAAGCAGCGCATTGACGAGCAGGGAGGCTGCCGTCATAAAGAGCACGCCGACGACCAGACTGAGAATTGCAGTTTTGCGGGTCTTTTTGTGCTTGTAAATGAGCGCCGCCGGAAGTACGAAGGCACAGCCCATGATGAAGTTGCCGAGCTCGCCGACGAAAGCCGTATTGGTTCCGTTGATGACAAGGTTCAGCAGGATCTTGAGCAGCTCGGTCAGAACACCCGCCGCCGGTCCGAGCGCAAAGGCTCCGATCAGGATCGGTACCTCGCTGAAGTCGAGCTCATAGAAGCTCGGCGCGATGAAGGGAAGCGGGAATTCAAAGAGCATCAGGATGACAGAGATCGCTCCGAGCATGCCGACGCAGACAATCGTGCGGACATTGCCGCTCGTCGCTGCCCTCGTGCCTGATGTCGCATTGCCGGTTGTTGTGGTTTTCATGGTTCATTCTCCTTTCTGATTGCGGGAGATTCTACAAGAAAAAACCCCGGACTGTCATAAAATCCGGGGCGGAATATACGCGCAGATATATCTCGCATTTTCTTCTCTCATCCAGACTATACTGTCGGTACCGGAATCACACCGGTTCGGCCGCCGTAAGCGGTTCGCGGACTATACCGCCGGTGGGGAATTGCGCCCCGCCCCGAAGAATCTCTCTTTTATTGTACAAGGACAGTATACGCCGTCACTCTATAGAAAGCAAGCTCTTTTTTTGCTTTCACACACTTCTGCATCGCTAAACTTTGCATCGGACACCGACTGCATATATCTCAGCCCTGCGTGTAGCGCGACAGGAACTGGCGCGTCCGCTCCTCCTTTGGAGCGCCAAAAACCTGCTCCGGTGCACCCTGCTCCACGATATAGCCGTCGTCCATGAAGATCACCTGGCTCGCCACGTCGCGCGCAAAAGCCATCTCATGCGTCACGATCACCATCGTCATCTTCTGATCGGCCAGCCCACGGATGACCTTCAGCACCTCGCCGGTCAGCTCCGGATCGAGCGCGGAGGTCGGCTCGTCAAAACAGAGAATATCCGGTGTGAGCGCGAGCGCCCGCGCGATCGCTACTCGCTGACACTGACCGCCCGACAGCTGATGCGGATAATTCTGCATCCGGTCGGAGAGACCCATATCCGTAAGAAGCTGCACAGCCTGCGCCTCGATCTCGTCATGAATTTCCTTTTTTCTCGCCTTGTAATCCGGCTGTTCCTTTGCCAGAAGCTCCTTCGCCAGCATCACGTTCTGCAGCGCCGTGTACTGCGGGAACAGATTGAAGGACTGGAAGACCAGCCCGAAGTGAAGTCTCCGCTTCCGGATCTCGGCATCGTTCTTCGTCATGGCCTCCGCCGCGTCAAACACCGTCTCGCCGTTCACGCGGATCACGCCGCCCTGCGGCCGCTCCAGAAAATTCAGGCAGCGCAGCAGCGTCGTCTTGCCGCTGCCCGACGAACCGATGATCGAGAGCACCTCGCTTTTTTCGAGGGAAAAGCTGATGTCCTTCAGGACTTCCGTGTTTCCAAAAGATTTACAGATATGTTCCGCTTCCAGAATCGGCATCTTACGCTCCCCCTTTTATTGGAAATAATTCAGCTTCTGCTCGAGCCGCCCGAGGGCGATCGTCAGAACTCCGATAAACACCAGATAGTAAACCGCCGTAAAGAACAGCGGCCAGATCGCGCCGGAGATTCCCTGCGAACCTTTCATAAAGGCCTGTCCTGCCCAGATGACCTCCTGCAGCGCGATGATGCGCGCGAGGGACGTATCCTTCACGAGCGTGATAATCTCATTCGACATCGGCGGCACAATCCGCTTGATCATCTGCAGCAGCGTGACCCGGAAGAAGATCTGCGTCCGCGTCATGCCGAGCACAAGTCCGGCCTCCTGCTGTCCGACCGGAACGCTCTGGATACCGCCGCGGTAAATCTCTGAAAAATAACAGGCATAATTGAAAATGAAAGCCACCGACGCCGCCATAAAGCGCCCGGACTCTCCGCCGCCCCAGATCGCATTGCCCAGCACAAGGCCCGGAAAGTAATAGATGATCAGAAGCTGGATCATCAGAGGCGTGCCACGGATGATCCACACCACCGTCTTGGTAAAAGCGCTCAGAATCTTAAAGCGCGACATGGAGCCAAAAGAGATAACCAGACCCAGCGGAATGGCTCCGACGAGCGTTACCAGAAACAGTTTCAGAGTCTGCACGAAACCCGCGTTCAGAGAACGTATGACGATCGGCAGCTGCTGCATGATCAGATTCATCGAAAGTACCTCCCTCACTTCGTGCCGGTAAAAAAGAGAGTGGGCAAAGGAATGCTGCCCACTCTCTCACCAAAAGCTTTACTGAGCAATAATGCTGTTCTCGATGCCGTAGGTCGTCGCGATCTCGGTCATGCTGCCGTCCGCATAGCTCTCCGCAAAGAACGCATTGAGCAGCTCAACCAGATCGGAACCCTGACGGAATCCGACACCATACTCCTCGTCGACCAGCACAACGCCCGTCGTGAGATCCTCATAGCTGGTGCCCTCGCCCACCATGGCCTCCGCCATCAGAAGGTCGATGATCGCCGCGTCAGAGGTGCCCGCCGCAACTTCCATCAGCGCGTTCGCCTGGTTGCTGACAGAGGTATAGGAAAGGCCATTGTCCTCCGCAGCCGCCTCACCGGCGCTGCCGGACTCCACCGCGAAGCTTAAGTCCGCAAGGCTCTCCACATCCGCATAATCCTCCGCGATATCCGCCGCAAGGACAACCACCTGGGAATTGCTGCTGTAAGCGTTCGAGCAGTCCATCTCGCTCATGACCTCATCGGTCAGCGTCATGCCGTTCCACACGCAGTCGATCGTCTTGCCGTCCAGCTCCAGGATCTTGTTGTCCCAGTCAATCTCGACGAACTCAACCGCCACACCGAGGCTCTCCGCGAAAGCGGTCGCCATGTCGGCGTCGAAACCGATCCAGTTGCCATCCTCATCCTTGTAATCCATCGGCTCGAAATCCGTAATGCCGACGACCAGCGTGCCCTTCTCCTGCACATAGGCAAGATCACTGTCCGCATCAGCCGCCTCTTCCGTCTCCTCAGCCTCGGCCTCCACCTCTTCGGTCTCCTCCTCGACTTCCGCCTCCTCGGTCTCCGTGGTGGTCTCTGCGGAACTCGAGCTGCCGCATCCGGCCATGCCAAGAACCATGACGCCCGTAAGCATCAACGCAAGTAACTTTTTCATAATATTCTCCTCCTTGTCTGTTACCGTCCTGCTGAAGCAGAACGGCTTTACAACGAAAAAATCATAACAGCACATCCCGTAAATGTCAAGAAAAACTACAGCTTGTCGATCGGCGTATTCAGGATGCGCTCCGTCTCCTCGGCCTTCTCCTTCTCCCTGCGACGCTTATTCCGCATGTTCAGGTAAATGATCACGGCGACGACAATGATCACGACCGCGGCCAGAATGTACGGCAGCCGGGACGCGAGCGTCGGCGTCGTGCTCATGATGCGGTCCGCGGTCTTCGAGAACACTTCAGAGAAATACTCCTCATCGCTCAGATCGCTGTAATAGTAGGCGTCCACATAGTCGAGCAGAATCTCGCAGGCCTCCGAATCCATGACGGTCTGCGCGTTTGTCCCGGCGATATAGTAGATGCTGTAGTCACTCGAACTCCACTCCACAAAGACGAGCAGCACACCGGCCTCGTTGTCCCCAGCCAGCTCGGTATACTTGTCGTCGCAGTAGGACTCGATCTCGGCGTTTGTCGCGGATTTGCTCCCGTTTATATTGTCGGTAATCACAAGGTAGGGCTGCACGCCTGTTTCCTTATAGAAGGTCTCCATACCGGAGAGCGTCGTACTCTTATTGAGAATCCAGTCCAGCTCGTCGTCGATGCAGTCGCTGTCAAACGCCGCATAGGGCTGTATCTTCTCCCGCTCCACCGTGCTCGTCGTAATATTCGAGGACGAGGAGGAAGCGAAGCCTCTGGTCGCCGAGCGCATCATCGAAAACAATACCAGGACTACGAGGATACATACCACAAACATGGAGGTTCCGCAGCCGGCTCCGCGTCTTCCGTAGCCGCCATAGCCCCAGCCGCCGAACCAGGATCTCCGCGGCGGTCTCGGCGGGCGCGGACCTCCCATGCCGCCCATGCCCGGACCGTAGCCGCCGCCCGGAGCGCCGTAGCCGCCTCCGCCGCGATTCCGGCTGCCGGATCCCATCGAGCCGCCCCGGCTCGCACCGCTCGAACTCCTGCCGCCAAAGCTGCGGCCTCCGCCTGAACTATGTCCTCCGCTGCTGCGGCCTCCGCCGCCTCCTGCACCACCTCTGCCCATACTTTTAGCCTCCTATGTCTGAATTAAAATATACCTTGCCAGCGATAAAATCTCTTTGCTATACACTGTTCACTGCACACTGCTCACGGCTATGAATCCATTCCGAATTCCTTCTTAAGTGCCTCAAGCGCCTCATCCGTCTCCTCCGGCTGCGACCCGTATTTTTCACGCAGCTCGTCGAGACCGTCGCCCTGCCGCCGGTTCAGTTCCGCCTGTGCCTGCGCCTCATCGAGCCGCCGGTTCGCCATGTCCTCATACTGCTCAAAAGCCGCGGAGGCGCTGCGTTTTGGCGTCCCGGCACTGTTCAGGCGCTCCGTCGCGTCGGCCATGGACATCATCGCGCGAATGCGGCTCTTTCTCGCCTCCATATCCTGAATGTCATTAGCGAGCTTATTATAGAGCTCCCGCATCTTTTCCGTATTTTCATGCGCCATCGCAAGCGACTCTTCATCCGCCGCGAGCTGCTCCCGGATCTTTGCCTCGCTCGCGAGGAACTTTCGCGCGTCCTTCTCATTCCCTGCCCGCAGCGCGGCTCCCGCCAGCTCATGCTCCCGCGCGGCGCGTTCCTTCGTGTCGTCGCGGCGGCTCTTCGCGGCCCGCTCGGCGGCCATGACCTTCGCGGTCTCCAGCTTCACCTCTGCCAGATCCTCCCTGGCCTGCACGAGCGCCTCGTCGATCGTCTTCTCCGGATCCGCCCGTCTGTCCAGCCGGTCATTCACATTTGCCTTCATAATGTCAGAAAAGCGATTCAAAATACCCATATCCTCTGCCTTGCCTCCTCCATCAGCTCTGTTTCTGTCTCCTGCGATACTCCTGCTCCCACTGGAGCAGCTTTTTCTGCGCATTTCCGTAATCGACGCGCTTCTGCTCCTGCGAACGCGGCGGTCCTGACGCCAGCGAGCGCGCGAGCTCCGCCTGGCGATCCGTATCCTCGTCCGGCGCGTACTCATATGCCGTTTCAAAGCACTCAGCCGCCTGTTCGAAAAGAAACTGCCGCGCGTAGCAGACGCCCAGGTTGTGCCAGACGGAGCTGTAAAACGTCATCCCCAGCCGATTGTTCTGATGCATCTTCAGAATGTGACGGTACTCGTCCATCGCGGCCCAGTCGCTGCCGCCGTCGAGCAGCTCGTCCGCCCGCAGCTTCAGCCGCTCCTGCTCCTGCATCGTTCCGAGCGAGCGAATCTTTTCTTTCAGCTCTGTCATCTCCTGACCCGTATAGAGATCCGAAGCGCCGACCAGCAGAATCACGAGATTGCTTAAGTTTGCCCGGGCATCGATGCCGCTCTTGACCCTACGGGCGAGATCCTTCTCCTCGAGCTCCTCCTCGAGCCACCGGCAGAGCTGTTCGTTGAAGAACCTGCGCTCGATCAGACAGACATTGTGATACAGATACCAGGCCAGCTCCTCGATACTATAGAGTCCAGGTCCCGTCTGCCCCATCTGCAGCGGCGTCCTTGCGCGTCTGCCCCGGCAGATCATCACCAGTCCCATCGTACTCCTCCTCTTCTTCCAGCGAAAACGACTCCAGCCAGTACAGATCCGACGCCGGATACAGCTCTCCGAAGCCCAGGTCTGATACCTTCACCTCGCACTGCCGGGGGCCGGAGAAATGAATCTCAATCAGCAGCCGCGTCGTCCGCTCCGGTCTGACCGGCAGATCGGTCAGCTGCATCCCGAAGCGCAGCTCCTTTCCTCCCATCATCGGCTGAAATACAAACTCCAGCACCGGCTCTCCCAGCAGAATCATCTCACGCCATTCCTGCACATCGTACCAGTTTTCTCCGGCACTCACAAGCATATGCACCTGTTCCTGTGATCCGCGCCTGCAGCGAATGCCCATGTTGTAGAGCAGCGTCTGTTCATTCAGGAAAAGATACGTCGGCTTCACGCCCTGTATCCCCGCCGCCATACACGCGCCTCTCGCGTATACCTGCTCCGCCAGAAACACCCTCCTGTGCGCGCAGATTACTTCCCTGCTCTTTTTGTATTCCCGCGCGTCAAAGTCGGTTCCCGTCAGAAACACCGCAGACACCGGCTTCCCCTTAAAGCAGGTCTCCGCCATCTGGGCGAGCCGCTCGTCCCGGCCTCCGTCCAGCATATTGCCGACATACCAGTATTCCGGCTCCGCCGTCTGCACGAGCATCGGCGTCGTCCTGCGGCTGACCTCGAGCATCTGCGCACGCACCTCATCGGCCCCGAATTCCAGCAGACAGACCCGGTGCTGCCAGATATCATTGCTCTGATGCATCACAAAATGGACAAGACTCTCCGCCTCCGAGATCACCTGCAGCTGCTCCCTGACAAAGCCCGCCTCGCAGGCCTCCTGCTCGAACTGACGGATACTCTCCTCCTCGAGATCCGGCAGGACGATCACGGTCCGGATATCCTCCTTCTTTCCAAAACGCTTCAGCGCGGAGAGGATTTTCAGAAAGCAGGCGGCCTTTCCCTGCTGCCCCTTGAAATCCAGCGGCAGCAGCTCCGGCTCCTTCATACGGGCGCTCTGATAGCAGACAATCGGATATTCCTCCCGAAAATCGATCCCGGCGATCAGCAGCTCCCGTCCATTCATCATCCTCATCCAGTGTCACCCTCTTATCTTCTGCAAAACTGTTCCGCGACAATGTCGGACAGTTCCTCATAATCCCGCATCATCCGGCGGAGATTGCGCTCATGCCGGTAGTCGTACTCTCTCTGCATACGGCAGAGCCGCTCATATCGGCTGAAGCCGTCCATGTGTTCCTCCCGGTTTTCGATTGTCTTCGAAGTCGTCGAGCGCTCCGTGCCGTCCGGCATCTCCTCCGTGAAAAACCAGGTCAGCCGCTCTCCATAGAACAAAGTGAAGGACTTCGTAAAGACGCCCTGATACACCGAGAAAATCTGCTCCGCTATGTAGTCGAAGGTCTTCTTTCCATGATACTCCAGTACATAGTGCAGCACAACCCGATGCTCCGGATCGCCCCGGTATTCCACAATTGTACGGTCATTCGGGCGGCTTCCCTCTTCCATATAGAGAGAGAGCTTGCCAAGGAAGGCAAAGGGCTTTCTGCCAAGTCCGTTCTCCGACAGCAGTCTGCGCGCGAGCCGTTTCTGCGTCTCGCTCAGAAGCAGCAGCACGGAGAGCTGTTTCAGGTAGGACAGACACGCGACCTCCGAGAGATGATCCTCCCAGATCAGATGATGCTGAAGGCTCTCAAACAGCCCCTCCGGCATCCCGCGCTCCTTCACAAAATCCAGCCAGCCCGCATAATTCAGCCAGGCACTGATGAGGACCGGATCGCCGCCGCGTCCGTCGAGGGCGAGAAATACCGGAGACACCTCCTCGATATACTGCTCCGTAAACAGTGCCTGTACGACGAGCTGCTCCTCCAGTTCCGGGAAGGACAGGCCAAAACGCTCCCCCGCCTTCCATACAGCCAGCAGCTCCTGTGTGCCGCCGGCACAATCCTCCGCAAGCAGCGCAACGATCTGCTCGGTGTAGACGCCCTTCTCAAAGATCAGGCGCGCCCATGGACGCAGTCTGCCGCGCTGTATCTCGCCCTCGGCGAGAAGACGCTGCAGCAGCCGGAGCAGCAGCTTCGGATCCACCTCCCGGCAGCCGGTCCGATTCAGCGTCGTCCACGCCTCCCAGTCCCGACCCAGCAAAATCAGGATTTCAATGCAGGAGGCCTGCCCCTTCCGGTTCAGCATATCCACATTTTCGATCGGAAGATATTCCGTGAGCTTCTCAGTACGGCCTGATTTCCGCTCGTATTCCAGAAGTTCCAGCTTTAACTGCTGCTCGTAAGACTCATCGAGCTTTCCGCTGCGCAGCAGCCTCTTCGCCGTCTCCACATTCTCAGAGTTCAGGCGGTGCTTCCCTCTTCCGTCCAGCAGGTAGAGGTTCAGTCCCGTGTGGTTTTCCAACTTTCGTGTACATTCCTGCAAAAAGCGCGGTTCGATCAGCAGACGTTTCAGATCATAGGATACCGTCTGCCGATAGCGGCGCCCCTGCTCGTCGATCAGTACGATCTGCGCCGACGGCGTGTAGATGGGAACGAAAGCACAGCCGCCCGACAGCGGCATCACAAAGCGCTCCCTCAGCTGCTCATAGCGCACCTCCACCTGACGAATGCGCCTTTCCCCGCAGCTCAGCTTTCGCATAAACAGAAGATCCGCCAGCGCCTCGAGCATATCCTGCTCCAGCGTTTCGAGCAGCAGACAGTGTTCATACAGCCAGGCCAGGGATTCATTCAGCCTGCGTCCCTTCAGCTGCTCCAGCAGAAACTCCTGCAGCTTCCGGCGATGTCCTTCCATCTCCGGCGAATCCAGGTCACCATATCTGGCCAGATTACAGTAAAAAGCCGCCTTCTGCCTGCCGGTCAGCGTATTATGATAATCAAAGTACAGGATCACCTGCCGCGGCAGCAGCTCCGAATAGTCTTCCGGCAGGGAGTACATAAAGTATTCATAGAGATTGGTGATCTTCGCGTCGAGTTCCACGCCCTTCTGATACCAGACAAAGGCGTCGGCGTCCGTCCGATGACCACGGATATGAATCGCACAGACCGCCCCGACTGTCTCCCGGCAGGGATTCGTCTGATAGCAGCCCTTCAGAAGTCTAGCAGCCAGAGGGGACCAGCGCTTCAGGCGGGACGCCTGTTTCGCGATGAGCAGCGAGGTCTCCGCACTCAGAAGTCCGCGGGAGCTCGCCCAGGCGCAGGTCTGCAGCGCAAAGGCGTCAAGCCTCCCGAACAGCGCCGTATCATTTTTCAGATAAGACCAGGCCGCCTGATAGAGAAGGCGGCTGCGCGCACCCTCCCGGAACTGCCGCTCCAGCAGCTTATACGAGGTCCGCGGATTCTCCTTCAGCTTCGGGTCGAGCTCCAGCAGAAAGAGCACGATCAGCCACAGCTTCGGATTCTTCTGATACAGTCTCTGCAGCTGCGGGATCGCCGCGGCAGTCGTCTCCGCATTATCCCGGCAGAGACAATTCACATAGAGGAACAGCGCCCTTGTCGCCGCGTCGCGCTGCTGAAAAAGGCGCGTCCGCTCATATTTTTTCAGAATCCAGCCGGCCTCCTCGCCCCGATCCTCCTTCAGCAGCACCCAGGCGTCCAGCAGAGGTTCCATCGAGGAATTCGGCGTCACCTTTCGCAGAATCTCCACCTGAGCGCGCATCTGCGCCGCCGCGTCCATCCTCTCGATCGCGCCGCGCCGTTCCTTTTCCGCGAGACTTAAGATCTGCGCCAGAACCGACTCATAAGTGCGCCGCCGCGTCCATTCCTCGCTGCGGCCCGCACCCTTTCGAAGCTCCCGGGGTGGCTCCTCCTCCGGCTCTTCATCCGGCAGTGGGGTCTCCTCCGCTTCCTGTTCCCGGACAGCAGACTCGGTCTCAATCCTCACCGGCAGGCGATACTCTCCGGCGTCCGCTTCGATAAAGACGCTTCCTTCGAGACTCTCTCCCTCCTTGAGTCCCTTTGCGTCATACTCGTATTCGATCCTCGCCGCGCGTCCGAAGAAAGAGTCCTGCTTCAGCGTGAGACCCGGCAGGCGGGTGCAGAGCACGCCCCGGACCCTGCGCTCGTCGCCGGAGCTCACGACAAAACTGCCGGTCAGAAAGCCGTCCTCCTTCGTCCGCAGCAGCAGCTCCTCCGGCTCCGTTCGCAGCTCCGGCTGTGAGTAGCTGAATATTCCGTTGGAAAAATCGATGATTTTGCCCTTCATAAATACCCCGTTGCATTTTCTGTGTGTTTCGATTACACTATTTACAATTATAGCACTAACCAATAGTGTCACGCAACTGACAGGAGAAGAAAAAAATGACGGAACAAATGGACGCAAGAGAGCACTTCCACGGCAGCGACCTGGAAAAAATAGAGAAATATTTTGGGATACCAAAGGAGCAGATCACGGGCTTCGGAGCGAATGTAAACCCGCTCGGCCTCTCTCCCCTGATGCGGGAGGGGCTGCTGCAGCACATTGACGCGGTGACCAGCTATCCTGACCCGGCCTACACAAAGCTGCGCGAACACATCGCCGCCTACACCGGCTGCCGCGCGGAGCAGATTCTCGTCGGAAACGGCTGCACCGAGCTGATCTCCCTCTTCGTGCAGATCCGGAATCCGAAGAAGGCGCTGATCGTCTCTCCGACCTACTCGGAGTATGAGCGCGAGATCCGCCTGCGCGGCGGGGATGTCGTCTACTACGCGCTGCGGGAGGAGGACGATTTTCAGCTGAATGTGGAGGACTTTACACAAACGCTCGAAGACGGCTATGACCTGTGCGTCATCTGCAACCCGAACAATCCGACCTCCACGGCCACCGAGCCGGAGGATATGCGCCGCGTCCTCTCCCGCTGCCGGGACTTAAGCGTCTTTGTCATGATCGACGAGACCTATGCGGAGTTCGCCCCCGAGGAAGGCGGCGTGAGCTGTGTCGGCCTGCTGGACGAATTCCCGGGCTTCGCGATTCTGCGCGGCGTCTCAAAGTTCTTTGCCTCACCCGGCCTGCGCCTCGGCTACGCCATGACCGGCGATCTCGCGCTCCTTCAGAAAATCCAGGAGGACAAGAACCCCTGGACTCTGAACAGCCTGGCCGAAGTGGCCGGCTCCTATATGTTCCGCGATACCGACTATATCGAGCGGACGAGAACGCTCATCTCCTCCGAGCGGGAGCGCATCTATCAGGAGCTTCTCACCTGGAAGCATGTGAAGGTCTACCGTCCGCACGCAAACTTTATCCTCGTGCGCATCCTGCGGGAGGGCGTCACATCCTACGACGTCTTTCTCCACGCGATCCGGCGCGGGTTTATGCTGCGCGACTGCTCCAGCTTCCCCGGCCTTGAGGACGGCAGCTTCTTCCGTTTCTGCTTCATGATGCCGGACAAAAATACGGAGCTGCTCGCCTGCCTGCACGAGATTCTGGAAGAATGACGGCGCTCAGCCCCCAAACCAGGTCTCATACACCTCAAAGAAGGAATCAGTGGTCACACTGTCGTAATCCGCAAACACGACATTCTCCCAGAGCGCGTCGTGAAACTCGGAGAGCGTGTCGGCCATCAGTTCCGCGTAAATCTCCTGAAAACGGGTCGTGCGCTGCTGCTGCGCGACCTTTTCTTTATTTTTCTCAGACTCCTCCTCAAGATAGGTGCTCGTACACTTCAGAATGTAGTAACCCTCGCCGGAGGCGAAGACCTCGCTCACCTCATCGTTGTCCAGAGAAAAAGCGATCTCCTCATACTCCTCATCCATATCGCCGCGCGCAATCGTCAGCGTGATTTTCGAGGATTTCGAGTAATTTGAGGCAAGGCTTTCAAAATCCTCTCCCTCGTCAAGTCGGGTTTTCAGCTCATATGCGAGCGATTCCTCCAGGACGTAGATCTGCTGGATCTCGATAATCCGCGCCTCGTCGTCGCTGATCTCCACCGCCACATCCTCCGTGATCTGCTCATAGGCCTCACGCGCGAGGCAATACTCCTCGTACATTCCCTGAATCAGATCCTGGTCAACGCCCAGTCGTCCGATCTCCTCCTCGCCCAGAGATGTATAATATTCCGCGGCGGCCTCCGCGGCCAGCGCTGCATTTTCCTCCGAGAGCTCCACCCCCTGCTGTCCAGCCAGGTAGACCATACTCTTCACCTGCGCGAGCTGGGACACGACCTGGCTCTTCAGATATTCCTCCATCGTTTCATCGCCGATCTCGTAATCCCACATCTCGATCCCATAGGTATTCTCATACTGATTTTTCTGATTGCAGAGATAGACCAGCGCCTCCGGAAGCAGACAGGAAACCTCCCCGATCCGGAACAGTTCATCCCCGGCCAGGCCGGTGGTCAGCACAATCTTTGTATTCTCACAGCCGCTTAAGGCCAGCGCGAGCGCCAGAATCAGCGCCGTCGCACGGAATTTTTTCATCTTCATCACCTGTCTGCTATCATAGCGAAAAATATGGATTTTCGCAAGGTAAATGAAAAGATTTAAGGTTTTTTTTAGGTAACAGTGGTAGAATAAACGAAAAACGACAAGGAGGATTTTTTCCATGAAAAGAATCATTGCGCTGCTGTGCGCCTCTGCGATGGTCTTCAGCCTGACGGCCTGCGGCGGCAGTGCGGACAGCGGCGACGGAACGGCTGACGAAAGCAGCGAGGAGGCAGATGCGGGCTCCGCTTCCGCTCTGGTCTCCGACAAGGAATACATTGAAGAGACGCTGAATCTCGCCAACAATACGGACTATACCTGGAGCTACAGCGCCGATTCCGACGCCTGGACCATGTCGATCGTCTCCGCGGTCGCCTACCCGGAAATTGAAGACGAGGAGGGCGTCTCGGTCTGCGTGCCCGGCGCTTATGTAAATGGTATCGATACGGATGGCGACGGCACCGCTGATGTGACGGCAGACAGCTATGCCGACGCGGTAAACGGCGCGCTCGTCATTGACTATGATGCGGAAATCACAAGCACGAACGGCCAGATCTACACGGCCGCGACCGCTCCGATCATCCTGAACACCGGCGCTGCGGGCTACAGTTCCTCGACCAATACCCAGGCTTCCGCGACCTACGCGGCGGAGGGCTACATCAACGTCTCCTGCGGCAACCGCGGCAAGCAGGATACCGCCACCGACAGCGAGGGAAACACGTATTACACCGGCGACGCTCCCTCCTGCCTGTCCGACCAGAAGGCGGCGGCGCGCTTTGTCAAGTATAATATCCTGCTCGGCAACCTTCCCGGAAATGTGGATTATCTCGTCTCCACCGGCGGCTCGGGCGGCGGCGCGCACGCGACGATGTTCGCGGCCACCTCGAATAATCCCGACTTCTATC
Source organism: Lachnospiraceae bacterium (assembly GCA_020860645.1). Taxonomy (GTDB): domain Bacteria; phylum Bacillota; class Clostridia; order Lachnospirales; family Lachnospiraceae; genus Hominiventricola. The sequence goes on along the minus strand of JAJBTX010000105.1, from coordinate 13,241 downwards.
CCTACCAGGAGGAGGTCGGCGCGGTCGGCGTCTATCTCACGGAGGACGGCTCCTACACGACGACCGTCACGATCGACGGCGAGGAGGTCGATCTCTCCGACGGCGCGTGGGGCTGTATCGCCTACAGCGCGATCACCTCGCTCTACGAGGCGGACATGGCAATGGCCTTCGAATACTATCTCGACACGGACTACAGCTTCGGCACGGATTTCCAGGCGCAGCTCGCCGAATACCTTTCGGAAGCCTATATGAACTATATCAATGAACAGAACTTAAGCGTCGCGGAGGCCGACGTCGGCTTCGATCTCGACGGGGACGGCGCGCTTACGAGCACGATCGCGCTGACTATCGAGTATGACGAGGAGTTCTACGCCGACACCAACGGCTACAGCGGCAGCTATCTCGACCTCTATCTCGCCGAGTTTATCTCGAATCTGCAGTGGTATCTCGACAATCTCGACTACGCGGAGGGCTGGACCTGGTTCGACAGTGATGGAAACGCGCTCTCCGACGCGGAGGTCGCGGCGATGACGACTTCGGATAAGGCCGAAGCCTTCCTCGAGGGCCGCTACGCAGCCTCAGGCAGCGGCATGGGCGGCGGCATGAATCAGGCCGACGGCATGCCTGGCGGCATGGGAGACGGCGTACTGCCCGATGATCTCGACACGTCCGACCTGCCAGATGGCGGTCCTGACGACAAAGACGCAGGCAACGGAGGCATGCGGGGAGGCAAAGGCGGCGGACGCGGCGCTGACAGCGGCAATACAGATGGCGCAGCTCCCGACCTTGCGAACAATGACCTCCCGGACGACGCTTCTGAGAGTACTTCCTCCATCACGAATGAAAACGTTGAAACCGCCGGCAACGCGATGGACGTCGGCACGCCCGACGCGGGCACAACGCAGTCCGCCTCCGGCTCAACTGACTCGGCAAATTATTCCTCTTATGAGGAAATGCTGGAAGCCTATGAGGCCGACATTGCGGAAATCCTCGCGGGCGACGAGTACGGAAACAACATCGTCTCTCTGTACAACCCGCTGAACTACATCGGTGACGACAATACGGAAAATCCGTCCTGGGTGCGTATCCTGATGGGCGCCTCGGAGGGTGATATGTCAATGTTCACCTCCCTCAACCTGCAGATCGCCATGCTGAACGCGGGCGTCGACTGCAACATTGAGTGGCAGTGGGACGGCGGCCATGTCCCGTCCGAGATCTTCAGCAGCTCCTTCGCGCTCTACGTTGACCAGATGTACGCGGAATATGCTTCTGACGCGGAGGCCACGGAGATTTCGGTCGCGGCGGCGGAAGCGCAGACCGCGAACGGCGACGCAACGGAGGCCACCGGCACAGACCTCAGCTCCTGGGTGAACTACAGTGACACAGCGAACGTATCTTTCTCCCTCGCGGATGCGGCATCCTACCGCACGGCGGGCGCGAGCAAGGCCATGCCGGGATTTGACGTCATCGATTACGGCCAGGAGGACTATGTCTTCGGCAGCGACACGCAGGACGCGCGACACTGGGATACCTTCCTGCTTGCGATATTGCAGGAGCATGAAGACACCCTGTCGGAACTGTTCAACGCGAACTAAGCAGGCAAGGTCTCTCCCCTCAGTATAACTTTCTCCAGCCGCAGATCTTCCTCGCGTAAAAGCAGCAGATCTGCGGCTTTTCCTATGGTAATACTTCCATACCGGTCAAAGATCCCCACCGATTTCGCGGGATTGACCGTCGCACACTTCACCGCGCTCTCCAGAGGGATCCCCATATTGAGCACCGCGATCCGCAGACAGTCCATCAGATCCATCGCGGAACCCGCAATCGTCCCGTCCGTCAGCGTCGCGCGTCTGCCCTTCCTGACCACTCTCTGCCCTCCCAGCATATAATCACCGTCCGGCATGCCCGTGGCCTCCATCGAATCGCTGATCAGAATAATCCGGTCGTCGCCAAACATCCGGAAAGTCTGGCGCACGATGGCCGGGTGAACATGGATACCGTCGCAGATCAGCTCCACGTCTACAGAAGAGGTGTCCGCCGCCGCTCCCACGACCCCGGGAGCGCGGTGATTCAGGCCGGACATGGCATTATAAAGATGCGTTACGTGATGGACGCCATTCTGAAAAGCCCACATCGCCTGCTCATAGTCCGCCGCGGTATGCGCCACGGATAATACCACTTCATCCTTTAATTCCCGGATCAGCTTCTCCGCGCCCGGCAGTTCCGGCGCGATGGCGAGCAGCCTGATCATCTGTCCGGAGGCCTCCTGCAGCTCCCGGAAGAATCCCACGCCCGGCGTCCTGATATAGTCGCTGTTCTGCGCCCCCAGTCTCTCCTGGGAGACAAACGGCCCCTCCAGATAGATGCCGCAGAGAGCCGCGCCCTTCTCCGCGGAATACGCCGCAGCCGTCCTGCATATATGAAGAAGCTTCTCCCTCCCCAGTGTCATCGTCGCCGGGATCATCGCGGTAACGCCTCGGGACGCCTCGTAGCGCGCCATCGCCTCGATGGCTTCCACGCTGCCATCGCAGAAGGCATGACCCATCCAGCCGTGAAAATGAATATCAATCACCCCGGGAATCAGATAGCAGCCCGCGCCGTCGATGATCACTTCGTCTGGGCTGGCTTCAGCAATCAGCCCGTCAGCCGTGCAGACGCTTCTTTCCTCGAAAATACCCTTTTCCGTGTATACCTTCGCACCGATGATTTCCATACGCTGTCTCCAATTTTTTTCATTGCCAGGTAGTAATTTGTAACTATTCAGAGCAGCCAACTGAAGATCACCTTCCCATCTTAAAGCTGCTCTGAACTGTTGCAGCAATTTTATTGTATACGGAATCCGCCAGCGCTTCAAGCTCCCACGCAAAATCAATTTTATTTTACATTGACAAATGTTTCCCCGGAGTTTAAAATAGCGTCAGAGTGTGACGGAACTGCCGCACGAAGGGGTACACCACCGCGGGTGTAATTCTTCGTGCGGCGTTTTTTATGGAGAGAGGAGTGATGCGCATGGTGAAAATCAACGGAAACGCGGAGGACGTGGCCGGGCTCAGCCTGCTGGCCTACCTGCAGCGCGAGGGTTACGCGCTCGATCGGCTGGCCGTGGAATGCAACGAGCAGATCGTACCGAAAAGCGATTACGGAAATCAGCTGCTCGCGGACGGCGACGTGCTGGAGATCGTGAGCTTCGTGGGAGGCGGCTGAGAATGCTTACGGAAACGATTCCCAGCCGGGAGAGCATACAGGAAGCACTGGAGCTGCGGCACACGAAAGCCGTGCAGGATCGGATCAGCGCCGCGCGCGTCGCGATCTGCGGTCTTGGCGGACTTGGCTCTAACGTCGCTATCGCGCTGGCTCGCTGCGGCATCGGCGGGCTTCACCTCATCGATTTTGACCGCGTAGACCTGACGAACCTGAACCGCCAGCAGTACCCCATCGCGGGTCTCGGCCGTCCAAAACCGGAGGCGCTGCGCGACGAGCTGTACCGCTTCAATCCTTATCTCGATGTGCGCACCGACTTCGTGAAGCTTGACGAGGAGAATATTCCGGCGCTTTTGAAGGACGATCTCTACATCTGCGAGGCCTTCGACCGGGCGGAGCAGAAGGCGATGCTGACGAACTGTGTGCTGACCACCTTTCCTGAAAAATATCTGGTCGGTGCCTCGGGCATGGCCGGTTACGGGGACAGCGACAGCATCCGCACGCGGCGCATCCTGCCCCACTACTATCTGTGCGGCGACGGCGTGTCCACGCTGGAAGAAAACGGCGGCCTGATGGCTCCGCGGGTCATGCTCTGCGCAGCGCATCAGGCAAACAAAATACTGGAACTGATTATCAAAGGAGAATGACGATGAACAAAGACACCTTTACCCTGGGCGGAAAAGAATTTTCCTCCCGCTTTATTCTGGGATCCGGCAAATACTCGATGGAGCTGATCAAGGCGGCGGTGGAGAACGCCGGAGCCGAGATCATCACGCTGGCCGTGCGCCGGACAAACACGAAGAAAAATGAGAGCATCCTCGACTATATCCCCGAACACGTGACGCTGCTCCCGAACACCTCGGGCGCGCGCGACGCGAGTGAGGCGGTGCGTATCGCCCGCATGGCACGCGAGCTCGGCTGCGGAAATTTCGTGAAGATCGAGATCATGCGCGACAGCAAATACCTCCTGCCGGACAACGCGGAAACGGTGAAAGCGACCGAGATTCTGGCGAAGGAGGACTTCGTCGTGCTGCCCTACATGTTCCCGGATCTCTACGCGGCGCGCGCCCTTCAGGATGCCGGAGCCGCTGCGGTCATGCCGCTTGCCTCCCCCATCGGCTCCAACAAGGGACTGGCGGCAAAGGAATTCATCCAGATTCTGATTGATGAGATCGACCTGCCGATCATCGTGGACGCCGGCATCGGCCGCCCCTCCCAGGCCTGCGAGGCGATGGAGATGGGTGCAGCGGCTGTCATGGCAAATACGGCTATCGCCACGGCGGGCGACATTCCGGCCATGGCGGGCGCATTTAAGAACGCCATTGAGGCAGGACGCGCGGCCTACCTCTCCGGCCTTGGCCGCGTGCTCGAGCGTGGAGCCTCCGCCTCCGATCCACTGACCGGCTTCCTGCGGGACTAGAGAGGTGACGAATATGGCGGAAAATCAGTTTTTTGTGGATTCAGACAAGCTTTCCGAAAAGGTGCTCGCGAAAAAGCATCGTCTGGAACAGGACCCGTCCAGCCGGACGAACCACATGGAATACATGGAGGGCATGGAGCGCATCGATTCCGATATCATGAGTCGGGTGCTCGGCCAGATGGACAGCTACGATTATGAGAGCTATACGGACGCCGACGTGCGGCGCGCACTCTCCGATGAGACCTGCTCCGTGGAAGATTTCAAGGCGCTGCTCTCCCCCGCTGCAGTCCCGCATCTCGAGGAAATGGCGCAACGGGCGAAGGCCGAGACCAGTAAGCATTTCGGCAACACGGTCTACCTGTTTACACCGCTCTACATCGCCAATTACTGCGAAAATTACTGCGCCTACTGCGGCTTCAACTGCTATAACGACATTATCCGGAAAAAGCTGAACAGCGGCGAGATTGAGCACGAGATGAAGGTCATCGCGGACTCCGGCATGGAAGAAATTCTGATTCTGACCGGCGAGAGCCGTTCCATGAGCAGCGTCGAGTATATCGGAGAGGCCTGTAAGCTGGCGGCGAAATATTTCCGCAACGTGGGACTGGAAATCTATCCGGTGAACACCGACGAGTACCGCTACCTCCACGAGTGCGGCGCAGACTATGTAACGGTCTTTCAGGAAACCTACAATTCAGATAAATATGAGACGCTTCACCTCATGGGTCACAAGCGTGTCTATCCCTACCGCTTCGAGGCGCAGGAGCGCGCGATCCGCGGCGGCATGCGCGGTGTCGGCTTCTCCGCGCTGCTTGGGCTCTCCGATTTCCGCAAGGATGCGCTCGCCTCGGCGCTGCACGTCTATTATCTGCAGCGGAAATACCCGCATGCGGAATACTCGCTCTCCTGCCCCAGACTGCGCCCGATCATCAACAATGACAAGATCAATCCGCTCGACGTGCACGAGCGCGAGCTCTGCCAGGTACTCTGCGCTTACCGCATTTTCCTGCCCTATGTGGGCATCACCGTGTCCTCCCGCGAGTCGGAACATTTCCGCGACGGCATCGTAAAGGTAGCGGCGACCAAGATTTCCGCCGGCGTCTCCACCGGTATCGGGGACCACGAGAGCAAATATGAGGGAAAGGAAGACGCCGAGGCGGGCGACGAACAGTTCGAGATCTCCGACGGCAGAAGCTTCGGGCAGATGTACGCGGACATGTCGGACGAGGGCCTGCAGCCGGTGCTGAACGATTATGTCTACGTGTAAAATCATCTGCGTGAGCAACCGGAAGCTGGCGGAGGATTTCCCCGCCCAGCTCGCCCTGGTGGCGCGCGCCGGAGTGGACAATATAATCCTGCGGGAGAAAGATTTAGACGAAGCAGAGTACGAGGAGCTGGCCACTCAGGCGAAAGCGATCTGTGAGGAATATGACGTGCCGCTGACGCTGCATACCTACGGAGACGCCGCGCTGCGTCTCGGTATCCGGCGGCTTCACCTCCCGCTGCGCATGCTGCTCTCGATGGAGGAGACGGAAAAAAGAAAATTCGACGTGCTCGGCGCCTCCATCCACGCTCCGGAGGAGGCTGTGGCAGCCGAGGCGGCGGGCGCGACCTACGTGACCGCCGGACACGTCTTTGCCACGAACAGTAAACCGGGGCTGCCGCCCCGCGGAATTTCTTTTCTCAAGGAAGTCTGCGAAGCGGTTCATATCCCGGTCTACGCCATCGGCGGCGTCACGGCGCAGAACGCGCCGCTCTGCGCCGAGGCCGGCGCGGCGGGCGTCTGCCTGATGTCCTCGCTGATGCGGGCTTCGGAGGCGGAGCTCCTCGGCCTGGTCAGCAGCTGCAAAAAAGAATTCCCATGCCAGACTTGACGAGGCGCAGCGGGTTTTGTATGATGGGATGTGAGAAAGGGAGCTTCGCATATGGGAAAGATGACTGTTTACCACGGCAGCTATACCGCTGTCCCGCATCCCAAAATTATAAAAGGCAGAAACACCAAAGACTTCGGTCCCGGATTTTACTGTACGATTATTCGGGAGCAGGCGGAGCGCTGGGCTAAGAGATACGATGCTCCAACTGTCAGCACCTATACTGTCCGACTGGACACCTCTCTGAAAATTCTTGAATTTAAGGAAATGACAGAGGAATGGCTAGACTTTATCATCGCCTGCCGCCATGGAAAGCCGCATGATTATGACATTGTGATCGGAGCAATGGCAAATGACCAGATCTATAATTTCATTGCGGATTACATGGATGGAATCATCACAAGGGAGCAGTTCTGGGTAATGGCAAAGTTTAAATACCCGACGCATCAGATCAATTTCTGCACAGCTTCTGCCCTGAAATGCCTGGAATTTGTATCCGCCGAGGAGGTTTCAAAATGAACGGTCGGGAGAGTCGGAAAGAAAATGATCTCTTCTTTACATGCAGCCTGATTGAATATATCGCGCGAAAAACCCTGAACAGGAGAGCGGACACAGTGGACATGCTGGGTCGAGCATCCATTAAAAAAATATATGATCTGGCGGATATCTATCACAGTGATAACATCGACCGCGTCAGTGATGATTTTATCGAGAGCGCACATATCACACGTGGAAGCTTCGATAATGTTTCCGCCACAAGATATGCCGTACCCAGTCACTGGGATATTGGAAAGGTGTACAAACGCCTGATTCTCGGCATCGCCAGAGAAAAGAACATGAACGTCATCGATGCGCTGTTTGCCGCTTATCATTCGTTTGTCAGCGAAAAAATTGACGACTACAACAGCAGCTTCTATTACGATGCCCCGCAGAATATTCTGAACGCATTTCTGTATAATGAAATAGAAGGCTAAAAGCAGGATTTTTCAAAACAACTCTTTCAGGATCAGTCTGGTGATGCCCTCGTTATCGCCGCCCGGTTGTACGCGCTTTACCCTTGGCTCCCGTCCAGACTCCTCCACACTCATTTTATCTTCCTGTTCTTTGCCGTCATCTGAAAACTCAAATCCAGTAAATCCAGAATCTGCTCATCCGATACCGTTCCATCGAGAAGAACACTGAGCCAGTTTGCCTTATTCATGTGATATCCAGGGAGGAAACCGGAAGACTGTCGCAGCATGCCAATCATGACCGGGTCGCATTTTACATTGAGGATATCAACAGCATCCGTTCCCTGCAGTCCCAGCCTGTTTTTGGAAACGGTCATCACAACGCCATACCATTTTTTATTGTCCGAATGGCGCAGGACGGCATACGATGGATACCTCGTCCACAGGTACTCCGGCGTTGTTCCGTATTTTTCCTTTGCATAATCAAAAATCTGCTGTCTGTCCATTTCCTTCTCCGCTCAGCCTGATAAGCCTGAAATTTCATTTCTATTTGATTTCCTGCAGCTGGCCATATAACCGATCATGCGATCTCATCATATCACATCGGATTTTGCCTGACAAATCATTCTGCTGAACAAAAATTCGCGAATCTGCAAAAAATGTCCATTGCGGGCCGCGGAAAATTGTAGTATACTTTTAGAAAACCAGACAGGGGAGCTCGTGCGACGGGCTGAGAGGAGGCTAAAGAGTCTCGACCCTTATACCTGATTTGGATAATGCCAACGTAGGGACGATGTACAGAAACGATTGCAGGAGACGCCCCGGCGTCTCCTGTTTTTATGGGAAGGAGAAAATTGTTATGAAACAGAACGATGCGACAAGAAAACTGGCAATGGCGGGCGTACTGACGGCGCTGGCCGTGGTGGGAAGCCTCCTGAGCTTCCCGGTGGCGGGCAGCAAGTGCGCGCCGGTGCAGCACATGGTAAATATCCTCGCGGCAGTCCTCCTCGGCCCCTGGTGGGGCGTGGGGATCGCCTTCTGCGCGAGCCTCCTCAGAAATCTGCTGGGACTGGGAACGCTGATGGCCTTCCCCGGCAGTATGGTCGGCGCGCTCTGCTGTGGCCTCATGTATGCGGCGACGAAAAATCTCAGCCTGACCTGCGTGAGCGAAGCGCTGGGAACCGGAGTGCTCGGCGGTCTGGCGGCCTGGCCGGTGGCGAAGCTTCTGATGGGCGCGGAGCCCGCGGGACTCTTCGTCTACATCGTGCCCTTCCTCATCTCTACAGTCGTGGGCAGCATTCTGGCCTTCCTGCTGATCACGGTTCTGGAAAAGGGCGGCGTCATACGGCAGCTGAAGGGAGCGCACTGAGATGGGCGCTACAGGCAGAAGGCCGGCGGTCCACTGCCTGACCAATCCGGTGACCATGCAGGACACCGCCAATATTCTGCTGGCCGCGGGCGGCAGCGCGATCATGGCACAGGAGCCCGCGGAAGCCGCGGAAATCACCGCGATCTGTCAGGCGACGCTTCTGAATACCGGCGTGCCGGACAGGGAAAAGTTTGAGGCCTGCATCCTGGCCGGGAAAAAGGCCATGAAACTCGGACATCCGATCATACTCGATCCGGTAGGCGCAGGCGCAAGTACATTTCGCAGGGAAGGACTTGCGAGACTTCTCTCGCAGCTTCAGGTTTCGATCATCCGCTGCAATCAGGAGGAGGCGCGCGCGCTGCTTGGGCTACAGAATATCACTTCCGGCGGCGTTGAGAGCAGCGTCGTCCTGCCTGCCACGGAGCAGGAAACCCTCGCACGGAATCTCGCGCAGGCTTACCGCTGCGTGACCCTGGTGAGTGGAAATACGGATGCGATATCGGACGGCGAGCACGTCGTCCTGCTCACAGAAGGGGACTCTCGCATCTCCCGCCTGACCGGCGGCGGCTGCATGCTCTCCGCTTTGTGCGCTCTGCTCTGCGCCGAGGGGCTGCCTGCTTTTGACGCGGCGCAGACCGCGGGACGGCTCTGGCGGGAAAGCGCCGCGGAGGCGGGCAGACGCACCGACCGCGAACAGGGCGGCATGGGGACCTTCCACCAGTATCTTTTTGATGCAGCGGAACGCATTTTTCGGAAAAGAGGAACATCATTATGAACATTACTTCAGATACTTTACGGCTCTACGCGGTGACGGACCGCAGCTGGCTGCGGCCCGGCGAGACTCTCGCCTCGGTGGTTGAGGAGCTGCTGAAAGCGGGCGTCACCTGCGTCCAGCTGAGAGAAAAACACGCGGAGGAGGAGCTGCTGCTCCGCGAAGCCATTGAATTGCGGGAGCTCTGTACGCAGTATAACGTCCCGCTGATCATCAACGACCGCCCCGACATCGCCATAAAGGTTCGGGCAGACGGCGTTCACGTCGGCCAGTCGGACATGGCGATCAGCGAGGCCCGGAAGCTTCTCGGCGATCAGTATCTCATCGGCGGCAGCGCGCACAATGTGGCGGAGGCTCTCGCGGCACAGCGCGCCGGGGCGGACTACATCGGCTGCGGCGCGATTTTCGGCAGCAGCACCAAGCGGGACGCCACGAACCTGTCCCCGCAGGAACTGCGCGCGATCTGCGAGGCGGTCTCAATCCCCGCGGTGGCGATCGGCGGCATTTCCCTCGGCAATGTGGAAACACTCAGAGGGACCGGCATTGCGGGCGTCGCCGTCGTCAGCGGACTCTTCGCTGCGGAGGATAAAGCGGCTGCTGTCGCCAGCTTTCTGGAACACCTTTAGAAAAATTGGGGAAAAACGCGGTTTTTAGACCGCTTTTTCAGCGGCGGGCCGGGGGCACCACCTTCCGTCGCTATAGAAAAATAGTGCTGAAATACGAAAGGAGAAAAAACGATGAAGACAGCATTATCAATCGCCGGAAGTGATTCCAGCGGAGGCGCCGGTATCCAGGCGGATATCAAGACCATGACTGCCAACGGCGTCTACGCCATGAGCGCGGTCACAGCCTTAACTGCCCAGAACACAACCGGCGTCATCAGTATTCTGGAGGCGACTCCTGCATTTTTACACGACGAGCTGGAGGCGGTATTCACCGACATCTTTCCCGATGCGGTGAAGATCGGCATGGTCAGCTCGGGAGCGCTGATCCGCGAGATCAGTGAAGAGCTCCGGAAATATAAGCCGGAAAATATTGTCGTCGACCCTGTGATGGTCGCGACGAGCGGCGCGAAGCTCATCAGCGACGACGCGATCGCGGTGCTGAAAAGCGAGCTGCTCCCGCTGGCCACTGTCCTGACGCCGAATATCCCGGAGGCGGAGGTTCTCTCCGGCATGGAGATTCACAGCGCCGCGGAGATGGAAGCCGCGGCGAAGCTCATCAGCGACTCCTGGCACTGCGCCGTCCTCTGCAAGGGCGGACACTCGGTCAACGACGCCAACGATCTGCTCTGTTCGGATGGCGAGCTTACCTGGATCGAGGGAAAGCGTATCAACAATCCCAACACGCACGGCACCGGCTGCACGCTCTCGAGCGCGATCGCCGCAAACCTCGCGAAGGGTTTTCCGCTGAAGGAAGCCATCATCCGCTCCAAAGCATACATATCAGGCGCGCTCGGCGCAATGCTGGATCTCGGCAAGGGCTCCGGTCCCATGAACCATGTCTTTGACCTGAAGGGGGAGTACGCAAAGGAGGCGCAGCATGAATAACAACAACGGAACTTCGATTTTTGAGAACGGCCTCATCTGGTTTGGCGCGGGCGTCTCCATCGCGGAGATTCTCACCGGCACCTATTTCGCAGGCATGGGCTTTTTTAACGGCCTTGCCGCGATCCTGATCGGCCATGTCATCGGCTGCGCGATGATGTTCGCCGCCGGCCTCATCGGCGGCTACTCCCGCCGCAGCGCCATGGAAACGGTAAAAATGAGCTTCGGCCAAAAGGGCAGCCTGCTCTTCTCCATCCTGAATATCCTGCAGCTCGTCGGCTGGACCGCCATCATGATCTACGACGGCGCGCTCGCTGCTGACGGCGTCTTCAAGACCGGATCCTGGCTCTGGTGCCTCGTAATCGGCGCGCTGATCATCCTCTGGATTCTGATCGGCATCCGCAATCTCGGAAAGATCAACACCGTCGCAATGGCCGCGCTCTTCTGCCTGACCATCGTCCTGTGTTTCGTCATCTTCCGCTCCGGAAATATTTTTGAAATCTCCGGCGATGGCATGAGCTTCGGCGCAGCCGTGGAGCTGAGCGTCGCCATGCCGCTGTCCTGGCTGCCACTGATCAGCGACTACACCAGGGAGGCGAAGGAACCCGTAAAGGCCACCGCCGCCAGCGTGCTGGTCTACGGCCTCGTCAGCTGCTGGATGTATGTCATCGGCATGGGAGCCGCCATTTGCACCGGGGAATCCGATATCGCGCAGATCCTGCTGAAGGCAGGCCTTGGAGTAGTGGGGCTGATTATTATCATCTTCTCCACAGTCACCACGACCTTCCTCGACGCCTGGTCCGCCGGTATTTCGAGTGAGTCCGTCTCCGCAAAACTGAACGGCAAATGGATCGCGATCGCCGCAACGGTCATCGGCATGGTCGGCGCCATCCTGTTCCCGATGGACGATATCACCGATTTTCTCTACCTGATCGGTTCGGTCTTCGCACCGATGATCGCCGTGCAGATCGCGTCCTTCTTCATTCTGAAGGAAGACGCCAGCGCGGAGTCGGTCAATGTCCGCAACCTGATCGTCTGGGTCATCGGCTTCATCCTGTACCGTTTCCTGATGAATATCGACCTGATCGTCGGCAATACGCTGCCGGATATGGTGATCACCGTGCTGATCTGCCTGGTCCTGGCAAAAATCTTCCCGGCTGCGGAGAAGCATCCCTTCACAAAAGGCTAAGCTTCCAGCCCTGACAGACAAAACGCCCGTCCTGCTGTCCGGCTCCTGAATTCTCAGGTGTCCGCTCAGCAGGACGGGCGATCTGTTTTTACAGATCAAACTACAGACCATGCCAATGCTCTGCAAAGCACTGGCAAAGCTTCGGAAAATCCGCTCTCTTAGTCGAGCAGGCTGGCCTTCGCGTCAACCTGTGCGCTGCTCAGATTGTTCTCAATCACGCGAATCCCGTACTTTTCAAAACAGCTCTCCGGAACCATGCTCAGATTTTCCCAGCAGAACACGTCGTACTCAAAGCCTACACCTCTCTGCTCCGCCCGCGTGGAGAGAAAATCCCGCGCCGCCTGGAACAGAGTATCCTTCACCTCGCTGTCCTGCATACTGCCGGGAACCTCGTAGAGATTCACCTTCAGGTTTTCTCCATCCTTACAGATCAACGCAAATTCCCTTGTACTCTTTCCCATATTATCTACCGCCTCTCTTGAATTTTCACGATACTTTCTTTATGATACCACAGGCCGCTGAAAATGGCAATTCAGGCCCGCCTTTTTTTCCATGCACGCCACGCGCGTCCCGCCGCCGTCAGCATGATCATACTGCCCGCCACCAGCAGCACATCGGTCAGCGCCTCGCCCAGCCCCAGCAGAGCCGCACCCGCGCGGATAAACATAAACAGAAACATGTGAAAACAGAGTATCGTCAGCGTCTCCTGCCCGATCAGAGAAATCAGCCGCGCGACGGGCTCGCAGTATCGCTCGACAAACGCCCCAACAGCGAAGATCAGATAAGATCCCGACGTTCCCACCGCGAGATAGAGCAGCATGCTCGCGCCGTAATCCCCGCAGGAAAGATTGACGCTGCCGTTAATCCTCGCACCAACGACAAAGACAAGGAGCAGGGGCAAAATCCATAGCCACTTACCAGT
>JAJBTX010000051.1 GCA_020860645.1 Lachnospiraceae bacterium | reverse complement strand
GGTTTCATAACCCCATTGGTGCCTTTCGCAGAAAGGCGGAATATAGGTATGAAAAGCAGGATAGTAGCGCTGGGACTCATCGTGATGCTGCTGACGGGTTGCTCCGCCAGCGTGGAGGAAACAGCGGCAGCGGAAGAGTATACAGGAACCTATGCGTTTGTAACCAAGTCGGAAGGAAACACCTATAATGACCGGATGGCGCAGGGCTTCCAGGAAGTGATCGAAGAAGCCGGGGGAAACTGCCTGATCTACAATCCGGAGGAGGCGACGGCGGAGGCGCAGATCGAGGTTCTGCAGGATCTGATCATGCAGGGCGTCGACTCCATCGCGGTGGCGGCGAATGATGAGGACGCCCTGAGTTCTGTACTCTCAGAGGCGATGGAGCAGGGCATCTGCGTCTCAACGGTGGACTCGGACGTAAGCGCGGACTCAAGACAGGTCTTTGTGAATCAGGCGGACACTGGAGAGGTCGCGCGGACGCTCATGGAGGCGGTCTATGAGACCACCGGGGGTTCCGGCCAGTGGGCGATCCTCTCGGCCAGCTCTCAGGCGACGAATCAGAACGCATGGATTCGCGCGATGCGGTCCGTGATGGAGGAAGAGACCTATCAGGACCTGCGGCTTGTGGATATTGTCTATGGAAACGATGAGACGGAGGCCTCGAAGGAGAAGACGGAGGAGCTTCTGGAGAATTATCCCGACCTGAAGGTGATCTGCGCACCCACAGTGATGGGGCTGGCGGCCGCAGCGGAGGTGCTGGCAGGGCAGGAGGACACGGATGTGAAGGTCATCGGTCTCGGGCTTCCATCTCTGATGAGCGCCTATGTGAGAGGAGACGAGGCGGTGTGCCCTTATTTCTACCTCTGGAACCCCATCGAGCTTGGCCAGATGAGCGCTTATGTCTCGCTTGCTCTGAAAGAGGGGACGATCACCGGGACGGAGGGTGAGACCTTCGAAGCCGGTGATATGGGAAGCTTTCAGATACAGGCGAATGAGGAGGGAGCTACGGAGGTTGTCGTCGCGCCGCTGATCCGCTTTGACGCGGAGAACATCGGGGTGTGGGAGACGCTGTTCTGATACAGCGCTGGATATAGAGCTGAAAAGGAGCGGAAACGCTCTTTTTTTGTGCGCAAAAACCATAAATTTTCCATGATTTCAAAAAATATTACCGTTGGAGGAGGACGAAGAAAATTTTATCATGATAGTAGATAAAAATGATTGGAGGGGAGAAGTAGCCGTGTCTGAATATGTTCTTGAGCTGAAGGGCATTACGAAAATTTTCCCGGGCGTCAAGGCGCTCAATAACGTGCAGTTTCAGCTGCTTCCCGGTGAGGTTCATGCGCTCATGGGGGAGAACGGCGCCGGTAAGTCTACGTTTATCAAGGTCATCACCGGCGTACATAAGGCGGAAGAAGGAGAGATGTTCCTGAACGGCCAGAAGGTTGACTTCAAGGGGCCGAAGGACGCACAGGAGGCAGGAATCGCAGCCGTGTATCAGCATCCGACTTCCTATCCGCATCTGACGGTCGCGGAAAACATTTTTATGGGTCATGAGATTGTGAAAAATCACATGATTCAGTGGAACGCGATGAACGCGGAGGCAAATAAGCTGCTGGAAAATCTGGACGCAGACTTTGACGCGAGGGCTGAGATGGGGACGCTGAGTGTCGCGCAGCAGCAGATGGTGGAGATCGCAAAAGCCATGTCCACGAACGCGAGGATTATCATCCTCGACGAGCCGACCGCTTCGCTGACGAGATCGGAATCCGAGAAGCTCTACAGGCTGGTAGATCATCTGAAGGAGGATGGCGTGTCCATTATCTTCATTTCTCACCGTTTTGAGGATATGTATCGTCTGGCCAGCCGCGTGACCGTATTCCGGGATTCGCAGTATATCGGAACCTATCCGGTGGACGGAATTACGAATGAGGATCTGATCAAAGCCATGGTCGGCCGTGAGATCACAACGATGTATCCGAAGCCGGAGGTGGAGATCGGCAGGGAGATGCTGCGGGTCGAGCATCTGTCGAGGGTTGGATATTTCAAGGATGTTTCCTTCAGCGTGCGCGCGGGCGAAATCCTGGGAATGACCGGTCTGGTCGGTGCAGGGCGTACCGAGGTGGTCGAAGCCGTATGTGGGATCACGCACGCGGAAGAAGGCAAGGTCTATCTGGAAGGTGAGGAGATCCATATCAGAAAACCCGCAGACGCCATGGAGAAAGGCATTATTCTTTTGCCGGAAGACCGGCAGAAAGAGGGCCTGATCATGAGCTGGGGACTGGGGCGGAATGTCACGCTTCCCACGATGGGCAAATATGCAAAGCATGGATTGAATGATAATAAAAAGGAGCGTGAGGTCTCGCGTGACCTTCTGGAGTCCGTGGACACGAAGGCTGTCGATATTTTCCAGCCGGCCAGTTCGCTTTCCGGCGGAAACCAGCAGAAGGTCGTTGTGGCCAAAGCGCTGGGGCAGGAGATGAAGGTCGTCATCATGGACGAGCCGACGAAGGGCGTCGATGTCGGTGCGAAAGCGGAAATGTACGCGATCATGGGGGAGCTTGCAAAACAGGGCTACGCCATCATCCTGATCTCTTCTGAGATGCCCGAGATTCTGGGCATGGCAGATCGTATCGTCGTCATGTGCAATGGGCGCAAGACAGGAGAACTCATGAGAGATGAAGCAACGCAGGAGATTATCCTCGACCTCTCCATGGAAAAGGCAAGCAGAAAGGGGGCTGACTAAGAGATGGAAAAGAAATCAATCTGGAAAAAGATAACCGGCTCCCGTGAGGCTTTGCTCGCACTGATCCTGATCCTGCTGTTTATCATTGTCACCGGCTTCAATTCTTCCTTCCTGACGCCGTCCTCTCTGCAGCAGCTGATCAAGAACAATGCGGTCACCATGGTGATGGCGCTCGGCATGCTGTGTGTCATGCTGGTCGGAGGCATCGATATTTCCATCATGTCCACGCTGGCGCTCTCCGGTATGGCGATCGGAATGCTGCTCAAATATGATTACATATCCGGTACGATCCTGCCGTTTATCATCGCGATTGCCATCGGCACGGTCTGCGGCTTTCTGGTCGGACTCGTGATCTCGCGGGCGGACGTCCCACCGATTATTGCAACGATGGGATTCATGTATATCTACCGGGCCATGGGCTATCTGATCTCGAATGGCGGCGAGTGGGCGAGCGCTTCGGCTCTTGGCTCCTTCAGCGATTTCGCGACGACGAGGTTCCTCGGGCTCAACTGCGTGATCTGGATTGTGATTGTGTGCTATGTATTTTTCTACTGGTTTATGAAGTGGACGAGGACCGGACGGAAAATCTACGCGGTCGGGAGTAATCCGGAGGCCGCGGACGTATCCGGTATCAACGTGAAAAATATCAAACTGCTGGTGTTTACCATCATGGGTCTTCTGTCCGGTCTTGGCGGCGCGCTGCAGGTGGGCATCTACGCATCGGCCATGCCGAATATGCAGAAGGGCGGTGAGATGGATGTCATCGCGGCCTGCGTCATCGGCGGCGTCAGCATGAGCGGCGGCCGCGGAACCGTGATCGGAGCGCTCTTAGGTTCCCTGATTCTGGCGACGATCGTGAAAGCGCTGCCGCTGGTCGGAATCGGCTCTCTGGCACAGAATACCTTCAAGGGCGTTTTGATTCTGGTAGTGGTAGTCGTCAACATCATCCTGCAGCGTATTTCTGACAGGAACGCACTGAAAGGGAGGGAGATGTAATCATGGCCGGAAAATCTGGAAGAAGTATCAATAATATACCGGAAAGCCCGGTGAAAAAGATGATTTTCAGCTGGGAGGGAATCCTTGTTCTCCTGCTGATCGCGATCAACATTTTCTGCTCGATCTTTTCGGAGTTCTATAACGCGAGCAGTCTGCTGCGGCAGATGCCGGTCTATCTGGCGGAAGTATTTCTGATGCTCGGCATGGCCTTCATCCTGGTGATGGGAGAGATCGACATCTCCGTGGGCTCTATCGTGTGCCTCTCCGCCACGCTGGCCTGCCTGGTGTCAAACGCGGGCGTTCCGTTCCCGGCGGTGTTCCTGATTGCTCTTCTTGTGGGAACCTGCTGCGGTATCGTCAATGCGCTGATTCTGACGAATTTTCAGGAGCTGCCGCCCATGATCGTGACGCTCTCGACGCAGATCATCTTCCGCGGTATTGCGGAGATTGTACTCGGAAGCGGCGGTTCCGTGTCCGTGACCAATACGGACGGTTTCCGCGCGATCGCCGGAAA
Organism: Lachnospiraceae bacterium; assembly: GCA_020860645.1. Classification (GTDB taxonomy): domain Bacteria; phylum Bacillota; class Clostridia; order Lachnospirales; family Lachnospiraceae; genus Hominiventricola. The sequence continues at coordinate 27,900 of JAJBTX010000051.1, read as the reverse complement.
GGTCGGCCAGGTGCCGTACATCCTGTTCCTGGTGCTGATCCTCGCGGTAATCTTTGCGGTGATTCTCGGAAAGAGCACCTTCGGGCGCAGCGTCTACGCGATCGGGACGAACCGGCTGACCGCGTACTATTCCGGCATCAATGTACAGAAGGTACGCTTTATCATCTATACGGTGATGGGAACGCTCTGCGGCCTGTGCGCGATGTTCCTGATCTCCAATTCCTACGGTGCGAACACGACGACCGGCGAGAATTTCGAGATGGACGCGATCGCGATGGCAGTGTTCGGCGGCATCATGTCGACAGGTGGAAAAGGAAATATCGCCGGAGGTGTGATCTCCGCATTTATTATCGTTTGCCTGCGGGTCGGCCTGGGACAGCGAAACGTGAACGCGCAGGTCATCCTGCTGATTATCGGCCTTCTGCTGATCTGTACGGTCGGCCTGCCGAATCTTATTAAAAACGCGAAGCAGTCCCTGAAAAAAGGCTGAGCGTACATATTTTAATCTGTTGTATACCGCGCTCTGTAAGGATGCGTGGATGCAAAATAAAAAATTTTTATAGGAGGACTTCATTATGAAGAGAAAAGTCATCAGTGCGCTTCTTTGCGTAGCAATGGCGGCAACCCTGCTGGCGGGCTGTGGCAGCTCGTCCAGCACATCAACGAGCACCGAGACGGAGGAGGCCGAAGAGGCTGAGGAAACCGAGGAGACGGAAGAGGCTGAGGAAACCGAGGAGGCTGAGGCGACCGGTTCCTACGCGGGACAGAAGATTGCCCTGGTCGGCAAGTCTGCCGGAAACGCGTTCTTTGAGATCGCGGCTGCGACCTTTGTCTCGACGGTAGAGGCTGAGGGCGGCACCGTGGACGTGGTGTATCCAGAGGAGGCCACTGCGGACGCACAGATCAAGGTACTTGACAACCTGATTTCCCAGGATTACGACGCAATCTGCCTGTCCGCGAACGATACGAACGCGCTGCAGGCGAAGCTGGAAGAGGCTATGGATGCGGGAATCGCCGTATCGAGCTTTGATTCTGCTCCGAATGCGGACAGCCGTCAGATTTTCGTGAACCAGGCCGGAACGACCGCGGTTGCGCAGGCGCTGGTAGACGCGGTGTATGATATCGCGGGCGGCGAAGGCCAGTGGGCGATCCTCTCCGCTACCTCTCAGGCTTCCAACCAGAACGCCTGGATCGAGGCGATGGAAGAGATCATTGCGAACGACGATACCTATGCAGATCTTGAACTCGTAGAAATCGCTTATGGCGATGATGAGGCTCAGAAATCCACCGATCAGACCGAGGCTCTGCTTCAGAACTATCCGGATCTGAAGGTTATCTGCGCGCCGACGACCGTTGGTATCGCGGCGGCTGCGAAGTATCTGCAGGACAATGGCTCCAGCTGCAAGCTGACCGGTCTTGGACTTCCGTCTGAGATGGAAGCCTACACCGGCGACGGCGACGACTACAGCTGCCCGTACTTCTATCTGTGGGATATGGAAGGTCTTGGAAGCCTGAGCGCGTATGCGACGATGGCGCTGGTAAACGGTGAGATCACCGGAGCTCTTGGCGAGACCTTCACGGCCGGCGACCTTGGCGAGTACACGATCACTGAGGCGGATGACGGCGGTACCGAGATCGTTCTTGGTCTTCCGCTTGAGTTCACACCGGAGAACGTTTCCGAGTACGCGGAGCTCTACTGATCCTATAAGCAGGTATTTCACGGGACGGGGCCGTCTGGCCCCGTTTCGTCATGTAGAGAAAGGTAAAAGAGGGGAGAAGGATATCACGTGATCAAGGGTTTTAAAATGAAGCTGTATCCGGGAATGGAGGCAGAGTACGAGAAGAGGCATAACGAGCTCTGGCCCGAGATGCAGGATATGATACATGAACATGGCGGAAGGAATTATTCCATTTTTCTGGACAGGGAGACTCTGACGCTGTTCGGCTGTATCGAGATCGAGGACGAGGAGCTCTGGGCGCGGTCGGCGGATACATCGATCAACCGGAAATGGTGGGATTTCATGGCGGATATTATGGAAACCAATCCGGACAACAGTCCTGTCTCAACAGATTTGAGGATGGTATTTCATTTAGATTAGGATTGTGTTATACTTTGGAAAGAACAAATCTGTCGGCAGGAAGCCGAACGATGGAGCAGGAGGAGAGAGCAGTATGAATTTAGCAGAAGCAAAAGAGTACGCAAAGAAAAACATTCACAATCGCCCGGCGACGACCGGACGCCTGGCGGGGAAGATCGCGATCGTCACCGGCGGCGCGCAGGGCTTCGGCCTCGGCATCGCGACGGAGATGTACCGCGAGGGCGCGAGTATCGTCCTGGCGGACTTAAATGAGGCTCTGGCGGTCGAGTCGGCGAAAGGACTCGGCGAGCGCGCGATCGGCCTGAAGGTTGACGTCTCCGACGCGCAGTCGATGGAGGATATGGTCTGCAGCGCGGTGGAGCGTTTCGGCGGCCTCGATATTTTTGTATCCAACGCGGGCGTTCTCAAGGCGGGCAGCCTGGAGGCGATCAAGCCGGAGGAGTTTGCGTTTGTGACGAAGGTCAATTATATCGGTTTCTTCAACGCGGCGCGTGCGGCTTCCGCGATCATGAAGGCACAGCATGAGGCGGACCCGGAGATCTGGTTCGACATCATCCAGATCAACTCCAAGTCCGGTCTGGAAGGCTCGAAGAACAACAGCGCCTACGCGGGCGGCAAATTCGGCGGCATCGGCCTGACGCAGAGCTTTGCGCTGGAGCTTGTGGACTCGAAGATCAAGGTCAACGCGATCTGCCCGGGCAATTTCTACGACGGTCCGCTGTGGTCCGATCCGGAGAAGGGACTCTTTGTGCAGTATCTCAACAACGGAAAGGTGCCGGGCGCGAAGACCGTGCAGGATGTAAAGGACTATTATCTGTCCAAGTCTCCGATCAGGAGGGGCTGCACGCCGGTGGACGTCTCGAAGGCGCTGTTCTACTGTGTGGAGCAGGAGTATGAGACCGGCCAGGCGATCCCGGTGACCGGCGGCCAGACGATGCTGAGCTAGGAGGGTTCCATGGACAGGTTTGAAGAACGGCAGGAAGTTCTGAAGCTGCTGAATGCGGCGGATCCGGAAGAGCGCCTGAAGAATCTGGAAAAGCTTCTCTCGGAGGAAAAGCAGAAGCCCGAGGTAAAGCCGCAGTTTGCCAACAACCACATTCACACGATTTACTCCTTCTCGCCCTATTCCCCGACGGCAGCAGTCTACTGCGCGCGGGACGAGGGGCTTCAGACTGCGGGTATCATGGATCACGACACGATCTCCGGGGCGGAGGAGTTTCGCCGGGCCGGTAAGATCGCGGGAATCGGGACGACCTGCGGCATGGAGTGCCGCGCGAGCCTTGCAGGCACGCGGATGGCCGGAAGAAAGCTGAACAATCCGGATCAGGCGGGCATCGCCTACATGGCGATCCACAGTGTTCCGGCGGCGGGCTTTGCCCGCTTAAGCGAGGCCTTTGCGCCGCTGCGCGAGAAGCGCAATATCCGCAACCGTGCGATGGTCGACAATATCAACGCATTGATGGAGCCCTATGGAATCACGCTTGATTTTGATAAGGATGTGCTTCCGATTTCGCAGTATGCAAACGGCGGTTCCGTCACGGAGCGGCATCTGCTCTGCGCGCTGAGCGAGAAGGTGATCACGAAGGCCGGAAAGGAGAACTGCGCGGCTTTCGTGGAGCAGAAGCTCGGCATCGCGCTCTCCGAAAAGCAGAAGGGGCAGCTTTCCGACCCGCAGAATCCGCATTTTGTCTACGATCTGCTCGGCGTCATGAAGGCGGAGCTGGTGGAGAAGATCTACATTCCAGCCACCGACGAGTGTATGCCCTTCGCCGATCTGGTGAAGCTTGCAGACGAGGTCGGCGCGATTCTCTGCTATGCCTACCTCGGTGATGTAACGAGTTCCGTGACCGGAGACAAGAAGGCTGCGAAGTTCGAGGACGACTTTCTGGACGAGCTCTTTGAGATGCTGAGGGAGGAGGGTGTACACGGTGTGACCTACATGCCCGCCCGCAATACCCGGGAGCAGATGACGCGCCTGCAGGGTCTCTGCCGTAAGTACGGCATGACCGAGATCTCCGGCGAGGACGTGAACAGTTCGCGCCAGAGCATGATCTGCCCGCAGCTCGAGGATCCGCAGTTCCGGCATCTCGTGGACGCGACCTGGAAGCTGATCGAGCGGGAGAGATAGACATATTTCATATTACGGGATACGAAAAGGGGGACAGCCTTTAGGAGGCCTGTCCCCTTCACAACGCATCATTCCCATTCCCATTCGTCCAGTAATATATCCAGAATTTTCAGTGTGTCATAATTTGGGGCGAAATCAGCGGCGGCGTCACAGATCTGCTGGATTTTCGCCGGTTCTTCTTCAAGCTCGTCCGCAATTTGTTCCAGGGATTTTCCCTTGGAAAGCTTTTTGCAGACTTGCTCAATCAGTTGCAGCAATTTTCCATCTTCCCGGATCTGCCGGTCGCGCTCCTCCATCGTCATAAGTCCCACCTCCACCTGTTCCCTGTCCTTGATTTCATCGATGATCCGCTGTAAACGCTTTAATCGATCATCACATTCCTCCGGCACATTATCCGGCGTGCTTTTTTCTACATAGTGCAGGAAATCCACCAGAGCCGGATCTACCTCGGCGTCATTTGTTCCCTTTGTGTTCAGGATAATTTTCGTACACTCGTCCCCGATCGGCAGATCCAGCGCTTCGAGGCAGCGGTTTTCGAAGGTATAGCGGTATTTCCCGAGGCCGAACAGATCAAAGCCGCAGATCACGACGATATAGGTTCGGTTCAGCCGGTCAAAGCTCTGTTCGCCACTCTTCAGAAGCGGTGCGTCCACGATTGCCTGATAGAAGCGCGTTCTCTTTGGAATGTTGCCCCGGTTGCGCTTTTGCATTTCGACGTCGTAAATGCGCCCCTGGTCGTCGATCACATAGAAATCGAGGCGGATGCCGCGTCTTCCGGGCAGGTTGTGGATGACCTTCTGGTTTCCTTTCCATCGAATCTCGCGGATCCGGATGCCGAGGGAGAGCTCAAGGATAATCTTGCAGGCCTCGAGATTTTCGGTCGTCACATCGAAGAGGAAGTCGTCCATCAGGTTCTGTTCGCGTAAGGGTTTCCTGCGTGTGTTTCTTTTTTTGCTCAATTTTGTACCTCCATTATACATTCCTTGCGTTGTATTTCGCAAGACGGAAATGCGATATTTCAGAAAAATACGCAAAATGGCTTACAGCCCGGAAAATGCAGGCGGGTTGTATGAAAAGTTTCATCTGGGAAATCATCGGCGAAGCGCCGATGTCGATTTACTGGATGCATCTATTCTAGTACAGAGTCAGATGTTTGTCAAAGGAAAAAGTCTGGGAGTCCCCTGGAAACCTCGTAAAAAAGATTTGCAGTCCATGGAATCGTGTGCTATGATTCATAGGAGTATGTAAACCGCCGCCTGAGGCTGCGGTTTTGCGCGGTATTTTTTATGCTGTGCAATAGATTGGAGGAAAAGAAAGTGGAAAAATACGGTGTAAACGAACTGCGGAGAATGTTTCTGGAGTATTTTGAGAGCAAGGGGCATCTTCGGATGAACAGTTTCTCGCTGGTGCCTCATAATGATAAGAGCCTTTTGCTGATCAATTCCGGCATGGCGCCGCTGAAGCCTTACTTCACGGGGGCGGAGATCCCGCCGCGGAAGCGCGTGACGACCTGCCAGAAGTGCATCCGCACCGGCGACATCGAGAATGTCGGCAAGACGGCGCGCCACGGCACTTTTTTCGAAATGCTGGGCAATTTTTCCTTCGGAGATTACTTTAAAGAAGAAGCGATCGAGTGGACCTGGGAGTTCCTGACGGACGTGGTGGGACTTGACCCGAACCGGCTGTATCCGTCGGTCTATCAGGACGACGACGAGGCCTTTGAGATCTGGAATAAGAAGATCGGCATTCCGGCGGAGCGAATTTTCCGCTTCGGCAAGGAGGACAACTTCTGGGAGCACGGCGCGGGTCCCTGCGGCCCCTGCTCGGAGGTCTATTATGACCGCGGCGAGAAGTACGGCTGCGGCAAGCCGGGCTGCACGGTCGGCTGCGACTGCGACCGCTACATGGAGATCTGGAACGACGTTTTCACGCAGTTTGATAATGATGGAAATAATCACTACACCGAGCTGGAGCAGAAGAATATCGACACCGGCATGGGACTGGAGCGCCTTGCCTCGGTCGTGCAGGATGTGGATTCGATTTTTGATGTGGACACGATCCGTGCGCTGCGGGACAAGGTCTGCGAGTTCGCGCACTGCGCTTATCACGATTCGGAGGAGAAGGACGTCTCGATTCGCCTGATCACAGACCATATCCGCTCGGCGACCTTCATGATCTCTGACGGTATCATGCCGACGAACGAGGGCCGCGGCTACGTGCTGCGCCGCCTGATTCGCAGGGCTGCCCGCCACGGCAGGCTGCTCGGCGTGGACGGAAAATTCCTCGCGAAGCTGTCCGAGACGGTTATCGAGGGCTCGAAGGACGGCTATCCGGAGCTGGATGAGAAGAAGGAATTTATCTTCAAGGTGCTGACGCAGGAGGAGGATAAGTTCAATAAGACGATCGACCAGGGCCTGAGCATCCTCGCGCAGATGGAGGAGGAGATGAAGGCCGCGGGCGAGACGACGCTCTGCGGCGCGAACGCCTTCAAGCTCTACGATACCTACGGTTTCCCGCTCGATCTCACGAGCGAGATCCTGGAGGAGAAGGGCTACGCGATCGACGAGGAAGGCTTTAAGGCCTGCATGGAAGAGCAGAGAAATAAGGCCCGCTCCGCGCGTGCGGTGACGAACTATATGGGCGCGGACGCGACGGTTTATGATGAGATCGACGCCTCCGTGACGACGGAGTTTGTCGGCTACGACAGGCTGACGGAGCAGTCGAAGGTGACGGTGCTGACGACAGAGAACGAGCTTGTCGAGGCGCTGACGGACGGCGAGCGGGGCACCATCTTCGTGGAGCAGACGCCGTTCTACGCGACAATGGGCGGCCAGCAGGGCGACAAGGGCGTGATTACGGTCGGCGACGGGGAGTTTGTGGTCGAGGATACGATCAAGCTGCTCGGCGGCAAATACGGCCACGTGGGCCATATGACGAAGGGCATGATCAAGGTTGGCGATGTCGTGACTTTGAGCGTCGACGAGTCAGGCCGTGCAGATACCTGTAAGAACCACAGCGCGACGCATCTTCTGCAGAAGGCGCTGAAAATCGTGCTTGGCAATCATGTTGAGCAGAAGGGCTCCCTCGTGACGCCGGACCGTCTACGTTTTGACTTTGCACATTTTCAGCAGATGACGGCGGAAGAGCTGGCCGAGACGGAGCGTATTGTCAATGAGGAGATTCGTGCGTCGCTCCCCGTGACGACGCAGATTATGAATATCGAGGAAGCGAAGAAGACCGGCGCGATGGCGCTCTTCGGGGAGAAGTATTCCGACGAGGTTCGTGTGGTGTCGATGGGCGACTTCTCGAAGGAGCTCTGCGGCGGCACGCATGTCGCGAACACGGGCGTGATCACGGCCTTCAAGATCGTGTCGGAGTCCGGCATTGCCGCGGGCGTGCGCCGGATCGAGGCGCTGACCGGACAGGGCGTGTTCGACTATTATAAGGAGCAGGAGGCGGAGCTGCAGAAGGCGGCGCATCTTCTGAAGACGACGCCCTCCGGCGTGACGGAGAAGATCGGCCATCTCTATGCCGAGATTAAGGCGCTGCAGAGCGAGAACGAGTCGCTGAAGAGCCGCGCGGCGAAGGATGCGCTCGGTGACGTGATGGATCAGGTGAAGGAGATCGGCGGCGTGAAGCTGCTGGCCGCGAAGCTTGAGGGTGTCGATATGAACGGCCTTCGCGAGCTCGGCGATCAGCTCAAAGAGAAGCTCGGCGAGGGCGTTGTCGTGCTTGCCGCGGTGAACGAGGGCAAGGTCAGCCTGATGGCGACCGCGACCGAGGGCGCGCAGAAGAAGGGCGCGCACGCGGGCAATCTCATCAAGGCCATCGCCGCGAAGGTCGGCGGGGGCGGCGGCGGACGCCCGGGTATGGCGCAGGCCGGCGGCAAGAATCCGGCGGGCGTCGATGAGGCGATCGCGGAAGCGGCGCGGACGCTGGAGAGTCAGCTCGGAGCGTAATGTTCGAGGAGTGATCAGATGAACTGTAAACAGGTGCAGCGCCTGCTGGTGCCCTATATTAACGGGGACCTGGATGAGCGGGAGGAGGGCGAATTCGTTCGCCACGTGCGGCATTGCCCGGAGTGCTACGATGAGCTGGAGGTTTACTCCAGCGTCTTCGCGGGCATCCGGCAGCTGGACGGGGACGAGACGAAGGTGGACTACCGGACGCTCGTCGAGGACTCTCTGAAGACATCGGAGGAGGACGTGCTGGATGTTCGTTTCTGGCATGTCTATTCCTTTTTGCTGAAAATAGCCGCGACGGCAGCGTTGTTTTTCCTGATTATGAGAGGATTGTTCTGAATGAGTGAAAAGATCGTACTGATCGACGGGCACAGTATGATCCATCGCGCCTTCTACGGCGTGCCGGATCTGACGAACCAGGAAGGCCTGCACACCAACGGAATCTTCGGATTTCTGAATATTATGTTCCGCATCCTTGACGAGGAGCAGCCGGAGTATCTGGCTGTGGCCTTTGACCTGCATGCGCCGACCTTCCGTCATAAGAAGTATGAGGCTTATAAGGGTACGCGTAAGCCGATGCCGGAGGAGCTGCGGGAGCAGATCCCGGTGCTGAAGGAATTGCTGACGGCCATGGGGATTCCGCTGCTCATGCAGGAGGGCTACGAGGCGGACGATCTTCTGGGGACAGCGGCGCGGCTTGCCGAGGAGCGCGGTATTGATGCAGTCATTGTATCGGGTGACCGCGACCTTCTGCAGCTTGCCACGGAGCGGGTGCTGATCCGCATGCCGCGGACGAGGCGCGGCGTGACCGAGGTCGACAATTTCTACGCGAAGGACGTGCTGAGCGCCTATCAGGTGACACCGCCGCAGATTATCGAGCTCAAAGCTCTGATGGGCGACGCCTCCGACAATATTCCCGGCGTGCCGGGCATCGGCGAGAAGACCGCGACCAGCCTGGTCGTGACCTACGGCTCGATCGAGAACGCCTACGCGCATGTGGAGGAGATTAAGCCGAACCGCGCGAAGGAAGCGCTGAAAAATCACTACGATATGGCGGTGATGAGCAAGGAGCTGGCGACGATCTGCGTGAACGCGCCGCTTGAGCTGGACTTCGACGCCGCCCGTATCGGAAATTTATATACGGCGGAAGCTTACGAGATCTGCAAAAAGCTGAATTTCAAAAAGCTGCTCGCCCGCTTCGAGACGACAGAGGCGGTATCGGCAGCGGAGCCGGAGGCAAAGTCTGTCACGGATTTCGCGGAGGCGGAGAATCTGTTCGCAGAGGCGGAGAAGCGGGAGCGCATCGCCTTTGAGATCTGTGCAGGGGAGCCGATGAGCATCTCCCTCGCGCTGTCGGAAGATGAAGTGTACTGTGTGGCGGCGGAGGGCTTTTTGACGGAGGAATACCTCCTCGACCGACTCGGGCGCATCGTGGAGCGGGTGCCGCTCTGCGCGGCTTCCGATGTGAAGAAAATTCTGGCTTATGTGCGGCCTTCTCACCGTGAGCATCTCTTTGATATTGAAATCGCGGCCTATCTGATCAATCCGCTGATGAGCAGCTATGCGCACGCGGATATCGGAAAGCCTTACGCGGCGCTCACCATGCTGCGAAAGCTTGGGGAGCTTGAGGAAAAGCTGGAAGAGACAGGTATGCGCAGGCTTTTTGACGAGATCGAGATGCCGCTCGTCTTCACGCTCTACGATATGGAGCGCGAGGGCATGCGCGTCAACGAGCGCGAGCTGAAGGAGTACGGCGACGCTCTTGTGGGCCGCATCGAGGAGCTGGAGCATCAGATCCATGAGGCGGCGGGAGAAGTTTTCAATATCAATTCCCCGAAGCAGCTGGGCGTGATTTTATTTGAGAAGCTCGGCATGAAGGGCGGGAAAAAGACGAAGACCGGCTATTCCACCTCGGCGGATGTGCTCGACAAGCTCGCGCCGGATCATCAGATCGTGCGCGACGTGCTGGAGTACCGTCAGCTCACGAAGCTGAAATCGACCTATGCGGACGGCCTCGCCGCCTGCATCGCGGCGGACGGGCGGATTCACTCGAGCTTCAACCAGACGATCACGGCAACGGGCCGCATCAGCAGCACAGAGCCGAATCTGCAGAATATTCCGGTGCGGATGGAGCTGGGACGACTGATCCGCAAGGTCTTTATCCCGAAGGACGGCTGCGTCTTTATCGACGCGGACTATTCGCAGATCGAGCTGCGCGTGCTGGCGCATATGTCGGGCGATGAGAAGCTGATTGAGGCCTACCGTCAGGCGGAGGATATTCATCGCATCACGGCCTCGCAAGTTTTTCATGTACCGCTCGATGAGGTGACGCCGCTGCAGCGCAGGAACGCGAAGGCAGTTAACTTCGGTATTGTTTACGGGATCAGTTCCTTCGGACTCTCGCAGGATCTGAGTATCTCGACGAAGGAGGCGAAGCAGTACATTGACCGTTATTTTGAGACCTATCCGGGTATCAAGACCTTCCTGAATGGACTCGTGCAGAGCGCGAAGGAGCAGGGCTATGTGACGACGCTGTACGGCAGGCGCAGACCGATCCCGGAGTTGAAATCCTCGAATTTCGCGCAGCGCTCCTTCGGCGAGCGCGTCGCGATGAACTCCCCGATTCAGGGCACCGCGGCGGATATTATCAAGATTGCGATGAACCGCGTGCACGAGCGGCTGGAGCGGGAAGGACTGAAGGCGCGGCTGATCTTGCAGGTGCACGATGAACTGCTGATCGAGTCGCCTTACGAGGAGGCGGATCAGGTCGAGCGGATTCTGCGCGAGGAGATGCAGCAGGCGGCTACCTTAAAGGTAGAGCTGGAGATCGACCTGCACCGCGGAGCGAACTGGTATGAGGCGAAGTAGATGAGAATCATCGGAGTAACCGGCGGCGTCGGCGCCGGAAAGAGCGCGGTGCTCGATTACCTGGAGGAGCACTATGGCGCGCTGCGGATCGAGGCGGACCGGGTAGGGCATGAGGTCATGGAGCCGGGAGCGATCGCCTATGAATCGGTGCTTGTGGCGTTTGGACATGATATCGTGAGTCCGGATGGGAAGATCGACCGGAGAGCGCTCGGAAATATTGTCTTCGCGGATGAGGAGAAACGGCTGCTTCTGAACAGTATCATTCATCCGGCCGTGAAGGAAGAGATCTTACGGCGGCTTCACGAGGCGGAGCAGAAGGGCGAGACGCTTGCGGTCGTCGAGGCAGCCCTGTTTCTGGAGGAGCACTACGAGGCCTTCTGCGACGAGACCTGGTATATCTATACAAAAGAAGAGAATCGGCGACAGAGACTGCGCGGAAGCCGCGGCTACAGCGAGGAACGCATCGACGCGCTGCTGCGCAGCCAGCGGACGCATGAGGAGTTCCTGGCGTGTTGTGACCGCGTGATTGATAATAACGGCAGCGTCTGGGAGACGCAGCGTCAGGTCGACATGGCACTGCGGCGGACATAAGGCGGAAGAACTGGAAGATTCAAAAAAAGACAGCACCTGGAATGGCTGCCCATGCAGTCTGACGAAGAGGGATGGACAGAAGATGAGATTTTGCAGCATAGCCAGCGGAAGCAGCGGCAACTGCATTTACATAGGAAGCGAGCGGACGCAGCTGCTGGTAGACGCGGGCGTCAGTGCGAAGCGGATCGAGGAGAGCCTGCATGAGCTGGAGCTCACCGGGCAGGACATTGACGGACTTCTGATCACGCATGAACACGTGGACCATATCAAGGGCGTCGGCGTGCTGGCGAGAAAATATGGTTTCCCGATCTACGCGACGGCGGGGACGATCGGGCGGATGAAGGCGACGGCGAGCTTAGGGTTGGTCGACGAGGGACTCTATCATGTGGTGTGCGCGGATGAGAGCTTCACGATCGGTGATATTGAGGCGCAGCCTTTCACGATTTCCCACGACGCGGCGGAGCCGGTGGCCTATCATTTCTGCTGCGGCGGAAAGCAGGCTGCGGTCGCGACGGATATGGGCGTCTACGACGACTATATCGTGCAGCATTTACAAGGACTGGACGTACTGCTCCTTGAGGCAAATCATGATGTGCGGATGCTCGAGGTCGGGCGCTATCCTTACCCGCTCAAGCAGCGCATCCTCGGGGAACGCGGGCATCTCTCGAACGAGAGCGCGGGAGAGCTCCTGTGCCGCGTGCTGCATGACGATATGAAAAAGATTTATCTCGGGCATCTGAGTAAGGAGAATAATTACGAGGAGCTGGCTTATGAGACAGTGAAGCTGGAGATCCAGCTTGGCCCGACAGATTACAGCCCCGGCGATTTCGATATCGAGGTGGCAAAGCGGGACGAACGTTCCCATCTATGTGAGTTCTAAGGAGGAAATAAGGTTATGCAAAACAGATTTATCATCACGGTCGTGGGACACGATACCGTAGGAATCATCGCGAAGGTCTGCACCTACCTGGCGGAGCATCAGGTCAACATTCTCAATATTTCCCAGACGATCGTGGACGGTTATTTCAATATGATGATGATCGTGGACGCGGCGGAAGCCGGGGACGTTACGGAGATGTCCGGCGATCTGGGTGCGCTCGGACAGGAGATTGGCGTCGTCATTCGCTGCCAGCACGAGGACATTTTTAACATGATGCACCGGATCTGAAGGAGAGGGACAGCATATGGAACAGACTATGATTAATATCAGCGAAGTGATCGAGACAAACAAAATGATCGATCAGGAGAATCTCGACGTGCGCACGATCACGCTGGGCATCAGCCTGCTGGACTGCATCGACGCGGATCTGGAGATTCTGAAGAAGAATATCTATGAAAAAATTACGGTGACGGCGCGGGATCTCGTAGCCACCGGAAAGGCGATTGAGGCGCAGTACGGGATTCCGATCGTCAACAAGCGCATCTCCGTCACGCCGATCGCGCTCGTGGGCGGCGCGGCCTGCCATACGCCGGACGACTATGTGGAGATCGCGAAGGTGCTCGACCTGGCGGCGAAGGAGGTCGGCGTCAATTTTCTCGGCGGCTTTTCCGCACTCGTCTCGAAGGGCATTACGAAGAGCGATGAGCTTTTGATGCGTGCGATTCCGCGCGCTATGGCTGAGACGGAGTGCGTGTGCAGCTCGGTCAACGTCGGCTCGACAAAGACCGGCATCGATATGGACGCGGTGCGTCTTATGGGAGAGATCATCAGGGAGACGGCGGAGCTCACAAAGGAGCAGGATTCCATCGGCTGCGCCAAGCTCGTGGTGTTCTGCAACGCGCCGGACGACAATCCCTTTATGGCGGGGGCTTTCCACGGCGTCACGGAGGGCGACGCGGTCATCAACGTGGGCGTCAGCGGACCTGGTGTTGTGAAGACAGCGCTCGAGAGCGTGCGCGGCGAGAGTTTTGAAGTGCTCTGTGAGACAATCAAAAAGACGGCCTTCAAAGTGACGCGCGTGGGGCAGCTCGTGGCGCAGGAGGCGTCCCGGAGGATGGGCATTCCCTTTGGCATTATTGATCTGTCACTCGCCCCGACGCCGGCGGTCGGCGACAGTGTCGCGGACATTCTGCATGAGATCGGTGTCGAATATGCAGGCGCGCCCGGCACGACGGCGGCGCTTGCCCTGCTGAACGATCAGGTGAAGAAGGGCGGCGTCATGGCTTCCTCCTATGTGGGGGGCTTGAGCGGCGCGTTCATCCCGGTCAGCGAGGATCAGGGCATGATCGACGCAGTGCAGGCTGGGGCGTTATGTCTTGAAAAATTAGAAGCGATGACCTGCGTCTGCTCGGTCGGCCTCGACATGATCGCGATCCCGGGCGATACGAAGGCGACGACGATTTCCGGCATCATCGCGGACGAGATGGCGATCGGCATGGTGAACCAGAAGACCACTGCCGTGCGCCTGATTCCGGTCGTCGGCAAGGGCGTGGGGGAGACGGTGGAGTTCGGCGGTCTGCTCGGTTACGCGCCAATCATGCCGGTCAGCCGCTTCTCCTGCGACGATTTTGTGAACCGGAAAGGACGCATCCCGGCGCCGATTCACAGCTTTAAGAATTAGTGTATGTAAGTATATGATCAATGAAATCATTCTGCTCGCAGGTCTTGCGGCCGCGGCGTGGATGGATGGGAGGAGCAGGAGAATCCCCAATGGCCTGCTCCTCGCTCTGTTCATTGCAAGGATTCTGCTGCTGATCTGCGGCTTCGGTAGTCTTATCGTCTCACTCGCCGGTATGGCGACCCTGGGCGGTCTTCTTTTTTCCCTTTATCTATTCCTTCACAGCGGTATCGGCGCGGGGGACGTGAAGCTCTTCGCCGTGATCGGCTTTTATCTGGGCGCGGAGGCGGCGCTGATGGTGCTGTTCCTTGCGATGGCGGGCGCGCTGGTGTGGGGGCTGATCGCGCAGCGGCGCGGCGGGCGGGAGCAGGAAGAAGGGGTAGCGATTGCGCCGTTTGCGTTTTTGGCGGAAGTTATCCTATTCCTGTTGTAAAAGAAAAACAAATTTTGAAATCAATCTTCTGCAAAAGATATTCTGAATCACCGTTCCGGAACACTGTTTGAAGATATGTATTGGATTGATCTCGATACGTTATGTGTGGTTGCAAGAGAAGTCACTATGAAGAAAGAAAAGATAATTGAGTATTCTTCAGCGACCAGACGGGCGGTAGAACTGTACGGAAATTTACTTACAATCCATAACCATCCAGATAGTTTTCCTCCCAGTATTGATGATTTGTTATCTAATTACATTCATGGATATGCGGGTGGGATCATCGTATGTCATGATGGAAAAGTATATCTTTATTCCGCAAATGAGATGCTTCAAGCTGATTATTACAAATTGGTGGTTGAAGGTTATCTGAAAAATGGATATAATGAAAACGAATCACAACTGATGGCATTGTATGAATTACAAAAGAATTTTGATATTGATTTCAGGGAGGTGACAGATCATGATGGCGTATGAAAATGATAATCTACTTATACCTGAGGAATACAAAAAAATGTCTGTTTCCGAGATTGAGCGGGAAAAAGAGCGCATGCTACAGGAAATAAATTCTGCTGGTAGAAGTTTTAAAAAAGCAAAGAGGGCGAATAAACAGAATATTGTTCTCAGATTTTGATTTGGATGATCGAAAGGGAGTATATTATTTCCGGAAAGTGGTATACTCCCTTTTCCTGTGAGTAAAATCAGGAAAAATTAACCGAAGAACAGGAAAATATGCTCAGGGAAGCGGAAAGATGAGAGGGACGATCGAATGATAAAAATGATTGCGAGCGACCTGGACGGGACACTGATTCCGGAGGGAACGCAGGAGATGGAAGACGGGTTTATGGACGTGCTGGGCGAGCTGTTGGAGCGGGGATATGAGTTCTGCGCGGCGAGCGGGCGGCAGTATGCCAATATGCGGCGGGTATTTGAGGAGTATCAGGACCGGATCGGCTTCGTCTGTGAGAACGGCGCGCTGGTCATGGAGCATGGGACGATTCAGTACGCGCAGAAGCTGCCGCGTGAGCTGGTGAGTGAGGTTGCAGAAGATATCATGCGTTTCCCCTGTACGGATATCATGCTCTCCGGCGTGAAGGCCTGCTATATTCAGCCGAGGACGCCCTGGTATGAGAATCAGATCACTCATGTTCTGAAAAATGAGACCCGTGTTTTTCAGAATTTCAGCGAGATCGACGACACGATCGTGAAGATCGCGATGTACGTCTATGATTTCCCACAGAATATAGAGAGTATCCGATCCTTTATGGAGGAGAAATACGGGACGCTGGCCGATTTCCTCTGTGCAGGAAACGACTGGTTCGACATGATCATGAAGGGCTCCGGAAAGGGTACCGGCCTTCGGGCGTATATTGAGAAAAAGGGGATCCGGTCTGACGAAATCATGGCCTTCGGCGACAATCAGAACGATATCTCCATGTTGGAGCTCACGCCGCACAGCTACGCGATGGCGCATTCCACCCCGGAAGTGCGTTCGCACGCGGGGCATGTGTGTACGAGCGTCACGCAGACGCTGCGGGCATTTCTGGACACAGAATTATCATAAATTTTTCACATTTACAACATCCGGCTCCTGTATGATAAGCCGGTCGGATACCTCGCGGGGAAACCGCGGGGTATTTTTATGGGTAAAAAGACATTTAGAGGAGGATCAGCAATGCGTTACAGGAAAATCAGGCTGTTGTGCGGTCTTGTCATGGTGTCGGCCGCCATGCTGGCGACGGCGGGCTGCTCGCAGACGGCGGATACGACGGAGAGCCAGGAGAGTGTCGCGTCGGAAAATACATTTGCCTACACAGACGGTACGGAGGAAGAGCTGGTCTCGACGACGCTTACCGGTACGGTAGAGAGCGTCGACGGCAATGAAGTGACGCTGAACATCGGCATGGGCGGCGGAGGTATGGGAGGCGGCCAGCCGGGCGGAGGCATGAACGGTGAGGCTCCTTCGGATATGCAGGAAGGGGAAGCGCCGGATATGGAAGACGGCGAAGCACCCGATGATCTGCCGGATGGGGAAGGCGGAGAAGTCCCTGAAGGAGGAAACGGCAGAGGCCGGGGTCAGGGAGGCGGCCAGCCGGGTGAAGGCATGGACGGCGAGGCGCCTGCTGACATGGAAAGCGGCGAAGCACCCGATGATCTGCCGGAAGGAGCAGATGGCGAAGTACCTGATGATCTGCCGGATGGAGAGGTGCCGGACGCGGAGAGCGGAGACGGGGAAGCTCCGGAAAGACCGGACGGCGAGGCCGGAGAAGGAGCTGAAGGTGGAGAAGCACCGGATGGCGGCATGTCCGGTGGAGCACAGGGCATCCTGACCATCGGCGATGAGTCGGTGATCGTCGTAGAAGGCGAGGATGGCAGCACAGAATCCGGAAGTCTTGATGATATCACAGAGGGCTGCATGCTGCAGATTACCTTCGATGAAGACGGTGCGATTACGGAAATTCTTGTTTCCGCCGGTATGGGTATGGACGGCGGCATGGGCGGCGATATGGGAGGCAGTTCCTCCGGCGTCGACAGCTATGACGCGGCAAACGAGTACACAGAAGATGCGACAGTGGAGGGAGAGACGCTCTCCTCGACCGGTACAGATGAGAATGCGGTTCTGGTATCGAATGGCGCGACGGTTACCTTTGAGGATGTGACGGTGGAGCGCAGCTCCTCCGATAGCACTGGTGGCGACAATTCGAGTTTCTACGGTGTCGGCGCGGCCATGCTGGTGACGGACGGAGCGCTGACGGTCTCTGATTCGACGATCACGACGGACGCGGCGGGCGGTGCGGGCGTCTTCGCCTACGGGGACGGCACGGCCTATGTGCTGGATACGACGATTCTGACAGAGCAGGATACCTCGGGCGGCGTCCATGCAGCGGGCGGCGGCACACTGTACGCCTGGGATCTGACGGTGGAGACAAACGGAGAGTCCGCGGCGGCGATCCGCAGCGACCGGGGCGGCGGTACGATGGTGATCGACGGTGGAAGCTACACGAGCAACGGCGTTGGTTCCCCGGCGCTCTACTGCACAGCGGATATCGCGGTGAACGACGCCACACTCACAGCGACCGGTTCGGAGGCGATCTGCATGGAGGGTCTCAATACGATCCATCTCTTTGACTGCGACATCACCGGAAATATGAGCGATCTCGACCAGAACGATACGACCTGGACCGTGATTGTCTATCAGAGTATGTCCGGAGACTCCGAGGTCGGCACGAGCACGATGCAGATCATCGGCGGCACGCTGACCTCAGAAAACGGCGGTATTTTCTATACGACAAACACGGAGAGCGAGATCTACATTTCCGATGTGGATATCACGGCGGCGTCCGACTGTGAGTTCTTCCTGATGTGCACCGGCAATGATAATGAGCGCGGCTGGGGGACCTCCGGCGCGAACGGTTCGCAGTGTTCCTTCACGGCCTCCGATCAGGAGATGGAGGGCGACGTGATCTGGGACAGCATCAGCAAGCTGGATTTTTACATTATGGACGGCAGCACGCTGACCGGCGCCGTGATCGATGATGAGACTTATGCCGGTAATGGCGGCAGCGGCTACTGCAGCATCTATCTCAGTGAGGATTCCGAGTGGATTGTGACCGGCGACAGTACCCTGACCTGCCTCTACGCGGAGGGCACAATCAGCGACGCTTCCGGTAAGACGGTGACAATCGTCGGAACGGATGGCACGGTCTATGTGGAGGGCACGAGCTCTTACACCATTACCGTAGATTCTTACAGCACGTCGGCTGACTTCTCCGGCGCGTCGGAGGCGGACTCCTGGTCAAACCATGAGGTGGCGAAACCGGAAGTCTGAAATCAAAGTAAAAGATTTCTGAAATATCCTGCTTCGGCAATTTTTTTGTCAGAGCAGGGTATTTTATTTTACGTTTAATTCTGTTATGATAAAGAGCGGGAGGTCTGGACGAGATGAAGAAAAATGAGATTTTAGTCATATATGGAACAGAGTACAAGGAACTGACGAAGCAGATTCTTGAGGAGGCGGATCTGGCCGGGATGATCGGCGATCGGAAGAAACGGATTGCCATCAAGCCGAACCTGGTATCCGCCGCCCCTGCGAGTGTCGGCGGTACGACGCACACAGAGGTGATTGCAGGGCTTCTCGAATATCTGCAGGATCGTAGGTATGAGAAGATTAAAATTATGGAAGGCTCCTGGGTCGGCGACCGCACGCAGGAGGCTTTCCGGGTATGCGGTTATCGGAAGCTTGCCTCGGATTATGGGGTGGAGCTGATCGACTGCCAGAAGGAGCCGGGTGTGCCTGTGGACGCCGCAGGAATGAAGATTCAGATCTGCAAATGTGTGCAGGATGTTGATTTCCTGATCAATGTGCCGGTTATGAAGGGCCATTGCCAGACACGGATGACTTGTGCGCTCAAGAATATGAAAGGTCTGATCACGAATAAGGAAAAGCGCCGTTTCCATTCAGAGGGGCTGCATCGCCCGATCGCCCATCTGAATAAAGCAATTCATCAGGATTTCATCCTTGTGGACGGCATCTGCGGCGACCTGACCTTCGAGGAGGGCGGGAATCCGACGCAGATGGATCGCCTGATGGCGGCGGCGGATCCGGTGCTGCTCGACGCCTATGTCTGCGGCCTGATGGATTATCGTCCGGACGACGTGCCCTATATCACGCTGGCCGAGAAGCTCGGCGTCGGCTGCGCGGACGTGCGAAAGGCGGTCATCCGCGAACTTGACGCGCCGCTCCATGAGGCGATCCTGCCGGACCGCGAGAGGGTGATGCGTCTCTCGGATCTGGCGGAGGAGGTGGACTCCTGCAGCGCCTGCTACGGCTACCTTCTGCCTGCGCTGGATATGCTGGATAAGGACGGATTGCTGAAGGATTTCCCGGAGAAGATCTGTATCGGACAGGGCTGGCGCGGAAAGAGCGGCGAGCTGGGCATCGGAAACTGTACGTCGCATTTTAAGCACAGCCTGAAGGGCTGTCCGCCGACGGAACAGGAGATGTATGAATTCCTGAAGCAATATATCCAGGATAAATAATGGATTTTGCGGCATGTTAGCGGAGAAGGACTTTATGACAAGTCTGAGAACGAGACGGAAGAGGAACAGGTTTCGCATATGAGAAGCAGAAAAAAAATCCGGCGCATCGGTGGTGTGCCGGTTAAGAGCCGCGCGCAGATCGACGGAATCCGCGAGAGCGGAAAAGTGAATACAGCCGTGCTGGACTACGTGCAGGAGCACATCTGCGCCGGGATTCCCACCTCCGAGATCGACCGCTGGGTGAGCGAGGAGACGAAACGCCTGGGCGGGATCGCCGCGCCGCTCCATTATGAGGGATTCCCGAAGAGTGTCTGCACCTCGCGCAACAATGTGATCTGTCACGGTATTCCAAATAAAAGAGAATTTCTGAAAGAGGGCGACATCATTAACGTTGATGTCTCCACGATTTATAAAGGCTATTTTTCCGACGCTTCCCGGATGTTCTGTATCGGGGAGGTGAGCGCTGACAAGCGCAGGCTCGTGCAGGTCACGCGGGAGGCCGTGCAGGTCAGACTGATGGAGGTGAAGCCCTGGAAGCCGATCGGCGACATGGGGCATGCGGTACACATGTACGCGCTGGGGCAGGGCTATTCGGTTGTCGAGGATATCGGTGGACACGGTGTAGGGCTGCAGTTTCATGAGGATCCCTTTGTGAGTTACGTGTCCCCGAAGGGCAGCGGCGAGATCATGGTGCCGGGCATGGTCTTCACGATTGAGCCGATGATCAACATGGGAACGCCGGATTATTATGTAGATGAAAAGAACGGCTGGACGGTCTACACCGCCGACGGGATGCCCTCGGCGCAGTGGGAAGTGACGGTGGCCGTGCTGGAGGATGGCTATGAAGTGCTGAGCCATTGATGAAGACAGAAAAAGAGAGGGGGAGTGATTCCAATGAACGATCCGCTTGTGCTGAACAGCGCACTGGTCGCGCTGGCAGAAAACAAAAAGTACAATTCGGTCAAAGATATTCTGCACACAATGAACCCTTCCGACGTCGCGGAAATACTCGACGAAATACCAACGCATACCCTGCCGATTCTGTTCCGGCTTCTGTCCCAGGATCAGGCGGCGGAGACCTTTTCCGAGATGAGTCCGGACCGGCAGCAGCTGCTGATCGAGGCGCTGACGGATACCGAGCTCAAAGAGGTCGTAAACGAGCTATGCGCGGATGACGCGGCGGATCTGGTCGACGACATGCCGGCGAACGTAGTAAAGCGTATCCTGCGCCAGGCCGACCCGGACATGCGCCGGATGATCAATGAGCTTCTGAAATATCAGGAGGATACAGCCGGCAGTATCATGACGCCGGAGTACGTGCGGCTGCGCCCCTTCATGACCGTGGATGAGTCGATTGTGAGCATCCGCCGCAACGGCCTCGACAAGGAGACGATCAACGACTGCTACATCACGGATACCATGGGACGCCTGATCGGTACGGTGTCTATCCGCACCATTATTGTTTCTGATGGCAATGCGCGCATCGAGGAGATCATGGAGCAGAATGTGATCTCGATCGAGGCCCGGGAGGACCAGGAGGAAGCGGCGCGTATCTTTGACAAATACAATCTGATGGCGCTGCCGGTTGTGGACGGCGAGAATCACCTCGTCGGCATCATCACGGTCGACGATGTGCTGGAAGTCATGAAAAAGGAGGCCACGGAGGACATGGAAATCATGGCCGCTATGCGCCCCTCCGATCAGCCTTACATCAAGACGCCGGTGACCGACCTCTACAAGAACCGTGTCCCCTGGCTGCTGCTCCTGATGATTTCCGCGACGGTGACGGGCTTCATCATCACGAGCTTTGAGGATGCGCTGTCCGCCTACGTGGTGCTGACAGCCTATATCCCGATGCTGATGGATACAGGCGGTAATTCCGGAAGCCAGGCCTCCGTGAGCGTGATCCGCGCGCTGTCCCTGAAGGAACTGGAGCCGTCGGACCTGCCGCGCGTGATCTGGAAGGAAATCCGCGTGGCCGTGCTCTGCGGTCTGACGCTGGCCTGCGTCAATTTTGTGAAGCTGATGCTGTTTGACCGTCTGAGCGTTCTGGTGGCTGCGGCGATCTGCTGCACGCTGCTGGCGACCGTCTTTGTGGCGAAGATTACGGGCTGTACGCTGCCGCTGCTCGCGCAGAAGCTGGGCTTTGACCCGGCGGTTATGGCGAGCCCGTTCATCACGACGATCGTCGACGCGCTGTCGCTGCTGATCTATTTCCAGTTTGCGCAGCTGTTCCTGGGAATATGATGATAGGAGAATAGAAAAATGGAAGTCAGAGAAATTTTAAAACATGTGGATCACACGCTGCTCGCGCAGGGCGCGACCTGGGAGGAGCTCCGGCAGATCTGCGACGATGCGATGCACTACGGCACGGCGTCGGTCTGCATTCCGCCCGACTATGTACGGCAGGCGAAGGATTATGTGGGCGACCGGATGGCGGTCTGTACAGTCATCGGTTTTCCGAACGGCTACATGACGACGGCGGCCAAGGAATTCGAGGCGAAGGACGCGCTCGAAAATGGCGCGGATGAGATCGACATGGTGATCAATATCGGCTGGGTGAAAGACCGGAAATTTGATCTCGTGGAGCAGGAAATTCGCACTCTGAAGGCCGCGGCGGGGCAGAAGATCCTGAAGGTGATCATCGAGACCTGCCTTCTGACGGACGAGGAGAAGGTGGAGCTCTGCCATGTGGTGACGCGCGCGGGCGCGGACTACATCAAGACCTCGACCGGATTTTCGACGGGCGGGGCGACCTTTGACGACGTCCGACTGTTCGCGGCCAATGTCGGCCCGGACGTGAAGATCAAGGCGGCGGGCGGCATCGCCTCGCTCGCGGACGCGGAGGAATTTCTGCGGCTCGGCGCGGACAGACTGGGTACAAGCCGTGTTGTGAAGATTGTAAAACAGGGGGTAGAGTGATTTGAAACAGTTAAAAGAAAATGAGATCAAGGAACTGATTACGACAGCGCTGCATATGGCACAGCGCGCTTATGCGCCGTACTCGCACTTTCAGGTGGGGGCGGCGCTGCTCGCGAAGAGCGGAACAGTTTACACTGGCTGCAACATTGAAAACGCGGCCTACACGCCGACAAACTGCGCCGAGCGCACGGCATTTTTCAAGGCAGTCAGCGAGGGAGAGCGGGAATTTACCGCGATCGCGGCCGTCGGCGGCATGAATGGAGTGCCGAAGGATTATGCGGGACCCTGCGGCGTCTGCCGCCAGGTCATGATGGAGTTCTGCGATCCGGAGGAATTTCAGATTATTCTTGCGATAGATCAGGATCATTATAAGGTGTGTACGCTGGCGGAGCTGTTTCCCTATGGTTTCGGCCCGGGCGATCTCGCGGTGTGACATTGACACAAAACAGACGAGAGATGCCGCCATGCAGCAGGCATCTCTCGTTTTTTTAGGTTTTTATTACAGACCCGCTTCTGCGCGTTGTCTCTGGGCAAATTCATGCCCGTATTTTTCCAGCTCATCGCGGTAGATCTGATTATTCCATTGCCGGAAGCATCGACTGTTCGCGATGGTGGGGTAGAATCTTCCCGCAGGACAGTAGGTATCGATGGCCCTGCGCACTTCCTGTCGGATTGCCTCTTCTGAAATTCCTTCCACATCCAGCATGGGACCGTCTACGCCGCCGACCATGGCGAGCTTTCCCTCGGTGACTTTCTGAATTTCCACGATGTCATTCTGAGGAATTACGCCCTGCCAGATGTCAATTCCGATATCCAGCATGTCAGGCGCCAGCGGCTGGCAGAAACAGTCCGAATGATGCATATAGATCATTCCGCACTCGTGAATCGTATCCGCGATCTCTTTCTGCAGCGGTTTTATAATGTCGCGCCACACAGCCGGAGGCAGAAATAAGCTTTTTTTCGCACCCCAGTCATCGTGATAGAAGATGATGTCCGGCTTACATTCTCTGGCGACCATCCGGATATATTCCATTTTTTTGTCGGCGATTACCCGCAGCAGGCCTTTCATCTCATCCGGATACTCAAGATAATTGATAAGTGCCTCTGTCATACCCATCAGATGGTGGCTTCTCTCAAACAGTCCGCCGGAGAGCATGAAACCGACCAGATATTCGCTTCTGTCAATTTTTTCGGCCTCTTCCCTGGCCTGTGTAAAATCAAAGCCGCTGTAGTCCGGAATCTGAAGCTGCTCTTCCCAGTGCTCGATATCCTTGATCACCGCGTTTTCAGCAGTGACATGGGGATGCGCGCCCGGCGCGTCAGGAAGGAACACGAAGCTGGTTCCCCAGATATCCTGATGTTCTTTCCCATCCTTTGGAATCATGTTTCTCACCAGCAGCGGATCGGGAATGAGTTTTATGGAATCCATCAAATCCCCATAATATTCCGGAATCTCACCCCGGTAGATTGCCATGGCATTTTCCCGTTTTGTCATATCAGCCTCCAGTCTGTTCAGGAAAGACGCTTCCGTCCCTCCGCATAGAAGGCGGCGATCACGTCATCATCCGGGACATGATTCATCAGGAAAAATGGATTTTCGGGCAGCCTGGAACCATATTCATCCATATAATCCGAGACGATGTGCTGAAGTTCATCCATCGGAGGGACCGCGGAGTCAGGAGTCGGGTGAAGGGTGTCCGTGGATCCGATCAGTATTTTGTCCCCATATTTTCTGATCAGCTCTTTTTTGTCGTTCAGCGGCTGTCCCGCCCATTTATCAACACCGCATTCGATGATGGCGGGAATCAGCATTTCGATCTTGCCGCAGCTGTGAAGGTCGAATACAAGGTCAATGCTGTGGCAATAATCCACAAGCTGTTTGATGTAGGGCGCGATCATTTCGCGGAAGGTATCTACCGAAAAGAAAGGAGATTTCTGTCCGCCCCAGTCATCGTGGAAGAATACCGCATCCACATGGAAATACTTCTTCAGCCGCGAGAACAGATCCTTGTACATATCCACCAGAGCCTGGAACAGGTCCTTCAGATCATCCTGCTGGTCCTCATCAATCAGAGCGACAAGTGCGTTTTCGAAATCCATAAAGGAGATCAGACGCTCAAACAGGCCTGTGAAAATCCAGGTAACCAGATAGCGGTCGGTATTCACATATTCGGCGTTTTCCGCAGCGCTCTGTTCCCAGTCCCAGGAGTCGAAATCCGGGAAATGGAGCACCGTTTTCCACTCGCTGATGTCGGTCAGAGTGGGGCTGCCGGGTCTTACCATGCAGCCGTCGACCTGCGGAACGTATACCCATTCAATGCCGAACATATCTTTTCCGCCGGTGTTGTTTTCGTGAGGCTTCTGTTCAAAGACCCAGGCACGTGCCACATTGTCCGGAATAATACGCGGACAGAAAATCAACTCATCGGATTTCAGGGGGATCCACAGCGGATCCTGATGACGGATTGCTCGAAGGAGATTTTCCTTTGGCGTAATCGGAGTGTTCAGCCGGGAATATCTTCCATAGCTTCCGACCTTTTTTAACTCATCTTCAGAAAAAGGTATTTTCATATATAAATGCTCCTTTCATGGTTCAGGAAAATATGATAGTGCCGAAGGGAATGCCGATGCATATGGCAATAATAGCCATGGTCAGGATTCCGATCAGTGAATAGCTGACGATGTCCTTTGTTTCCAGCCATTCCTTGTTGCTGTACAGCATGGCGCCGGAAGGACTGGCGCACGGAAGCATCATTCCGATATCGCTGACAAAGCAGATAACTGCCGTGAGCATGAGCGGATTGACGCCGATCTGGGCCGCGAAAGAGTACATGACAGGGACCATGATGGCTCCGGCGACCGCGTTGTTGATCAGGTTTGTAAGGACAAGCGTGACCAGACAGATGACAATGGCGAAGAGAATGGGACTCTTCCCGGCAAACAGAGGCGTGAATAAAGCCATTAATGTGCCGGTAAATCCGGTATCCCCGGTAGCCAGCACGGTGCCGACCGTGATCGCCGTGCCTACCATAAACAGCATGTTCCAGAAGATTCCGGCGTTTGCCAGTTCCTTAAAGGTGAAGATGGGCTTGCCGTCTTTGGTACGGAATACTGTGATGAAGCCTACGATAAGAAGCACAAACGCAGTTGTTCCGATCTGATCCAGGAAACTCTTGAAAGCCCCGCTCGGAAGGCAGCTGGGAAGGATGGTGAGAACGATCAGCGCAATCAGTGCTCCTATCGCAAATTTCTGCCTCTGGCTGAATGCAGTAACATTGCCTACCGACACGCTCTCCTTCAGATTGGATACATCCGGACGGAGGATCAGCCTGCACAGCAGGAAATATAAGGCAGTCGAGGTCACACACATAACAAGGCTGAAAATCAGGTACTGAAGATAGTTATAGCTTGCATAGAGGCCTTCCGACGCTGCGGACAGATAGCCAAAGGTAGCGGCGACGCCCGCCTGGAAGGGCATACCGACCGTACCGACACAGGAAGCGAATACAACGCCGACGATCATCATCTTCGGCCATGTATCATGTTTGGTGTAGCCAACCTGCTTGCAGATTGTGTAAATAAAATCCCAGCAGATGAGCATTGCGGCGAAAGCGGCGCCGAAGGAAGAGCAGATCAGGGAAGCCAGGTAAATCACGACGGAAAGCACCCAGGGACGCCCCTTGCACATTTTTGAAGTGACCAGGCGGTTTGCCAGCTGGTCAGAGATTCCCGTTACGGTGAGAATGGCTGAAAAAACAAGCAGCCACAGGATCTGCTGAAGGATGGAGTTGCTGATTACTGCCGTAAACGCGGCGGCGACATTCTCGTACTGGGAGGTGAATCCCAGCATGGTGATGGCGAGGATACTTGGCCAGATCATATCACAGTTGATCCATCCCCAGAGAGCTCCCAGGAAAATTCCAAGGACTGCCATGCCCAGCGCAGTCATGCTTCCGAAAGTCGGAATAAACCGGAAGAAAAACATTAAAATCACAACAATAGCGCTGTTGATGATATATTTCGTATTGACTCCTTTACCCGTTTCCATCATTATCTCCTTTCTCATTGCGGACAGCTGTACCGGAGTGCGCAGGTCCTGACAGTCTGTCCTTGTCTGTATTTCACAGTGAAAATACTTTTTAGAACAAAAAAATTATATAATATGCAAATTCGGCTCGGCAAACAACGTAAATGCGCTTATAATTTTTATATACAACTCTCAGTTGCTCAACCATCTGAAATGTGATATACTCTCAAAAAGAATCCGGACGGCTGCAGGTTATCGAGCGGAGGAAGTCATTGACACGCGACTGTATGGAGGCAGGCGGGCTATGAGACTGGAGCAGTTTTACATATTTAAAAAGATTGTGGAAGAAAAATCCATCAAAAAGGCCAGTAAATCTCTGTATTTCACACAGCAGTACTGCAGCAAGGCCATGCTGCAGCTTGAGAAGGAGCTGGACGTCAGGCTTTTTGAGCGCACGCGAACCGGTATCCTGCTGACTCCGGAGGGAGAACAGGCTTACCAGGTGATCAGAGAGATAACAGAGAATGTTGACAGGCTGAAGGAAATGTTTCGTGTTGACGGCGCAGAAGACAGGACGGAGGCATGCTCCGTGAATATTCTATCCTGTCCGATTCTGGACTCTTATGTGAATTTTGTGGTGAAAAACCTTTTCACATATTTTCCGGAGGCGCCTGTGAATGAAAAACAGGTGAGCAGAAATATCCTGAAAACGATTCTCACGTCGTCGGGAGATACAGATGCGGATATTATTCTGACAAATATGACTGCCGATTATGAAAAACGGATATGTAAAAAAATCAGGACGAATTATTCCTGTTACTTTCTGTATGAAGATGAGCTGAGGGTACAGCTTCCCAAGGACAGTCCCTATGCGGATTATGATGTGATTCCGTTTGACATACTGGCTAATATTCCCATGGTGCTGTTTGACCTGGATTCTAATGGAGAAAATGAATTTGAACAAATGCTTCGTGATAATGGACATCCATTGAAATATGTCAGTAGAACCTCAAATTTAGATACCTGTTCCCAGATTGCGCTGAACAGCGGAAGAGGCTGCCTCGTGGGATATCCCAGCGTGGAGCTTCGTCCTCTTGCCAATTGCGTTTACGTCCCGATAGAACATGGATATAATTATCAGCAGCTCATGTTTATTAAGAAACATCATGAAAACCGAAGCTTTGTGAAGGCGTTTTTTGAGAATATGGAGCAGCTATTTGATGTACGCAAGATTTTCTGAGAATCAATGATTGCATGTGGCTGCTATAAATG
>JAJBTX010000005.1 GCA_020860645.1 Lachnospiraceae bacterium | reverse complement strand
AAAGAGCCCGGGTAAATAAGGCGACGGTGGATAAACCTGCGGAAACTCAAGGAAATGCCCTCTTGACAAAGCCTTCTTTTCCATCTAAACTGAGGGATGGAAAAGGGCTGAGAAGAAGAGGAGTAGGCGCGCACCGCCGTCAGAGAGAACCATCCGTGGCTGAGAGATGGTTTCGGGACGGACGCGGCGAAGGTCGCTTCGGCGCCGGAGCGCTGAAGAGTGTGTAAGCGTTCCCGTGCGTTCCGCGTTAAGGAAAAAGAGGTATGCGCCCCGGCGCATATGAAAAAAGGTGGTACCGCGATCAAGTCGCCCTTTGCACAGCATGCTGTGTGAAGGGCGCTTTTATATTACCACGGAACAAAGACAAAGGAGCAGATGATTATGAAAGAACTGGCAAAGACCTACGACCCGTCGCAGATTGAGGATCGCACCTATGCGAAGTGGATGGGGAGAAAATATTTCCACGCGGAGCCGGACCGCAGCAAAAAGCCGTTTACCATTGTCATGCCGCCGCCCAATATCACGGGCAAGCTGCACATGGGGCATGCGCTGGACAACACGCTGCAGGACATTCTGATCCGCTATAAGAGGATGCAGGGCTACAATGCGCTGTGGCAGCCCGGCACGGACCACGCGAGCATCTCGACCGAGGTGAAGGTGACGAATCAGCTGCGCGAGGAGGGCATCGACAAGAACGAGCTCGGACGCGAGGGCTTCCTCAAGAGAACCTGGGAGTGGCGCGAGGAGTACGGCCGCACGATCACCGAGCAGCTCAAGAAGATCGGTTCCTCCTGCGACTGGGACCGTGAGCGCTTTACAATGGACGAGGGCTGCTCGGAGGCGGTGCTCGAGGTGTTCATGCGCCTCTATGAGAAAGGTTATATCTACCGGGGTTCTCGCATCATCAACTGGTGCCCGGTGTGCCAGACTTCGATTTCCGACGCGGAGGTCGAGCATGAGGAGCAGGCCGGTCATTTCTGGCATATCAATTACCCGATTGCCGACGGCAGCGGTTTCGTCGAGATTGCGACGACCCGACCGGAGACGATGCTCGGCGACACGGCGGTGGCGGTGAATCCGGACGACGCGCGCTATACGCATCTTGTAGGAAAGATGCTGAAGCTCCCGCTGACGGACCGCGAGATTCCGGTGATCGCCGACCCGTATGTGGACAAGGAATTCGGCACCGGCTGTGTGAAGATCACGCCTGCGCACGATCCGAACGACTTCGAGGTTGGCAAGCGGCATAACCTTCCGGAGATCAATATGATGAACGACGACGCGACGATCCACTGCCCGGGCAGCAAGTACGATGGCATGGACCGCTATGAGGCGCGGAAGGCCATGGTGGCGGATCTTGAGGCGCAGGGGCTGCTCGTGAAGGTCGAGGATCACGTGCACAACGTTGGCACGCATGACCGCTGTCACACGACGGTTGAGCCGATGATCAAGCAGCAGTGGTTCGTGAAGATGGAGGAGATGGCGAAGCCGGCGATTGAGGCCGTGAAGAACGGCGACCTGACCTTTGTGCCGGAGCGCTTTGACAAGATTTACCTGCACTGGCTGGAAAATATCCGCGACTGGTGTATTTCCCGTCAGCTCTGGTGGGGACACCGAATTCCCGCCTATTACTGTGATGAGTGCGGCGAGATTACAGTAGCGCGCTCGATGCCGGAGAAATGTGAGAAATGCGGCTGCACGCACCTGACGCAGGATCCGGATACGCTCGACACCTGGTTTTCCTCGGCGCTCTGGCCCTTCTCGACGCTCGGCTGGCCGAAGGAGAATGAGGATCTCGACTATTTCTACCCGACGGATGTGTTGGTGACCGGCTATGATATTATTTTCTTCTGGGTCATCCGCATGGTGTTCTCGGGCTATGAGCAGACCGGGAAGTGCCCCTTCCACCACGTGCTGATCCACGGCCTCGTGCGCGATTCGCAGGGCCGCAAGATGAGCAAATCGCTCGGAAACGGCATCGATCCGCTGGAGATTATTGACAAGTACGGCGCGGACGCCCTGCGCCTGACGCTCGTGACCGGCAACGCGCCGGGCAACGACATGCGTTTCTACATGGAGCGCGTCGAGTCGAGCCGCAACTTTGCGAACAAGGTCTGGAATGCGTCCAGATTTATCATGATGAACCTGCCGGATGAGGAGATCGGAGAGGTACCGGCGGAGGAGCTCACCCAGGCGGATAAGTGGATTCTCTCGAAGGTGAACAGCCTGGCGCGCGAGGTCACGGCCAATATGGACAGCTTTGAGCTCGGCATCGCGGTGCAGAAGGTCTACGATTTCATCTGGGAGGAATTCTGCGACTGGTATATCGAGATGGTGAAGCCGCGCCTGAAGGAAGAGGGCAGCGGATCGAAGACCGCGGCGCTCTGGACGCTGAAAAATGTACTCATCCAGGCGCTGAAGCTGCTGCATCCTTTCATGCCCTTTATCACCGAGGAGATTTTCTGCAATTTGTCGGATGAGGAGTCGATCATGATCTCCGACTGGCCGGTCTACCGGGACGAGTGGAGCTTCCCGGAGGAGGAGAAAGCGGTCGAGACGATCAAGGAGGCCGTCCGCGTCATCCGTGCGGTGCGCACGAGCATGGATGTCCCCTACAGCAGGAAGGCCACGGTCTACGTGGTGTCCGCGAATGAGACGGTGCGCGGCATTTTCGAGCACAGCCGGGTATTCTTTGCAGCGCTCGGCTCGGCGTCCGAGGTCATCGTGCAGGCGGACAAGACGGGAATTCCAGCGGATGCGGTGTCCGCGCTGATCCCGGAGGCGGCGATCTACATGCCGCTCGAGGAGCTCGTGGACGTGGAAAAGGAGAAGGAACGCCTGAGGAAGGAAGAGAAGCGCCTGACCGGCGAGCTCGCCCGCGTGAACGGCATGCTGAACAATGAGAAATTCTTAAGCCGCGCGCCGGAGGCGAAGATCCAGGAGGAGCGCGGAAAGCTCGAAAAGTACACGCAGATGATGGAGCAGGTGAAGGAGCGCTTAAAGCAGTTGGGAGCCTGATGACGGGGCGGCGAATCGCCGGGTTTATATCTTGACTGGTAAGACAGTAAGACGGAGACAGGAAAGAGAATGACTTACGAAGAAGCGGTGGCGTACATCGACGATACGCCCAGATTTACCAAAAAGAACACGCTTGACAATACGCGCGCGGTGCTGGAGTGCATGGGGCATCCGGAGCGGCGCATGAAGCTGATCCACGTCGCAGGCTCGAACGGCAAGGGCTCGGTCTGCGCATATCTTTCGTCTATTCTGCGGGTGGCCGGGAAGCATGTGGGACTCTTTACTTCTCCGCATCTGGAGAAGGTCAACGAGCGCTTCTGCATTGACGAGGAGTATGTCACGGACGAGGAATTTCTGGACGCCTTTGAGGTGGTGATGGCGATGGTGCGGGAGCTGCTTGAGGAGCGCCCGGAGAGCTTCGCGCATCCGACTTATTTCGAGCTGCTGTTTCTGATGGGCATCCGGATTTTCGCGAAGGCGGAGGTGGAATACCTGGTGCTGGAGACCGGCCTTGGCGGGCGCTTCGACGCGACGAACGCGATCGAGAAGCCGCTGGTCAGCGTGATTACCTCGATCAGCCTCGAGCATACGGAGTATCTCGGCGATACGTACGCGGCGATCGCGGGCGAGAAGGCGGGCATCATCAAGGAAGGCTGCCCGGTCGTCTATGACGCCACGCGCGCGGACGTTTCGGAGGTGATCCGGGCGAAAGCGGCCGAAATGCATGCGGAAGCCTACGCTGTCCGTCCGGATATGTATAAAATTTTTGGGAACAGCCAGAAAACGATTGATTTTTCAATCCATACTGGGTATTATGATTCTATGGATATTTCCATCGACACGGTTGCCGAGTATCAGGTCATGAATGCCTGCGAGGCAGTGACGGCGGCGGAGGTCATGGATCTTTCGCTGACAGAGGATGAGATCCGCCTCGGCATGAAGCGGATGCGCTGGCAGGGCCGCATGGAGACTGTGCTGCCGGGCGTGATCCTCGATGGAGCGCACAACGATTCCGGGGTGGAAGAGTTTGTGAAGACCGCCCGGAGAATCGGCGCGGATACGGAGGTTTCCCTCCTCTTTTCCTGCGTGAAGGAGAAGGACTATGAGGGGATGATCCGGGAGATCTGTGAGGGTATTGATTTCCGGCGCGTGATCGTGACGGAGGTGGAGTCCGACCGGAAGGTTCCGGCCGCGGAGCTGGGCGAACTGTTCCGCAGGTATACGGACCGGCCCGTTCTGGAATATCCGGCTGTGCAGGAGGCGTTCGGGCAGGCGCTCGAAGGCAGAGGAGACGGGATCCTGTTCTGCGTGGGATCGCTCTATCTGGTCGGGAGTCTGAAGCGTTTGATAAGGAGTCATCATTATGCTTGATTTTGAAGAGGAGTTAAAGAAATTTCACCCAAGCATGGAGATCAGCGAGGTGGAAGACAACGTATATAAAAACAATCTGTCCGATGTGACGGATCTGATTGACGAGATGCTGAAGGAGATCAAGGAGCATTGACCGGAAGGGTGAAGCCATGAGGTGTTTTAACTGCGGAGCGGTTCTGAAGAACACGGATTACTGTGGAAGCTGCGGCGCGGATGTAAAGCTCTACCGCAGGATGCTGCAGATGTCAAACCGATATTACAACGAGGGCCTGGAGAAAGCGCGGGTCCGCGATCTGACGGGGGCGGCGGTCTCGCTGCGCCAGAGTCTGAAGATAAATAAGAGAAATACGGACGCGAGAAATCTTCTGGGGCTCGTCTATTTTGAGACGGGCGATGTGGTGGACGCGCTGACCCAGTGGATCATCAGCAAGAACTTTCAGCAGAATAAAAATGTGGCGGACGATTATATCAAGGCGATCGAGGACAGCCCTTCGCAGCTGGAGACGATCGGCACGACGATACGGAAGTACAACCAGTCGCTGGTTTACTGTGAGCAGGGAAGCTATGATCTCGCGATTATCCAGCTGAAAAAGGTGCTGTCGATGAATTATCACCTGCTCGACGCGCATCTTCTGCTCGCGCTTCTCTATATCCAGACGGAGAATTATTCGAGGGCGCGGACGGAGGTAAAGCGTGTGCTTGAGGTCGACCGGACGAACACCCGGGCGCTCCGCTACCAGAAGGAGCTGGATGAGCGGGAGGGAAAGTCGGCGCCCAAAGAGGAGAAACAGCGGGATTCGATTTCCTATGTCAGCGGAAATGAGACGATTATCCAGCCTGTGGGCGTCAAGGACAATTCCGGTTTTCACTCTGTGCTGAACGTGCTGATCGGGATTGTGATCGGCGCGGCAGTCATGGGACTCCTGATCCGCCCGGCGATCGAGGGCAACCAGAGCAGCGAGCTGAACCAGACCATTGTGGATTACAGCGATCAGGTGGATTCGCTGACGGCGGCGCTGGAGAGCACGCAGGCGGAGGCGGAGTCGCTTCGCGCGGAGGTGGAAGCTGCGGAGCAGACTGCCACAGACGCGGCGGGGGAGATGCAGAGCTATGAGGCGCTGCTCGCCGCCTATGCGGCGTATCTTGAGGAGGATACGGTGACGACGCTGGAGCAGCTGGAGGAAATCGACAGAGCGGCTCTGAGCAGCGACGGACAGACCCTGTACGATGAGATGTACAAGGAGGTCGTGCAGTCGTCGATCTCCGATCTCTACGCGAGCGGTTACGCGGCCTACCAGAGCGGGGATTATGAGACGGCGATCGAGGATTTGTCGAAGTGTTATGAGCTCGACGCGACGCAGGGAGACGCGCTCTACTTCCTTGCCAGATCCTACCATAAATCCGGCGACACGGAGAATGCGAAGGTCTATTACCAGAAGGTGGTCGACGAGTTCCCGAATACGCAGAAGGCGGCGGATTCGCAGAACTTCCTGAACAGTCTGTAGTACCCTGGATTACAAAAGAAAAATACCCTGAAGTGAGGGACGCTGTGCGAAATGCACGGCGTCCTTTTTGCAATGCAGAGAAAGGAGCGTATATGGGAATTCTAGAGAAGAGAGGAGCGCGGCTCATCGTACATCTGCCGCGCGAGCTGGATCATCATTATACGGAGGAGGTGCGTCGCCGCGTGGACGCCGCGCTGCGGACGGAAGCGATCTCGGAGCTGGAATTTGATTTTTCCGGGACGGTTTTTATGGACAGCGCGGGGATCGGGCTGCTGTTGGGACGCGCGCAGATGATGCGGGCGCTGTCCGGGCGCGTGCTCGTGAGTCATATGAATGAACAGATCGGGCGGATACTGGCGCTGTCCGGTATTGAGCGGCATATCCGGCTGGAGAAGGAGGAGCAGAATGAAAAATGAAATGACGCTGGCGTTTGACAGCATCTCGGAGAATGAAGCCTTTGCGCGGGTTGCGGTCGCGGCTTTTGTGACGCAGCTCAACCCGACGCTGGAGGAGGTGGCAGATATCCGCACCGCCGTGTCGGAGGCCGTCACAAATGCGATTATCCATGGATATCCGAAGGGAGTACATACGATTGTGATCCGGGCGCGTCTCGCGGAGAACTCCGTGGAAATCAGGGTGAGCGACGAGGGCGTCGGCATCCCGGACGTAAAGAAGGCCATGGAGCCGCTGTACACGACGCGGCCCGACCTGGAGCGCTCCGGTCTGGGATTTATGTTCATGGAGGCTTTCATGGATGAGGTCCGGGTGGAGTCCGCCCCGGGACTTGGCACGACTGTCCGGATGAAGAAGCGCGTGGGGACAGGAGAGCAGCGGCGGGAGGGCTCGTGAACGGATGGAAGACACGATGGTATTGATTGAGAGATCGCACCATGGTGATAAAAAGGCCAGAGAACGACTGGTTGAGGAAAATACAGGGCTTGTCTGGAGTGTCGTCCGGCGCTTTGCGGGCCGCGGCACGGACAGCGAGGATCTGTTCCAGATCGGCGCGATGGGGCTGATCAAGGCCATCGATAAATTTGACACTTCTTTTGAAGTGAAATTCTCTACTTATGCCGTGCCGATGATCGCCGGGGAAATCCGGCGTTTTCTGCGCGACGACGGGATCGTCAAGGTGAGCCGTTCATTGAAGGAAAACAGCTGGAAGATCCGGCGTGAATCGGAAGACTTCCGGCAGAAAAAGGGGCGCGATCCGACGGTGAAGGAGATTGCCGCGCTGACCGGACTTACAGCGGAGGAGGTCGCGCAGGCGATGGAGCTGCGGGTGGAGGTCGAGTCGATCTACCGGATCATGCCGCAGAGTGATGGGAGCGAGCTGAGCCTGCTCGATCGCATCGAGAGCCAGGCGCAGGGGAATGGGCACCTGGACGTTGAGAAGGAGCAGCTGCTGAACCGGGTCGTGCTTGAGCAGCTGCTGCTCGAACTGCCCGAGCGGGAGCGCAGGCTCATTATCATGCGCTATCTGCAGGAGCGGACGCAGACCGAGGTGGCCTCTGTGCTCGGCGTGTCGCAGGTGCAGGTGAGCCGTATGGAGAAACGGATTCTGCGGCGCATGCGAGAACGGCTCACCGGGGAATCCGCCTGAGCATCGGACTGCGGCGTATTCGTGCATAACGATGCATTCATCTGTGCATACTAAGGGAGCGGAGGGCAACGACATGGGCGATATTCTCTATATGAAGATTGAGCGCAATGTGCAGGTCGACCACGCGGAAGTGCGGCTGGGCGACGTGGCGAAGCTCGAATGTGCGGACAGCGCCGTGAAGGCGCGGCTGAAGAGCCTGAAGCTCCTGAAAATCCAGGCGCAGAAGACCGACCGCTATATCTTTTCGGTGATGAAGGTCATCGAGCTGATTCATGAGATTTATCCAAACCTGGAAATACAGAATCTGGGCGAATCGGACTTCATCATCGAGTATGAGTCGCCGGACTACGCGCGGGACCGCTGGGCGTGGCTCAAGGTCGCGCTGGTCTGCCTGCTGATTTTCTTTGGTTCCGCCTTCTCCATTATGACATTCAACAACGACGTCGGCGTGCCGGGGGTTTTCGCGCGGACCTATGAGCTGCTCACCGGACAGCCCTCGGACGGCTTTACGGTTCTGGAACTCACGTACTCTGTCGGCATCGCCGCCGGCGTCCTTATTTTCTATAATCATTTCGGGGGAAAGCGGATCACGAAGGATCCGACGCCGATCGAGGTGCAGATGCGCACCTACGAGGACGATGTGAATACGACGCTCGTCGAGGGCTGCAACCGGAAGGAGACGAGCATCGATGTCGATTAGCACGCAGATTCTCCTTGGAATACTCGGACTGTCCGCGGGCTTTGCCGTGGCGGGCGGCATGTTCGCCTTCCTCATCGCGCTCGGCGTGATCTCGCGCTTCGCCGGGAAGACGCATACGGCGAAATACGTTTTCTGGTACGAGGATGCGGCGGCGCTGGGCGGAATCCTGGGGAATTTGTTCAGTGTATATTCGTTTCGGATCCCGGCGGGCGTCACCGGGGCGGCGGTGTTCGGCCTGTTCTCCGGCGTCTTCACCGGCGCGTGGGCGATGGCGCTGACGGAGATCGTGGAGGTGATACCGGTCTTCAGCAGGAGAATCCGGCTGAAGCGGGGGATGCCGTGGATCATCCTTGCCATGGCGCTCGGGCGGACGCTGGGGGCGTTCGTGCACGCATATTATGGATTCGGAAAAAGCTGCTCCCAGGTTTCATACCAGTCAAGGCAGCGTTTTGTATAGATACTGTTTAATTCGATCTCTTTTGTGTTCCATGTCTGCGCATAGGCCGGATCTGTCCATAAGCGTATGACGTCCCGGCTTTCCCATAGATCTTCCAGCTGCATACGTATTTCATCGAGCGGCTCTGTCGCAAGCCGCAGCTGCCACTCCTCGTAGGCTTGTTCCGTTGTGAGCGGATGCGTCTCGTGCCGTTCCCTTTTCGGTACATTCTGAAGGCCTGCGAGCAGCGCCTGATCTTCGGCGCGCAGGGCGGCGCTCAGAGATTCCCCGTTTTCCGCCCTTCGATGCGCGAGATAGTGCTCATAGTCGAAGGGATAATAGTAGACGGCCTGTTCCTCAAAGATCAGCAGCGATTCCGCGACCTTCCGGACAAAATAGCGGTCGTGCGAGACGAAGAGCAGCGTCCCGGTGTAGGCGCGGAAGGCCGATTCGAGTGTCTCGCGCGCCGGGATGTCCATATGGTTGGTCGGCTCGTCGAGAATGAAAAAATTCGGGCGGCTCACAAAGAGTTCGGCCAGTACGAGGCGCGATTTCTCGCCGCCGGAGAGGACGGACACTTTTTTTGCCGTTTCCCGGCCGGAAAATAAAAAGGCGCCGAGTGCCGAGCGGGCTTCTTTGTTCGTCATGGACGGGAACAGGCGCTGAAAATGCTCGATGACCGTGAGATCAGACTGCAGCGCGGCGCTTTGCTGGTCGAAGTAGCCGATCAGTACGTTCTGTCCGAGCGTGAGGCTCCCCGCGAGCGGTGGCAGCAGTCCGGCGGCGGTCTTGAGAAAGGTAGACTTTCCGGCACCGTTCGGGCCGATGACGCCGATTTTCTGTCCGCGGCGAACGCGCAGATTCAGCTCAGGCAGCGGCTGATCATAGCCGATTTTCAGCTTTTCGGCCTCGAGCACCCATTTCGCGCTTCTGCTCTGCGGCTCGATCGCCTCCGTGAAGCTGTGTATTTTATCCTCCGCAGGTTTCTCGATTCGCGGCATCCGCTCCAGCAGCTTTTTCCGGGAACGGATGAAGGAAGCCTTATTCGGTTTGTGGCGAAAGCGCTCGATCAGCTCCTCCTCCCGTTGAATCTCTGCCTGTTGGCGCTCGTATTCCTTCCTTCGCAGCGCGAGCTCCTTTGTCCGTTGTTCGCGAAAGGAGCTGTAATTGCCCGCGTAGCGGAACATCCGGCGCTCACGGAAGTCGTAAATCACCGTGGCGATCCGGTCGAGAAAAAAGCGGTCGTGCGAGACGACGACAATGGCCTTCGGGTAGCCCTGCAGGTACTCTTCGAGCCATTCTGTCGATGCAAGATCGAGGTGGTTGGTCGGTTCGTCGAGCAGCAGAATATCCGGCTGCAGCAAAAGAAGACGGATCAGCGCGATCTTGGTCTGTTCGCCGCCCGAAAATTCGGAAAGCCGTTTCTTCCGGCCCGCCTTGTCAAAGCCGAAGCCGGTGAAGACGCGGTCGTACTCCATCTCCCATGTAAAGCGTTCCCTGTCCCATCTGTCCTTGCAGGGACAGGCTTCTGTGAGAAGCTCCTCCACAGTGAGCGAGGTATCTGCGAAGGCGTTCTGCCGCAGCATCTCCACGCTGAGCGTCCGCGACGTGCGAAGACCCGGCGTCTGGCGGCGGTCGTCCCGGTCGAGATCGAGCTCGCCGGAGAGCAGCCGCAGAAACGTCGTCTTTCCGCAGCCGTTCGGTCCCACGATCGCGATTTTTTCATTTCCCTTTATTTCAAAATCAAAGTGGGCGAGCAGTGTCTGCCCGCCGATGCTGAGCGTCCCGTCCTGAATCTGTAAAAGCATGGCTGAATCTCCTTTATCAGCCCTATTCTACCACAATTCCGGCACACTGTCTCATTTGCCTTTTGCATCACGGGTTTCCTGCGTTCTTTTCCACCGTCAGAGGGCAAATATTTCGTGATGTCCGCACTGACGGACATGTCCGTTTGCTATACGAGTCCTGCAGCTCTCAGCGCCCAGTAGATCAGACCGAGCACCCAGCTCGTGAAAACGCCGTAGAGAATGACCGGTCCCGCGATGGAGAAGATCTTGCTGCCGATGCCGAAGACCTGTCCTTCTTTTTTATATTCAATGGCAGACGAGGCCACGCCGTTGGCGAAGCCGGTGATTGGCACGAGCGCCCCAGCGCCGCCCCATTTGGCGATCGAGGGGTAGATATTCAGGCCGGTCAGCAGCACGCTTAAAAATACCAGCAGGATGGAGCACCAGGTCTTCGCCGTGTCCTCATCAAGTCCCATATTTATACCGGTATTTACAATCAACTGCCCCAGCGTGCAGATCAGCCCGCCGAGAAGAAAGGCCTTCAGCATTTCCTTTGGCAGGTTGTGTGTCGGGGTCACCTGCTTTACATATTCCTGATATTCCTGTTTTTGCTCTTCGTTTGGGTTCATGGCGCGCTCCTTTTATTTTTATGGCAATAGCTTATCCCGGGACGTGAATTTTATCCGTTATACTGACCAGAGTATCTGCATACTGTCGGGCAGGGGTAAATCTGATAAAACGGTGCATAATATTTGCGACAAGAACAAAGATTATAAAGTAATACAAAAGACAGCCTGTGAAATGGCTATTTGCGCAGCTTAAGATCGCTGCGACAGTATATAACTTAAAGCTGTTTATCATATCTGTCACAATAGAAGAAGGAGAGTGATGTTATGGCACAAAATCAGGGAAGAGCAAGCATCATTTTTGACAGGCCGCCTCGGATCATCGGAGCGGCTTCGATCGTCGGGGAGAAGGAGGGCGAGGGGCCGCTCGGGCATCTCTTCGACTGCATCGAGAAAGAACCGAAATTCGGAAAGGACACCTGGGAGGAGGCGGAGAGCGAGCTGCAGCTGCGCACGGCGCGGAAAGCGATGGAGAAATCCGGCATGAACGAGGAACAGCTGCGCTATCTGTTTGCGGGCGATCTGCTCGCGCAGGGTATCGCGACCTCCTATGGCATTATGGAGCTGCAGATTCCGCTGTTCGGGCTCTATGGGGCCTGTTCCACCTGCGGGGAGAGCCTTTCGCTCGCGGCGATGGCGGTGGGCGGCGGCTTTGCGGACTGCGCGATGGCGCTGACGTCGAGCCATTTTGCGAGCGCGGAGCGCGAGTTTCGTTTCCCATTAGAATATGCGGGACAAAGGCCGCTCTCGACGACCTGGACGGTCACCGGAGCGGGCGGCTTTGTACTGGCTGCGGGAGACTCCGCGGCGGCTTCGCAGGCTCATGTACAGATAGGCGGAATTACCACCGGAAAAATCGTGGACTACGGCGTGAAGGATTCGATGCATATGGGCGCGGCGATGGCGCCCGCGGCGGCGGATACGATCTTTCAGCATCTGAAGGATACCGGGCGGGAGGTCCCGGACTATGACTGCATTCTCACCGGCGATCTGGGCAGCATCGGTCAGACGATTCTGAAAGACCTGCTGTTTGATCAGGGCATTGATCTGCAGAACCGGCATGACGACTGCGGCATCCTGATCTTTGACCCGGAGAAGCAGGACACGCATGCCGGCGGTTCGGGCTGCGGCTGTGCGGCGACGGTACTGGCCGCCTACGTGCTGCCGAGGATCGAGCGCGGCGAGTGGCAGCGCGTGCTGTTTGTCCCGACCGGCGCACTGCTCTCGAAGGTCAGCTTTAACGAGGGGCAGAGCATTCCGGGTATTGCGCACGCGGTCGTGTTGGAGCGATGCTGAGAAGTCTCACATGTGAAAACAGTCTTCACCGTTTTAAGTTCAGAACAGCAGGTCACAGGTCTTACGCTTCGCCTCGGCTTGTGCAGAGCGACGCCATCGACGTTCAGCAGTGTTCGGTTTCAATGTCGTTCTGAACTATTATTCAGGGAACTTCTGGGAATTGCCTGAAATCAGGTGCACGTCGAAAAAATTTGTGCTATACTTTCTTCGGTTTTTGAACAGCAGGCTTTTATACTCTGCAGTGTTTGAAAATCGAGACTGCGGGTTCAGGCCGGAGGAGAGTATCGCATATGAGGAAGAAATCGCATCTGGCGCTGGCAGGCTATCTGCTGAACGGTATGGGGAATGAGGTCCTCAGACGCAGATGGAAAGCGTTTTATCTTGGCAGCGTTCTGCCGGACATGAAGCCGTCCTTTGTGACGAAACGGCATGAATATGAGACGACCTTTGATCTGGTGGCGGGGAAGCTGCGTGCGCTTTCCTGCGGGGAGGGGTACTGGTCAGCGGATTCGATGCGCTACGCCGTCGATCTCGGGCAGGTGCTCCATTATATCGCGGATTATTTCACCTACCCGCACAACCCGAATTACCCGGGAAATCTGCGGGCGCACTGCCTCTATGAGAAGCGCCTGAAGAAGCGGCTGCGCGCATATGTGCGTGAAGGGGTGCTGCTGCCGATGCGCGGCAGCAGGCTTCGTTCTGCAGATGATATTCTGGAGGACATTCGAAGGCTTCATCAGGCATATATGGAGACTCCGAGCGATGTAGAGAGGGATTGCGATTACATCACCGCGGCCTGTGCGCGCGTGCTGTCATCGCTTCCGCAGCCTGCCTCCACACCGGTTTTCGCTTACACGAGCTGATGCTTTTGTCTATCGCCGGTTAAAATTTTTCCTTGCAATTCTGAAAAAGCTGTGCTAGGATAATTTGCAAGTAAAAGGCGGAGAACAGGACTCTTGTCACGCAGAGGCCGACAGGAACAGGACGTCACCGACTGAGAGCGTCCTCTGGAAGAGCGGATAAAGGGAACACCTGGGAGCCGGCTGGTCGAAGGAAGAGTAGGTCAGCACGCGGGCAGGCGTTACATGCTTTTTGAGAGGAGATCAGTGCTTTTGTGCGGCCGGTCTCAATGCGGGTGGTACCGCGGGAATCAAAATTATCCCGTCCCGGAATATTTTATATTCCGGGACTTTTTGTGCGTAAGCAATGAGCAGAACCGGATGGTGAGAATCATAATTTTCGTCGTGCTTGCACGTAAGAAAATTATGATTCTCACCATCCGATGCGGCGAATGCCGCATCAGCGACATGCAGGGCGAAGCCCGGAATGGAGCTGGTTCTGCGGAGCTGACATGCAGGGCAGAGCCCGGAATGGAGCGGCCCTGCAAAGAAACGAGGAGGTAAGAAATATGGATTTTGTAAGCGGAGTAAAAAGACCGGATACGCGCGAACTTCCGGAGCTTCTGAGCGGCGAACTGCTCGGACAGAGCGTGAAGGTGAATGGCGCGGTTCACACGATCCGCCACATGGGCGAGATCGCGTTTATCGTGCTGAGAAAGCGGGACGGGCTGCTGCAGTGTGTCTACGAGGAAGGAAAGGCAGGCTTTGACCTGAAGGATCTGCGCGAGGCCGCTACGGTGGAAGCGGAGGGCGTCCTCGAACAGGAGGAGCGCGCGCCGGGCGGCGTTGAGCTGCGCCTGAAGGGTATCCGGATTCTGTCGGAGCCGAGTGCGCCGCTGCCGCTGCCGATCGCCAAGTGGAAGCTGAACACCTCGCTCGAGGCGAAGCTGAACATGCGCTCGGTCTCCCTTCGGAACGTGCGCGAGCGCGCAAAGTTCAAACTGCAGGAGGGTATCGTCCGGGCTTTTCGTGACTTCCTATATGAAGAAGGCTTTACGGAGATCCATACGCCGAAGATCGGGGCGAAGAGCGCCGAGGGCGGCGCGAATCTCTTCAAGCTGGAGTATTTCCATCGTCCTGCGGTGCTGCAGCAGTCGCCGCAGCTCTATAAGCAGATGATGGTCGGCGTTTTTGACCGGGTCTTCGAGACCGCGCCGGTGTTCCGCGCAGAGAAGCACAACACAAAACGTCATCTGAACGAGTACACCTCGCTTGACTTTGAGATGGGCTATATCGACAGCTTCGAGGACATCATGGCGATGGAGACCGGCTTCCTGCAGCACATGGCGCGCCTGCTTCAGCAGGATTACGCGAAAGAGCTGAAGATGCTGAACATCACCCTGCCGAAGACGGACGAGATTCCCGCGGTGCGCTTCGACCGTGCGAAGGAGCTCGTCGCGGAGAAATATAATCGGAAGATTCGCAATCCCTTCGACCTGGAGCCGGAGGAAGAGTCGCTGATCGGCCAGTATTTCAAGGAGGAGTACGGCGCGGACTTCGTGTTTGTCACACACTACCCTTCGAAGAAGCGCCCCTTCTACGCGATGGACGATCCGGAGGACAGCCGCTTCACGCTCAGCTTTGACCTGCTGTACCAGGGACTCGAGGTCACGACCGGCGGGCAGCGCATCCACGACTACCAGATGCTCGTCGACAAGATCGCGGCCCGCGGAATGGAGCAGGAGGGCCTCGAGCAGTACCTCGATACCTTCCGCTATGGTATGCCCCCGCACGGCGGACTTGGCATTGGCCTTGAACGTCTGACCATGAAGCTGGTCGGCGAGGACAACGTGCGCGAGGCCACCCTCTATCCCCGCGACCTGTCACGGCTGGAACCGTAACGCATTGGCTCCGTGGGGAGCCGCCGGGGTCCGGCTTCTCGCCTTGCGCCTTGGCTCCCTGTGGGGAGCTGCAATGGTCAGTCTGCGGACCCGCTCTCGCTCAGAGGGCGGACGTAGCGGTACTAAGTTCAGCCTTCGCCTGGCGGCTCGGCTTCACTAAGTGCCGACGCCGCCCTGATGGTCCGCATACAGACCACAGCAGCACCCCACAAGGTCGAGGCAAGTGGTACGCTGTAAACGGTAGAAGTCGTAACACATTGGTTGCATGTGGAATTTTGATGGGCGATTTAAGTATTATATCGTAAAATAACTATTATAAACAATATCTCCGTATAAGCCATAGTGCAGTCTGGGGTAGCCTCCGTATGGTCCTAAGGACCATTGAGGAAGCGCCGGTACTTGGCGAAGCCGAGCCGTAAGGTGAAGGCTGAGCTTAGTACCGCTGCGTCTTCCTCCTGAGCGAGAGCGGGTCCGCAGGACCATACGGAGGCTACCCCAGACGGGGCTATAGAGAAAGGGAGGAGACCTTCATGGCAAATATTATTTCGGATGAGACGATCGAGTACGTCGGCATCCTCGCGAAGCTCGAACTCTCCGACGAGGAGAAGGAGCAGGCGAAGAAAGACATGGGAAACATGCTGGACTATATCGACATGCTGAACGGCCTCGATACCGAGGGCGTCGAGCCGATGTCGCACGTATTTCCGGTGCACAACGTGTTCCGCGAGGACGTGGTGACGAACGGAGATGAGCACGAGAAAACCCTTGCAAACGCGCCCGCGCGCAGTGAAAACGCGTTCAAGGTGCCGAAGACGGTAGAGTAGGAGGACGTGAAAATATGAGTTTGATGAGTCTGACCGCCG
This sequence comes from Lachnospiraceae bacterium, assembly GCA_020860645.1. Lineage (GTDB taxonomy): Bacteria > Bacillota > Clostridia > Lachnospirales > Lachnospiraceae > Hominiventricola. The sequence goes on along the minus strand of JAJBTX010000005.1, from coordinate 16,217 downwards.
TGGAGCTGGGAAAGAAGATCGCCGCGGGTGAAGTATCCGCCGTCGAGGCGACGAAGGATGCGCTTGCACAGGTGAAACGGCTGGATGATACCTACAACTGCTATGTGACCGTGGACGAGGAGGCGGCGCTGCGTGAAGCGGAGGCGGTACAGCAGAAGATTACCGCCGGAGAGTTGACGGGTCCGCTTGCGGGCGTGCCGGTCGCGATCAAGGACAATATGTGTACGGAGGGCATGCTGACGACCTGCAGTTCGAAGATCCTCTATAATTTCAAGCCGACCTATACAGCGGAGGCGGTGCTGAATCTCAAAAAGGCAGGCGCCGTGGTCCTCGGCAAGACCAATATGGACGAGTTTGCGATGGGCAGCACGACCGAGACCTCATTCTTCGGTTCGACGAAGAATCCCTGGAACCCGGAGCATGTGCCAGGTGGCTCCTCGGGCGGCAGCTGCGCGGCAGTGGCGGCGGAGGAGTGTTCCTTTGCGCTCGGCTCTGACACCGGCGGTTCGATTCGCCAGCCGAGCTCTTTCTGCGGCGTCACCGGGCTCAAGCCGACCTACGGCACGGTATCCCGCTACGGTCTGATTGCCTATGGTTCCTCGCTCGATCAGATCGGGCCGATCTGCAAGGACGTAACCGACTGCGCGACCGTGCTGGAGGCGATCGCCTCGCAGGATCCGAAGGACAGCACCTCGGTGCGCCGGGAGAGTTATGATTTTACCGCGGCGCTGCGGGACGACGTGAAAGGGATGCGTATCGGCATTCCGCGGGATTATTTCGGGGACGGCCTCGACGCGGAGGTGAAGGAGCAGATCCTGAAGGCCGCGAAGGTGCTCGAGGAGAAAGGAGCGATTCTCGAAGAATTTGACCTGAGCCTTGTGGAGTATGCGATTCCCGCCTACTATATCATTGCCTCGGCGGAGGCAAGCTCGAACCTCGCCCGTTTCGACGGCGTGAAGTACGGTTACCGCACGCAGGATTACAATGGCCTGCACAACATGTACAAGAAATCGCGCAGCGAGGGCTTCGGCCCCGAGGTCAAGAGGCGCATTATGCTCGGCTCCTTCGTCCTGAGCTCCGGCTACTACGACGCCTATTACCTCAAGGCGCTGAAGACCAAGGCGCTGATCAAGCAGGCCTTCGACCGTGCCTTTGCGAAATATGACGTTATTCTCGGACCGGCGGCGCCAACGACCGCGCCGAAGCTTGGGGAGTCCCTGAGTGACCCGATCAAGATGTATCTCGGCGATATCTACACGATCTCCGTCAATCTGGCGGGTCTGCCGGGCATCACGGTGCCCTGCGGTCTCGACAGCAGGGGCCTTCCGGTCGGCATGCAGCTGATCGGAGACTGTTTTAAGGAAGAAAATATTATCCGTGCGGCCTATGCCTTCGAGCAGAGCCGCAGCTACGCGCACTGCCCGGCGGCAGAGTAAGGAGGGGAGAGAAGATGAGCAGACAATATGAGACGGTTATCGGTCTGGAGGTTCATGTGGAGCTTGCCACGAAGACCAAGATCTTCTGTTCCTGCAGCACGGCCTTCGGCGGCGCGCCGAACAGCCACACCTGCCCGGTCTGCACTGGTATGCCGGGTTCGCTGCCGGTATTGAATAAGCAGGTCGTGGAGTACGCGGCGGCGGTCGGTCTCGCGACGAACTGCACAATCACGCAGAACTGCAAGTTTGACCGGAAAAACTACTTTTACCCGGATAACCCGCAGAACTATCAGATTTCTCAGCTCTATTACCCGATCTGCCGGAACGGCTGGGTCGAGATCGACACGCCCGCGGGTTCGAAGAAGATCGGCATTCACGAGATTCACATGGAGGAGGATGCGGGCAAGCTGATTCACGACGAGTGGGAGGATGTCTCCCTGGTCGACTTCAACCGCTCCGGTGTGCCGCTGATCGAGATTGTGTCCGAGCCGGATATGCGCAGCGCGGACGAAGTGATCGCCTATCTGGACAAGCTGCGCCTGATCATTCAGTATCTCGGCGCGTCCGACTGCAAGCTGCAGGAAGGCTCGATGCGCGCGGATGTGAATTTGTCGGTGCGCGAGGCGGGGAGCGAGAAGCTCGGCACCCGTACCGAGATGAAGAACCTGAACTCCTTTAAGGCGATCGCCCATGCGATCGACGGGGAGCGGGAGCGCCAGATCGAGCTGATCGAGATGGGACGCCCGGTCATCCAGGAGACGCGCAGATGGGATGATAATAAGGAAGCTTCTTTTGCGATGCGTTCCAAGGAGGACGCGCAGGATTACCGCTATTTTCCGGAGCCGGATCTTGTGCCGGTCATCATCAGCGACGAGTGGCTCGCTGAGATTAAAGCGCGCCAGCCGGAGCTGCGCACGGAGAAGCTGATCCGTTATAAGAAGGATTTTGATATCCCGGATTACGACGCGCAGATTCTCACCTCCGCAAAGCGGATGGCGGATCTTTTTGAGGCTGCGACCGCGGTCTGCGGCAAGCCGAAGAAGGTCTCGAACTGGCTGATGGGAGAGACGATGCGTCTGATGAAGGAGCATGAGATGGAGGCCGACGATCTCGACTTCTCGCCGGAGAATCTTGCGAAGCTGATCGAACTTGTCGACGCGGGGACGATCAACAGCTCGGTTGCGAAGGAGGTCTTCGAGAAGATTTTCCTGGAGAACGTCGACCCGGACGTCTATGTGGAGGAACATGGTCTGAAGACGGTGAATGACGAGGGCGCGCTGCGCAGCACGGTCGAGCAGGTCATTGCGGATAACCCGCAGTCCGTGGCCGATTATCGCGGCGGCAAGCAGAAGGCGCTTGGCTTCCTCGTGGGCCAGACGATGAAGGCCATGAAGGGGAAGGCCGACCCGGGGATGGTGAACCGGATATTGAAGGAGATATTATAAAAAGTCGATTGCTCCGCCGACCGGGACTTTTTATAAAATTTTAACGGTTTCCCCATATTTTGTACATATTTCTCTGGTAATATCTACTCATACAAGTTGAACAGAGTCCTCTGCCTGCGAGGCCTGCGGGCGGGAGATTTTGAAAAACTTTAAAATGGGGACGGCAGCTCGCCGATGCGCAGAGCGGCTGCCGGACCTCGACTAACAATAACAGCGTTCGCTTTAGCGGGCGCTTTTTTTATGCCTCTGCTCTGTCCGGGGCTTTCACAGTAAAAAAAGAAGAGGCGCTCGCGCGTCTCTCCCTTTCACTTCCAGTCCTTCATTTTTGCATAATTCTCAATTCAAAATATATCTATTTTAACGTAAGAATCTGTCGAAATGTTCAGATTAGAGTTTGGTCACGTTCGTAGCCTGCGGACCCTTTGCGCCGTTGACTACCTCGAACTCAACCGCCTGGCCCTCTTCCAGAGACTTGAAGCCCTCCATGTTCAGCCCCGAGTAGTGGACGAAAACATCGTTGCCCTGCTCGTCGGAAATGAATCCGTAGCCCTTCTGGTTGTTGAACCATTTTACTGTACCCTTATTCATCTCGGTACCTCCTTAAAATAATACGTGCAAAATCGCACAACTTTAGACTATCACAGTTTTGAAAGAGTGTCAATTGAAAAATCGCCCGTCCGATCGGCGAGGCGGGTCTTTTTTGTTTGACAAAAGCCGCCTGCCGTATTAGAATGAAGTCGTCCAGTAAATCGAAACATCGATGTGTCATCGGTGCATTCCCCAATGAAACAGCATAGAGATTACCTGAGGCCTTGTGACGCAGGTGATGGAGTTTTGCACATTTTTTTAGCAGGAAAGGAACTGTGAAAATGAAAAAGAAGAAAGAATACTGGTTTGGCGCGCTTCTGGTCGTTGCCCTGACCTGTGTCGCCTCGATGACAGGAATCGAATCCCATGCCGCCGGGGCGCAGGCAGTTGTCTGGCAGAGTGACAGCGATGCATATGGAGATTCAGATTACAGTGGAAAGGAAGAGCGGTCGGTGCACTCGGAATCGAAAAGCGGTATTCTGGCGCAGGGAATTCTGAAGGCTTCGGGTGTAGTGATTGTCGTCATGGCTTCCGGACTGTACCTGTATCTGCTGGGAGGACGAAAAAGCCGGAAAAACAGCGGCTCCTGTCCGTATGGCCGGGGGAACCGCTGTCGTTCGCAGGTTACTTTTTCTCCGGCTCCGGATAATCGACGCCGAAGGTTTCTGCCGTGACCTTCTTCATGACCTGGGGCACGATCGGCTTGTCGCGGTAGTCGGTGTCAACCTCCGCGATGCGGTTCACGACATCCATGCCCTCGATGACCTTGCCGAAAGCGGCGTAAGCGCCGTCCAGATGGGGCGAGGTTTTGTGCATGATGAAGAACTGGCTTCCGGCGCTGTCCGGCGCCATCGCGCGCGCCATCGAGAGGACTCCCTCGGTGTGTTTCAGGTCGTTCTGGAAGCGGTTCTGGGAGAATTCGCCTTTGATCGAGTAGCCGGGGCCGCCGGTGCCTGTACCCTGCGGGCAGCCGCCCTGAATCATGAAGCCCTCGATCACACGGTGGAAGATGAGGCCATCATAGAAGCCCTTGTTTACGAGGCTCAGGAAATTGTTGACGGTATTCGGCGCGATCTCCGGATAAAGCTCCGCTTTGATAACGCCGCCGTCCTCCATCTCAAATGTTACAACTGGATTCTGTGCCATGGAAATACACTCCTTTTCTTCTGATATGCTTTCCAGCCTATTGTAACAAGTTTTCGTCAGGATGACCAGTGTAATGTTTCGAAAACAGGAGGTATCTGAAAATGAGAAGTTTGGGACTTGCGCGCTCTTCACCTGTGGTATATACTCAGTATATACGTGGAGGTGGAGCGATGCAGACACAGGTAAAAGCCTGGGGCAACAGCCAGGGTGTGAGGCTGCCGAAGGAGGCGCTCAGAAAAGCAAACATTTTTCCGGACGAGATTCTGGAAGTAAAGGTATCGGAAGGGATGATTATATTGGAGAAGGAATTTAAACACAGGACACTGGAAGAGCGAGCGCAGGAATTTGACGGGAAGCTGAACCTCGACGGCGAGACCGACTGGGGCGAGGCTGTCGGCAGGGAGCTGTGGTGCTGCGGATGATGAGCGCAGCGCAGGGAGAGATTCTGAAAGTCGAAAAGATTGGCTTTCCCGTACTCGTGGTGAGCAAGGACTTTTTCAACGCGTCCGGGGAGATCATCGGCTGTCCGGTTCTGAGGGAAACGAGCGAAAGCCCGCTGCACATTTTTATTTCCTCCGATGGGACGGAGGGCTATGCATGCTGCGAAAAGCTGAAGCTGCTCGATCTGCGTGCGCGCGGATATAAGAAGACGGGCCGGGTCACGACGGCTGAGCGGATGAATGTCGCGGACGCGGTACAGGGGATTTTCGATTACCTCTGATTTTCCTTGAAATTTCCCACTCTCGTGGTATACTTAATAGGCGACGCGGCGGCGTCAGGAAAAATCGGAGGTCTGCGATGATCCGTGCAGAAGAAGTTACATTTGATTATGAGAATATAGACGAAGAGGGGCATGTCGACGGCAGGAAGCGGGCAGTCGACCACGTGAGCCTTGAGGTGAAGGCGGGCGAGTTCATCGCGATCCTGGGACATAATGGTTCCGGGAAGTCTACGCTGGCGAAGCATATCAACGCGATCCTGCTCCCGACGGAAGGAACGCTCTGGGTGGATGGCATGGACACGAAGGACGAGTCGCATCTGTGGGATATCCGCCAGGACGCGGGTATGGTTTTCCAGAATCCGGACAATCAGATCATCGGGACGATTGTGGAGGAGGATGTGGGCTTCGGCCCGGAGAATCTTGGCGTCCCGACGGATGAGATCTGGGAGCGTGTTGAGGAGAGCCTGAAGGCGGTCGGTATGCTGAAATACCGCTCGCATTCGCCGAACAAGCTCTCCGGCGGGCAGAAGCAGCGCGTTGCGATCGCGGGCGTCATGGCCATGCATCCGCGCTGTATTGTGCTGGACGAGCCGACGGCGATGCTTGACCCGCATGGACGGAAGAGTGTGATTCGCACGGTGCAGAAGCTGAACCGGGAGGACGGCATCACGGTCATTCTGATTACCCATTATATGGAAGAAGTGATTGAGGCCGACCGCATTTTTGTCATGGATGCGGGGAAGGTCGTGATGCAGGGCAGCCCGCGGGAGGTCTTTTCCCGCGTGGAGGAGCTGAAAAAGCTGCGCCTGGATGTTCCGCAGGCGACGCTGCTGGCATGGGAGCTGAAGAAAAGAGGATTTCCGCTGCACGACGGAATCCTGAGCAACGAAGAACTGGTGGAAGAATTATGGCGATTAAAGTCGAACATCTGAATTATGTATATTCGAGCGGGACGGCCTATGAGATTCACGCGCTGAAGGATGTGAATCTGGAGATCCCGGACGGCCAGTTCGTCGGTCTGATCGGCCATACCGGTTCCGGCAAGTCCACGCTCGTGCAGCATCTGAACGGGCTGATTCGTGCCACGGAGGGAAAGATTTATTTCGACGGACAGGATATCTACGCCGAGGATTTTAAGATGCGCGAGCTGCGCAGCAAGGTCGGTCTGGTCTTTCAGTATCCGGAGCACCAGCTTTTCGAGATCGATGTGCTGAGCGATGTCTGTTTTGGCCCGAAAAATCTGGGCTTTTCGCAGGAGGAGGCCGAGGCGAAGGCGCGTGAGGCGCTGCGTATGGTCGGAATGGGAGAGGAGTACGAGAAGGCGTCTCCCTTTGAACTCTCCGGCGGTCAGAAGCGTCGCGTGGCGATCGCGGGCGTGCTGGCGATGGAGCCGCGCGTGCTGATTCTCGATGAGCCGACGGCGGGGCTTGATCCCCGGGGACGCGACGAGATTCTGGATCAGATCAGCTTCCTGCAGAAGGAACGCGGGATTACAGTCGTGCTTGTCTCGCACAGTATGGAGGATGTCGCGCGCTATGTGGACCGCATTGTCGTGATGAATCAGGGCTCGGTTCGTTTTGACGGGACGCCGAAGGAGGTGTTCCGGCACTGGAGCGAGCTGGAGGAGATCGGCCTCGCGGCGCCGCAGGTCACTTACCTGATGCAGGAGCTGCGCGAGAAGGGCGCGGACGTGGACACGGACGCGACGACGGTGCGCGAGGCGGCGGATTCCATCGAGCGGTGGCTGAAGAGTTGAGGGAGAGACTATGATTCGGGACATTACACTGGGACAATATTATCCTGCAGAGTCGGTGATTCACAGGCTTGACCCGCGCGTGAAGCTTGTCGCAACGATGCTCTATATCGTCTCGCTTTTTGTGGCAAAGGGGATCATCGGCTATATCATCGCGACGATTTTCCTGGCGGCGATGATTCATCTGTCGACCGTGCCCTTTCGTTTTATGACAAAAGGCCTGAAGGCGATCATGATGCTTCTGATGGTGACGGTGGTCTTCAATCTGTTCCTGATCGACGGGGACGTGGTGCTCTGGCGCTTCGGTTTTCTGCGGATCATGGACAACGGCCTCAGAACCGCGATTTTCATGGCACTTCGCCTGATTTATCTGATCATCGGCTCCTCGCTCATGACGCTGACGATGACGCCGAACGATCTGACGGACGGGCTGGAGAAGCTGCTCGGCCCCTTAAAGGTGCTGCATGTGCCGGTTCATGAGATCGCGATGATGATGTCGATCGCGCTGCGCTTCATTCCGATCCTGCTCGAGGAGACGGACAAGATCATGAAGGCGCAGATCGCCAGAGGCGCTGATTTCGAGAGCGGCGGCCTGATTAAGAAGGCGAAGGCGATGGTGCCGCTGCTCGTGCCGCTCTTTATCTCAGCCTTTCGCCGCGCCAACGATCTGGCGATGGCGATGGAGGCGCGCTGCTACCACGGCGGCGAGGGGCGCACGAAGATGAAGCCTCTGCATTATTCGGGCTCCGACCGCGTGGCCTACGCGGTGGTCTGGGGATATCTCGCGGTCATGATTGTATGCGGAAGGCTGCTCTACAGTTGGCTTCCGATCCCGTTTTAGGAGAGAGATTTCATGAGACGAATCAAACTGGTCGTCGCCTATGACGGGACCAATTACCAGGGATGGCAGATCCAGAATAATGGCGAGACGATCGAGTCGACGCTGAACCGTGCTCTCTTAGAGCTGACCGGGGAGGAGATTCATGTGCACGGCGCGAGCCGCACGGATTCCGGCGTGCACGCGATGGGAAATCTGGCGGTTTTCGACACGGAGGCGCGGATGGCGGCGGACAAGTTTTCCTACGCGCTGAATCAGCGCCTGCCGGAGGATATCCGCATTCAGCATTCCTGCGAGGTGCCGCCGGACTATCATCCGCGCTATCAGAAAACGGTGAAAACCTACGAGTATCGCATCCTGAACCGTGAGTTTCCGCTCCCGGCGTACCGGCTGAACACGTATTTTGTCTACTATCCGCTGGACGAGGAGCGCATGCGGCAGGCCGCGGCGTATCTGGTCGGGGAGCATGATTTCCGGAGCTTCTGCGCGGCCGGCGCGCAGGTGAAGACGACCGTGCGCACGATCTATGAGCTGTCGGTGGAGCGGCAGGGAGAGCTTCTGACAATCCGCGTTCGCGGAGGCGGTTTCCTTTATAATATGGTTCGCATTATTGCGGGAACGCTTATCCGCGTCGGGAGCGGCGACTGGGAGCCTGAGCGGGTGAAGACGATTCTCGAAGCCCGTGACCGGAAGCTTGCAGGGCCGACCGCGCCCGCGAAAGGGCTGACGCTGATGAGCATTGTTGACGAGGCGGAACAGGAAAATTTAAGTGCGGATCGGCCTCTGATTATGCGTTGACATTAAAACCCTGTTTTGTTAGACTGGTTTAAATACCAGGATACAGGATATACTTAGAGAAAGCGAGGCATACGAGATGGGAAAGATTATTGGCGAGAGCATTACCTTTGACGACGTTCTTCTGGTACCGGCTTATTCGGAGGTGATACCGAATCAGGTTAACCTGGAGACGTGGCTTACCGGAACCGTGAAGCTGAATATTCCGATGATGAGCGCGGGCATGGATACGGTGACGGAGCACCGGATGGCGATCGCGATGGCCAGACAGGGCGGCATCGGCATTATCCACAAGAACATGTCGATCGAGGAGCAGGCCGAGGAAGTGGATAAGGTCAAGCGCTCCGAAAATGGCGTCATCACCGATCCCTTCTACCTCTCCCCGGAGCATACGCTCGCGGACGCGAACGAGCTGATGGGCAAATACCGCATTTCCGGTGTACCGATCACCGAGGGGAAGAAGCTGGTCGGCATCATCACGAACCGCGATCTGAAATTCGAGACCGATTTCACAAAGAAAATCAAAGAATCCATGACCTCCGAGAATCTGGTGACGGCGCAGGAGGGCATTACGCTCGAGGAGGCGAAGCTGATCCTCGGCAAGGCGCGCAAGGAGAAGCTGCCGATTGTCGACAAGGATTTTAATCTCAAGGGCCTCATTACGATCAAGGATATTGAGAAGCAGATCAAATACCCGCTGGCGGCGAAGGACGCGCAGGGACGTCTGCTCTGCGGCGCGGGCATTGGCATCACGGCGAATGTGATTGAGCGCGCACAGGCGCTGATCGACGCGCATGTGGACGTACTGGTGCTGGACTCCTCGCACGGACACTCGGCGAACGTGCTTCGCTGTCTGAAGATGCTGAAGGAGACGTTCCCGGACACCCCGGTGATCGCCGGAAATGTGGCGACCGGAGCGGGTGCGAAGGCGCTGATCGAGGCGGGAGCCGACGCGGTGAAGGTCGGTATCGGACCGGGCTCGATCTGCACGACCCGCGTGGTCTCCGGCGTGGGCGTGCCGCAGATCAGCGCGATCATGGACGCCTATGCGGTGGCTTCGAAGTATGATATCCCGGTTATCGCGGACGGCGGCATCAAGTATTCCGGTGATATTACAAAGGCGATTGCGGCGGGCGCGAACGTCTGCATGATGGGCAGCATTTTCGCGGGCTGCGACGAGAGCCCGGGAGCCTTCGAGCTCTATCAGGGAAGAAAATACAAGGTCTACCGCGGCATGGGTTCGATTTCCGCGATGGAGAGCGGCTCGAAGGACCGCTATTTCCAGGAGAACGCGAAGAAGCTGGTGCCGGAGGGCGTGGAAGGCCGCGTGGCCTACAAGGGTTATGTGGAGGATACCATCTTCCAGCTCCTCGGCGGCGTGCGCTCCGGTATGGGGCTCTGCGGCGCACCGGATATTGAGACGCTGAAGCGTGACGCGCAGTTTGTGAAGATCACCGCCGCCTCGCTGAAGGAGAGCCACCCGCACGACATCCATATTACAAAGGAAGCGCCGAATTACAGCGTGAATGAATAAAAACAGCAGGGAAGGACGTCGATATGAGGAAAACCAAAATCGTATGCACGCTCGGTCCGTCCACGGATGATGAGGCCGTCCTGCGTCAGCTGATGCTGGAGGGTATGGCAGTGGCGCGCATGAATTTCTCGCATGGGACGCATGCGGAGCAGAAAGCGCGGCTTGACATGGTCAAGCGTCTCCGCGCGGAGCTCGGCCTGCCGGTTGCCGCGCTGCTGGACACGAAGGGCCCGGAGATCCGCATCGGTGATGTCGAGGGCGGGAAGCTGGAGCTGAAAAAGGGCCAGAGCTTTCGCCTGACGCCGGAGGAGCTCCTGGGAACTGAGGAGATGGTCTCAATTACCTATAAGGATCTGTACCGGGATGTGCGTCCGGGCGATCAGATCCTGATCGACGACGGCCTGATCGGCATGGAGGTGAAGGCGATCGAGGATACAGTGATCGTCTGCGAGGTCCGGAACGGCGGTTTCATCTCAAATCACAAGGGCGTCAACGTGCCGGGCGTGGAGCTGAAGATGCCATTTGTCAGCCGCAAGGATCGCGACGACATTCTCTTTGGTATTGCGCAGGGCTTTGACTTCATCGCGGCTTCCTTTACGCGGACGGCGGAGGACGTGCTGGAGATCCGGAAGCTTCTGGAGGAGAATGGCGGAGAGGGCATCCACATCATCGCGAAGATCGAGAATATGCAGGGCGTTGAGAATGCGGAGGCCATTTTCCACGCGGCGGACGGCATTATGATCGCGCGCGGCGACATGGGTGTGGAGATCCCGCTCGAGGAGGTTCCCATCATTCAGAAAAAGCTGATTCAGATGGGGCGGCGCGCCAGCAAGCCTGTGATCACGGCGACACAGATGCTGGACTCCATGATCAAGAATCCGCGTCCGACCCGTGCGGAGACCTCGGACGTCTCCAATGCCATCTACCAGGGGACGACGGCGATCATGCTTTCCGGTGAGACGGCGGCGGGCGCTTATCCCGTGGAGGCTGTGCGCACGATGGCGCGCATCGCGGAGCGCACGGAGCAGGACATCGACTATACGACAGCCTTCAAGCCGCGCAGGCTCTCGGAGCGCCCGGACGTGACGACGGCGATCTCCCATGCGACCTGCACGACGGCCATGGATCTCGCCGCGGCGGCGATCGCGGCGGTCAGCAAATCCGGCAGAACGGTGCGCATGATCTCCAAATACCGGCCTTCCTGTCCGGTGATCGGCTGTGCGACGAGCGATCAGGTCTGCCGTCAGCTCAATCTTCTGTGGGGCGTGATTCCGATCCGCCTGGAGGAGAAAGGGGCGGCGGACGAGCTCTTCGACCATGCTCTGGACGTAGCGGAGACAAGGGGGCTGGTCGCGCGCGGCGAGCTTGTGGTGATCACGGCGGGCGTGCCGCTCGGACTTTCCGGTACGACCAATATGCTGAAGGTACAGATTGCGGGAAAGACGCTGCTGACCGGACGCGGCTGCGGTTCTGCGACGGCCTCCGGCACCGTCTGTGTTCTCGCGGGAGAGGACGACCGGAAGAGTTTTCACCCGGGCGACATCATCGTGACGCACGAGACGGACAATGAGATGATGGAGGAGCTCCGGGAGGCGGCCGGTATCATCACGGAGACGGGGGATGCGCATTCGCACGCGGCAACGGTCGGCATGGCGCTGGGCATTCCGGTGATTGTCGGGGCGCGGAACGCGACGCGCATTCTGAAGGCCGGCACCTTCGTGACGATGGACGCGCAGAAGGGTCTTGTATACAGCGGAAGATAGAAGGGGATAAGGAAATGGAACTCACGACAGTCAGGGAACTGTACAAAAATACGGACACATATCTGAATCAGGAGATCACGGTGGGCGGCTGGGTGCGCAGCATCCGCGATTCGAAGAGCTTCGGCTTTCTGGTGCTGCATGACGGCACCTTTTTCGATACGCTGCAGGTGGTCTATCACGACACGATGGAGAATTTCGCGGAGATCGGGAAGCTGAATGTCGGGGCGGCGGTCATCGTGCGGGGAACGCTCGTGGCGACGCCGCAGGCGAAACAGCCCTTTGAAATTCAGGCGCAGGAAGTGACGGTGGAGGGCGCGTCCGCACCGGACTATCCGCTGCAGAAGAAGCGGCACTCGCTCGAGTATCTGCGCACGATGACGCATCTTCGCCCGCGCACGAACACCTTCCAGGCGGTCTTCCGCGTGCGCTCGCTCACAGCCTACGCGATTCACCGCTTCTTCCAGGAGCGGGATTTCGTCTATGTGCATACGCCGCTGATCACCGCGAGCGACTGCGAGGGAGCGGGGGAGATGTTCCAGGTGACGACGCTGGATCTGAAGAATCCTCCCCTGACGGAGGACGGTGAGGTCGACTACTCCAAAGATTTCTTCGGCAAGCCGACGAACCTGACGGTCAGCGGCCAGCTCAATGTGGAGGCCTTTGCCCAGGCCTTCCGCAATGTCTACACCTTCGGGCCGACCTTCCGCGCGGAGAATTCGAATACGACCCGCCATGCGGCGGAGTTCTGGATGATCGAGCCGGAGATGGCCTTCGCGGATCTTGACGACGATATGCGCGTGGCGGAGGAGATGCTGAAATATGTGATTTCCTACGTGCTGGAACATGCGCCGGAGGAGATGAACTTCTTCAATTCTTTTGTGGACAAGGGTCTCATTGAGCGCCTCGAACATGTGGTGAATTCCGAGTTCGGGCATGTGACCTACACGGAGGCCGTCGAGATCCTGGAAAAGCACAACGATCAGTTTGACTACAAGGTTTCCTGGGGCTGTGATCTGCAGACGGAGCACGAGCGCTTCCTGACGGAGCAGATCTTTCAGCGCCCGGTCTTTGTGACGGATTATCCGAAGGAGATCAAGGCTTTCTATATGAAGCAGAACGACGACGGCAGGACAGTGGCCGCGATGGACTGTCTCGTGCCCGCCATCGGCGAAATCATCGGCGGCAGCCAGAGGGAGGACGACCTCGAAAAGCTGACGCAGCGGATGGACGAGCTTGGCCTCGACAAGGACAGCTATCGTTTCTATCTCGACCTTCGCAAATACGGCTCGACGCGCCATGCGGGCTTCGGCCTCGGCTTCGAGCGCTGCGTCATGTACCTGACAGGCATGGGAAATATCCGCGATGTGGAGCCCTTCCCGCGCACAGTCAAAAACTGCGAGCTGTAGAGGAGGAAAAGCATGGCGGACGAAGGAAGACACACGCACGTCGCCCCGGACGGGACGGTGTACGAGCACACCCACAGCCACACCCATGAACATGAGCTGGAGCATGCGGACGGGCACGAGCATGCCCACGGCCACAACCACACGCACACGCACGCCAACACCAAGGCGGTGCTGAACCGCCTCTCCCGCGCGATTGGCCATCTCGAGTCGATCAAGCGTATGGTCGAGGACGGGCGGGACTGTTCGGAGGTATTGATTCAGCTCTCCGCAGTCAAGTCCGCGATCAACAACACCGGCAAGGTCATCCTCAAGGATCACATCGAGCACTGCCTCGTAGAGGCCGTGGAGCAGGGCGACACGGAGGCGATCAAGGACCTGACCGACGCGATCGACCGCTTCATGAAATAAACGCGCCGCCTGGCCCCTGCCGCAGCGGCCAGAGAAGACTGCCAATCGAGCGTGCGGAGCGGCGATATTTTTAGCATTTTGTCTATTGCATTCTGCCGCACTATAGTATATACTGGATATCAACATCTGGCATTTGAATTGGGAAAATGGCACAAGATATAGTGGGGTGGAAGATATGATGTATGTGGTGAAAAAGGATGGTACCCGCGAGGCCTTCAACGTGCAGAAGGTTGTCAACGCGGTCAACAAGTCTGCGGCGCGGATTCTGTATAAGTTTACGGACGAGGAGATCGACTTCATCCGCAGCTTTGCCTACGAGCATGCGGAGGCGTTGGGCAAGGAAAATATCGATGTGCAGGAGATGCACAATATTGCCGAGGGCGCGCTCGACCAGGTGAATCCGGCGGTGGCGAAGAGTTACCGCGATTACCGGAATTATAAAAAGGACTTCGTGCACATGATGGACGATGTCTACACGAAGAGCCAGTCGATCCGCTACATCGGCGACAAGAGCAACGCGAATACGGACAGCGCGCTCGTGGCGACGAAGCGCAGCCTTATTTTCAATGAGCTGAACAAGGAGCTCTACCGCAAGTTCTTCATGAACCGCAACGAGCTGCAGGCCTGCCGGGACGGATATATCTACATCCATGATCAGTCGGCGCGCCTCGACACGATGAACTGCTGCCTTTTCGACGTGGCGAATGTGCTGAAGGGCGGCTTCGAGATGGGAAACGTCTGGTACAATGAGCCGAAGACGCTCGACACGGCCTTCGACGTGATGGGAGATATCATTCTGAGCACGGCTTCTCAGCAGTACGGCGGTTTTACGGTACCGGAGGTGGACAAGATCCTCGCGCCTTATGCCGAGAAGAGCTATGAGAAGTTTAAGAGTGAATTTCTGTCCTACGCTGATCCGTCCTGGGAGGGCGCGGAGGCGAAGGCGGAGGATTACGCGCTGAAGCGTGTCCACCGCGATTTCGAGCAGGGCTGGCAGGGCATTGAGTATAAGCTGAATACGGTCGGCTCCTCGCGCGGCAATTATCCCTTCGTCACGATGTCAATGGGACTCGGCCAGGGCCGGTTTGAGAAGATGTGCAACATTGTCATGCTGCAGGTGCACCAGGAGGGGCAGGGCAAGAAGGGCGCGAAGAAACCGGTGCTGTTCCCGAAGATTGTCTTCCTGTACGACGAGGCGATTCACGGGAAGGGCGGCGTCTGCGAGGATGTCTTCGAGGCCGGCGTCGAGTGCTCGTGCAAGACGATGTACCCGGACTGGCTCTCGATGAGCGGCGAGGGCTATATTTCCAGTATGTACCAGAAGTACGGCAAGGTGATCAGCCCGATGGGCTGCCGCGCTTTCCTGAGCCCCTGGTACGAGCGGGGAGGCATGGAACCGGCCGATGAGGACGACGTGCCGGTCTTTGTGGGGCGCTTTAATATCGGCGCGGTGAGTCTGCACCTGCCGATGATCCTGGCGCAGTCCCGTTCGGAAAACCGCGATTTCTACGAGGTGCTCGACTATTACCTTGAGATGATCCGGAATCTGCATATCCGCACCCGCGATTATCTCGGAGAGATGCGCGCCTCGACGAATCCGCTCGCCTACTGCGAGGGCGGCTTCTACGGCGGCCATCTCGACCCGCACGACAAGATCAAGCCGCTGCTCGCACCGATGACCGCGTCCTTCGGTATCACGGCGCTCAACGAGCTGCAGGAGCTCTACAATGGCAAATCGATCCGCGAGGACGGGCAGTTCGCGCTGGATGTCATGAAATATATCAATGAGAAGATCGCGCAGTACAAGAAGGAGGACGGCATCCTCTACGCGATCTACGGCACCCCGGCGGAGAGTCTCTGCGGCCTGCAGATCGAACAGTTCCGCAAGAAATTCGGGATCGTGGAGAATGTTTCCGACCGCCCCTATGTGAGCAACAGCTTCCACTGCCATGTGACCGAGGACATGACGCCGATCGAGAAGCAGGACAGCGAGGGACGTTTCTGGGAGCTCTGCAACGGCGGCAAGATTCAGTATGTGCGCTACCCGGTCGGCTACAATAAGGAGGCGGTGCGCACGCTCGTGCGCCGCGCGATGAAGAAGGGCTTCTACGAGGGCGTGAACCTTTCGCTCGCCTACTGCGACGACTGCGGGCACCAGGAGCTCGAGATGGACGTCTGCCCGAAGTGCGGCAGCCGCAACCTGACGAAGATCGACCGCATGAACGGCTACCTTTCCTACTCCCGTGTGAAGGGAGACACCCGCCTGAACGCGGCGAAGATGGCGGAGATCGCCGAAAGAAAATCCATGTAAATGAAAAATAAAGACAGCGGACGGCCTGTACTTTGGGAGGAACCGTCCGCTGTCTGTGTTTTTATTGTAAAAA
>JAJBTX010000127.1 GCA_020860645.1 Lachnospiraceae bacterium | reverse complement strand
TTCGAGCATGACAACTGCGGCAGCGGCGCGGTCTTAAACATCAAGGGCGTGACAACGCTCAAGAGTGGGGACGATGCGCGGAAGATTGTAGAAAGGCTGGAGCATCGCGCCGGCAAGGATGCTGAGGGCAAGACCGGCGATGGCGTCGGCATGCTCGTACAGATTTCCCACCGCTTTTTCTCAAAGGAATGCAAAAAGCTCGGAATTGAGCTCGGCGGCGAGCGTGAGTACGGCATCGGCATGTTCTTTCTGCCGCAGGATGAGCTCAAGTGCAACCAGGCGAAGAAGATGTTTGAAATCATTGTCGAGAAGGAGGGCATGCGCTTCCTTGGCTGGCGGAAGGTGAACACAAACCCGAAGGTGCTCGGCAGCAAGGCGCTGGAGAAGATGCCATGCATTATGCAGGCTTTCATCGAGAAGCCCGAGGATGTGGAGTGCGGACTTCCCTTTGACCGGAAACTCTATATCGCGCGCCGCGTCTTTGAGCAGTCGAACGACGACACCTACGTCGTGTCCTGTTCGAGCAGAACGGTGATCTATAAGGGCATGTTCCTTGTAGGACAGCTGCGCTCCTTCTTCCTGGATCTGCAGGATCCGGATTACGAGTGCGCGATTGCGGTGATTCACTCCCGCTTCTCCACGAATACGCTGCCGAGCTGGGAGCGGGCGCATCCATACCGTTTCCTGGTTCACAATGGCGAGATCAATACGATCAAGGGCAATGCGGATAAGATGCTGGCCCGCGAGGAGACGGTGGAGTCCCCGTATCTGAAGGGTGAGTTCCACAAGATCCTGCCGGTAATCAGCGCTTCCGGTTCCGACTCTGCCATGTTTGACAATACGCTGGAATTCCTCGTGATGAGCGGCATGGACCTCGCGCTCGCGGTCATGATCCTGATTCCGGAGCCCTGGGCGAACAACCGCACGATGTCCCAGAAGAAGCGTGATTTCTACCAGTATTATGCGACAATGATGGAACCCTGGGATGGCCCGGCCTCAATCGTCTTCACCGACGGCGACGTGATGGGCGCGGTGCTCGACCGCAACGGCCTGCGTCCGTCGAGGTACTATGTGACGACCGATGACCAGCTGATTCTTTCCTCGGAGGTCGGCGTGCTTGATATCGATCCTTCGCGCATCGTGATGAAGGAGCGCCTGCATCCGGGCAAGATGCTGCTCGTGGACACGAAGCAGGGACGCATCATTGACGACGACGAGTTGAAGGAGGGCTATGCGAACCGTCAGCCTTACGGCGAGTGGCTTGATCACAGCCTGGTGACGCTCTCGGAGCTGAAGATTCCAAACCAGCGCATCGAGGAGCACACGCCGGAGGAGCGCATGCGCCTGCAGAAGGCCTTCGGTTACAGCTATGAGGATATCCGCACCTCGATTCTCAGTATGGCGGCAAACGGCAGCGAGGCCACGGCAGCCATGGGCATCGACGTGCCGCTGGCGGCGCTGTCCGACCATCATCAGCCGCTGTTCAATTACTTTAAGCAGCTCTTTGCGCAGGTCACCAATCCGCCGATCGATGCGATCCGTGAGAAGGTTGTGACTGCGACCAGCGTGTATCTCGGAAAAGACGGCAACCTGCTCGAGGAGATGCCGGAGAACTGCTGTGTGCTGAAGATCAACAATCCGATTCTGACGAATACGGATCTTCTGAAGATCAAGACGATGAAGAAGCACGGCTTCAAGGTCGAGGTGCTTCCGATTACATATTATAAAAATACGAGTCTGGAGCGCGCGATTGACCGGCTGTTTGTGGAGGCGGACCGCGCCTACCGCGACGGCGTCAATATCCTGATTCTGTCTGATCGCGGTGTGGATGAGAACCATGTGGCGATTCCCTCGCTGCTGGCGGTCTCGGCGCTGCAGCAGCATCTGGTGCGGACGAAGAAGCGCACCAGCGTCTCGCTCGTGCTGGAGTCCGGCGAGCCGAGGGAGGTGCATCATTTCGCGACGCTGCTCGGCTACGGCGCCTGCGCGGTGAATCCTTATCTTGCACATGAGAGCATTCATGAGCTGATCGACAAGGGTCTTTTAAATAAGGATTATTACGCAGCGGTGGACGATTACAACCAGGCGGTTCTGAGTGGCATTGTCAAGATTGCCTCGAAGATGGGCATCTCGACGATTCAGTCCTACCTCGGCTCAAAGATTTTCGAAGCGATCGGCATCAATAAAGAGGTTGTCGACAAATATTTCACGAACACGGTCAGCCGCATCGGCGGCATCGGCCTCGCCGAGATCGGTGAGCAGGTGGAAGCGCTGCATTCCTCGGCCTTTGATCCGCTTGGACTCGAGACCAGCCCTGCGCTCGACAGCCTGGGACTGCACAAGTCGAGAAGCTCGGGTGAGGATCACCTCTACAATCCGCGGACAATTCATCTGCTGCAGCAGTCCACACGGGAGGGCAATTACGAGCTCTTCAAGCAGTATACCGATCTGGTGGACGGCGAGGGAAACCGCGGCCAGCTGAGAAAGTTGCTCGATTTCAAATATCCGAAGAAAGGCGTGCCGATCGAGCAGGTCGAGAGCGTGGACTCTATTGTGACGCGCTTTAAGACCGGCGCGATGTCCTACGGTTCGATCTCGCAGGAGGCGCATGAGTGCCTTGCCATCGCAATGAACCAGCTGCACGGCAAGTCGAATACCGGCGAGGGCGGCGAGAGCATCGAGCGTCTGAGCATCGGTCCGGATGGCCTGAACAGGTGCTCTGCGATCAAGCAGGTGGCGAGCGGACGCTTCGGCGTGACGAGCCGCTATCTCGTGAGCGCGCAGGAGATTCAGATCAAGATGGGGCAGGGCGCGAAGCCCGGCGAGGGCGGTCATCTGCCGGGCGGCAAGGTCTATCCGTGGATCGCGAAGACGAGACTCTCGACTCCCGGCGTGAGCCTGATCTCCCCGCCGCCGCACCATGATATTTACTCGATCGAGGATCTGGCGCAGCTGATCTACGATCTGAAGAACGCGAATCCGAAGGCGAGGATTTCCGTGAAGCTCGTCTCCGAGGCGGGCGTCGGCACGGTCGCGGCGGGCGTCGCGAAGGCCGGCGCGCAGGTCATCCTGATCTCCGGCTACGACGGCGGCACGGGAGCGGCTCCGGCCAGCTCGATTCACAACGCGGGCCTGCCCTGGGAGCTGGGCCTTACGGAGACGCACCAGACCCTTCTGAAAAACGGCCTGAGAAATAAGGTCCGCATTGAGACCGACGGCAAGCTGATGAGCGGGCGTGACGTGGCGATCGCGGCGATGCTCGGCGCGGAGGAATTCGGCTTCGCGACGGCTCCGCTGGTGACGATGGGCTGTGTGATGATGCGTGTCTGCAACCTCGACACCTGCCCGGTCGGCGTGGCGACTCAGAATCCGGAGCTTCGGAAGCGTTTCCGCGGCAAGCCGGAGTATGTTGTGAACTTCATGCGTTTTATCGCGCAGGAGCTCCGAGAATATATGGCGAAGCTCGGCGTGCGCACGGTCGACGAGCTCGTCGGACGCTCGGATATGCTCTGCGTGAAGGAGGGCAGGACCGGCCGCGCGGCGACGATCGACCTGTCCCGCGTCCTGGACAATCCCTATGCGGGCAAGGGGCAGAAGGTCATCTTCGATCCGAAGCAGGTCTACAATTTCGAGCTCGAGAAGACGCTCGACGCGACCGTGCTCTCGAAAGAGTTCGGCCCCGCACTCGAGAAGGGACAGAAGCGCAGCATCGAGCTCGACGTCGGGAATACGAACCGCGCCTTCGGCACGATGTTCGGTTCCGAGATCACCTCGCGCTATCCGGAGGGGCTTCCGGAGGACACCTTTACGGTCAAGTGCAACGGGGCGGGCGGCCAGAGCTTCGGCGCCTTCATCCCGAGCGGGCTGACGCTGGAACTGGAGGGCGACTCGAACGATTACTTTGGCAAAGGACTCTCGGGCGGAAAGCTGATCGTCTATCCGCCGAAGGGGATTACCTTCAAGCAGGATGAAAATATTATCATCGGCAATGTGGCATTTTATGGAGCCACAAGCGGCAAGGCCTACATCTGCGGTGTGGCCGGCGAGCGCTTCTGCGTGCGGAATTCCGGCGTGCGCGCCGTCGTGGAAGGCACCGGCGACCACGGCTGCGAGTACATGACCGGCGGCTGCGCGGTCATCCTCGGCAAGGTCGGCAAGAACTTCGCGGCCGGCATGAGCGGCGGCGTCGCCTATGTGCTCGACGAGGACCGCGATCTCTACACCAAGGTCAACAAGTCCATGGTGACGTTGGAGGAGGTCTCGAATAAATACGACGTGCAGGAGCTCAAGGACATGATCAAGGAGCATGTGGCCTACACGAACTCGCAGAAGGGAAAGCTGATCCTCGACCATTTTGAACAGTACCTGCCAAAATTCAAGAAGATCATCCCGAACGACTACAAGCGGATGCTCAGCCTGATCGTCCAGATGGAGGAGAAGGGCATGAATACGGAGCAGGCACAGATCGAGGCGTTCTACGCGGTCAAGAGAGGACAGGAGGTACGGTAATCATGGGAAAACCAACAGGCTTTTTGGATTATGAGCGCAAGGACGCGCGGGCGGAGGAGCCGCTCGAGAGAATCAAACATTTCAATGAATTTCACGTACCGCTCACGCACGCGGAGCAGGAGAAGCAGGGCGCCCGGTGCATGTCCTGCGGCGTGCCCTTCTGCCAGGCCGGCATGATGCTCTCCGGCATGATGAGCGGCTGTCCCTTGCAGAATATGGTGCCAGAGTGGAACGATCTGCTCTATATGGGAAACTGGGAGGAGGCCTATTACCGCCTGATCAAGACCAGCAATTTTCCGGAGTTTACGGGGCGCGTATGTCCGGCGCTCTGCGAGGCGGCCTGTACCTGCAACCTGAACGGCGACCCGGTCGGGACGAAGGGCAACGAGCTGGCAATCATTGAAAATGCCTATAAAAAGGGCTATGCCCACGCGCGGCCTCCGAAGGTGCGCACGGGCAAGAAGGTCGCGGTCGTGGGTTCCGGTCCCTCCGGCCTCGCGACGGCGGACCAGCTCAACCGGCGCGGACACAGCGTGACGGTCTTCGAACGTGACGACCGCGTGGGAGGGCTTCTGATGTACGGCATTCCGAATATGAAGCTTGAGAAACACATCATTGACAGAAAGATCAGGATCATGGAAGAGGAGGGCATCGTTTTCCACACGGGCTGCAATGTAGGCGTAGATATCAAGGCGGAGCAGCTCCTGAAGGAATACGACCGCGTCATCCTCTGCGGCGGCGCGAAAAATCCGCGCGATATCAAGGCGCCGGGCCGTGACGCGAAGGGCATTTACTTCGCGGTGGATTTCCTTAAGACGACGACGAAGAGCCTGCTCGACTCGAATTTTGAGGATAAGAAATTCATTCCGGCGAAGGACAAGAATGTGCTTGTCATCGGCGGCGGCGATACCGGAAACGACTGCGTGGGCACCTCGATCCGTCTTGGCTGCAAGTCTGTGACGCAGCTTGAGATGATGCCGAAGCTCCCGGACGAACGCGCGGCGAATAATCCCTGGCCGGTTTGGCCGCGGGTCTGCAAGACCGACTACGGCCAGCAGGAGGCGATCGCGAAGTTCGGCCACGATCCACGCATCTACCAGACGACGGTGCAGGAGTTTATCAAGGACAAGGCCGGAAACGTGAAGCAGGCGAAGATCGTGCGGCTTGAGAGCAAAAAGGATGAAAAATCCGGCCGCATGATGATGGTTCCCGTCGAGGGCAGCGAGTTTGTGATCGATGTGGAGCTGGTGCTGATTGCGGCGGGTTTCCTCGGAAGCGAGGAGTATGTGACGAAGGGCTTCGGCGTGGACGTCGACGGGCGCACGAATATCGCGACCGCGCCCGGCAAGCATGCGACGAGTGTGCCGAACGTCTTCACCGCAGGCGACATGCACATCGGGCAGTCGCTGGTCGTGCGGGCGATCCGCGAGGGCCGCGACGTCGCGCGGGAAGTGGACGAATCGCTGATGGGCTATACAAATCTATAAAAAAAGTATTAAAAGTCTTGACTGTCTGTTTGACGCGTGCCATAATGGACATGGGTGTTCCGGAGAGTGAATCGATTTCAGAAAGGACAGGTAAAGCAATGACAAAAGAAACCGAACTGATCTTAAAACAGATCGAAACTCTCGGAAAAGATCTTCGTGAGGAAATGACGGAGATGAAAACTGAACTCCGCCAGGAAATGGCAGAAATGGAGACGAGGCTCCGCCAGGAAATTCAGGAGACGAAGACAGAGTTACGCCAGGAAATTCAGGAGACGAAGACAGAGTTACGCCAGGAAATTCAGGAGACGAAGACAG
>JAJBTX010000042.1 GCA_020860645.1 Lachnospiraceae bacterium | reverse complement strand
ATATAAAACTCCCATGAATTATCTGTGAATAAAAAATTAAGAAAAAGGGCTTGACAATTTTCTAAATATGAAGTTTGCACAAAAGGCTTCGGAAAGCGGAAACGACGGTTTGAGATTTACCCACATTTCCTCAAAGTTATCCACAATGATAAAAGACCGGAATTGTGAGTTCATGAAGTTGTTCACAAAGTTATCCACTTTATCCACATTTTTAGGGGAAAGGCGAAGGACGAAAAATTTTTTTGTGGAAAACAGATGTTTTGTGATTTATGACAAAATTAATGATTTTGAGAAAAAAATCAGGAAATCGCTTGACATCAAAAATGAAGGAAAAAGTGAGCTTATTGTCAGATAATATAGAAATTTTCCTTCCATTTTGAGAGGGAATCGGATACAATGGCAGAGATGAAACGGAAGGGGAAGAGCAAAGATGCGGCTGAGAAACATACCGGGTGCGGAGGAGGCCATCGCGCGGAGCGCGCATGTGGTGCAGGAGGAAGACGCCGCCGGGACGTGGGGGAGCAGATTTGGGAACGAAAACCCGATCCATATCGAGATCGGTATGGGGAAGGGACGTTTTCTCACGGAGCTGGCGGAAAGAAATCCACAGATCAATTATGTCGGGATCGAGCGCTATGCCAGCGTGCTGCTCAGGGCGCTGGAAAAGCTCGACGAGATGGAGACGCTGCCCGGGAATCTGCGTCTTTTGCGGATGCACGCCGGGGAGATCTGCCGGTGCTTCGGGGAGGGCGAGGTGTCGCGGATCTATCTGAATTTCTCCGATCCATGGCCGAAGGAACGCCACGCGAAGCGGCGGCTGACCAGCCCGCAGTTCCTCGCGCGCTATGAGCGGATACTGGCTCCGGACGGCCGGATGGAATTCAAGACGGACAATCAGGAGCTCTTTGAATTTTCTCTGGAGTCGCTGCGGGAGAGCGGCTGGAAGTTGCTCGCGGTGAGCCGTGATCTGCACCGCGATGCGGAGCTGATGCGCGAAAATGTGATGACGGAATATGAGGAAAAATTTTCCTCGCTCGGTAGTCCGATCTGCAAGCTGATTGCTGCGAGGGAATTGTGCTCCGCCACTTGACAAAAACGGAGTTATTTCATATTCTATAGAAGATTGAGAATGAAAAAAGAGAACGGATACCTTCGTCTCGGTACGGGGACGGAGGTTTTCTTATAAGGAAAGGACATCTATGGGACTGGTCAGTTTTGTGAGGGAAGAGATCGCGGTAATCCGCGAGCGCGACCCCGCGATCAAATCAAATCTGGAGGTGTTTCTCTATCCAAGCTTCAAGGCGATTCTGCGGTACCGGGTGGCGCATAAGCTGTATGGGAAGGGACACTATTTTCTCGCCCGCTGGATTTCGCAGCGGACAGCCAGGAAGACCGGTATTGAGATTCACCCGGGTGCGACGATCGGAAAGGGACTGTTTATCGATCACGGCTCCGGCGTGGTCATCGGTGAGACGGCGATCCTGGGCGAGAATGTGACGCTCTACCAGGGTGTGACGCTGGGCGGCACCGGCAAGGAGCACGGCAAGCGCCATCCGACGCTGGAGGACAATGTGATGGTCGGCTCGGGGGCCAAGGTGCTCGGTTCCTGCACGATTGGGGAGAATACCAAGATCGGAGCGGGGAGCGTTGTGCTGGGACCGGTGCCCGCGAATTGTACTGTGGTGGGCGTGCCGGGACGCATCGTGAAGAGGGAGAATGCCCGGATACCGAGGGATTTCCTGGATCACACAAACCTGCCGGATCCGGTCATGGACGCGATCAACGAGCTGCGTGAGGAGAACCGGAAGCTGCGCGAGGAACTGAACGCCCTGGAGGGAAAGACAGAAGGAGGAGAAAGAGCGTGATTCGCATTTACAATACCTTATCAAAACGAAAAGAGGAGTTTATCCCGCTGGAGGAGGGGAAGGTGCGCATGTATGTGTGCGGCCCGACCGTGTACAATCTGATTCATATCGGGAACGCGAGGCCGATGATTTTCTTCGATACGGTGCGGCGTTATTTTGAGTATCGCGGCTACGAGGTGAATTTCGTGTCCAATTTCACCGATGTGGATGACAAGATCATCAAAAAGGCGATCGAGGAGGGCGTCCCCGCGGAGGAGATTTCGCAGCGCTATATCGCGGAGTGCAAAAAGGACATGGAGGGCATGAATATCCGCCCGGCCACGACGCATCCGCTCGCGATGCAGGAGATCGACGGCATGCTTGACATGATCTCCACGCTGGTGGAGAAGGGCTATGCCTATGAGGTGAACGGGACAGTCTATTACCGCACGCGCCGCTTCGCCGATTATGGAAAGCTGTCCCATAAAAATCTGGACGAGCTGCAGGGTGGCAACCGCGCGCTGCTTGTCTCCGGAGAGGATGAGAAGGAGGACCCGCTGGATTTCGTACTCTGGAAGCCGAAGAAGGAGGGTGAGCCCTACTGGACTTCTCCCTGGAGCGACGGCCGACCGGGCTGGCACATCGAGTGCTCGGTCATGTCGAAGAAATATCTGGGCGAGCAGATTGACATTCACGGCGGCGGCGAGGATCTGATCTTCCCGCACCATGAGAACGAGATCGCGCAGAGCGAGGCCTGCAGCGGCAAGGAATTCGCGCGCTACTGGATGCACAACGCTTTCCTGAACATCGACAACCACAAGATGTCGAAGTCGCTCGGGAATTTCTTTACGGTGCGTGAGATTTCGGAAAAATATGACCTGCAGGTGCTGCGCTTCTTCATGCTGAGCGCGCACTACCGCAGTCCGCTGAATTTCAGCGCGGATCTGATGGAGTCCTCGAAAAATGCGCTTGAGCGTATCCTGACGGCTGCGGACAATCTCCGTTTTATCGCGGAGCATGCCGTGCGCGGGACGCTGAACGAGGAGGAGAGTGCAAAGCTTGAGGAAGCCGGGAAATTCGTTGCGCAGTTCGAGACGGCGATGGACGACGACTTCAACACTGCGGACGCGATCGCGGCGGTCTTTGACCTTGTGAAGTACGCAAATACCAATACATCGGAAAGCTCCGGCAGCCTGTTCGCGAGTTCTCTGCTCGCAGAGCTGCAGAGGCTCTGCGATATCCTCGGCATCATCACGGAGCGGAAAGAGGAGCTGCTTGATGAGGAGATCGAGAACCTGATCGCGGAGCGCACGGCTGCCCGAAAGGCAAAGAACTTCGCGCGCGCCGACGAGATCCGCGCACAGCTGCTGGAAAAGGGCATCATTCTGGAGGATACCCGCGAGGGCGTGAAATGGAAGAGAGCATGACGTATCTGCGGGAGAGTTTTGCGCTCCCCGAGGTGGACATCCGCACCTACTCTCCGGCCACGCTGGCCTATATCGGGGACGCGATCTACGACCTGATTATCCGGACGATCCTGGTGGAGCGGGGAAACCGCAGCGCGAATTCCCTCCATAAAGAGGCGAGCGCCTATGTGAAGGCCTCCGCGCAGTCAGCATTGGCGGACGCGCTGATGGATGAGCTCTCTGAGGAGGAACAGCAGTATTTTCGGAGAGGGCGCAACGCGCATCCGGCGTCGATGGCAAAGAACGCGTCGATGCATGATTATCGGCGTGCGACGGGTTTTGAGGCGCTGATGGGCTACCTCTATCTGACCGGTCAGATGACGAGGATGATCGATCTCATAAGGCTCGGCCTTGAGAGAACGGGAGGAACGCCGTGAGATATGAGGAGATGACAATAGAGGGACGCAACGCGGTCCTGGAGGCTTTCCGCAGCGGGAAGACCATCGATAAGCTGTACGTGCTGAAGGGCTGTCAGGACGGCCCGGTGAACACGATTCTGCGCGAGGCGAGGAAGCAGGACACGATTGTCAGCTTCGTCGCGAAGGAGCGGCTCGACCAGATGTCGGAGACCGGAAAGCACCAGGGTGTGATCGCCTCTGCCGCGGCCTATGCCTACGCGGAGGTGGAGGACATCCTGAAAATCGCGGAGGAAAAAGGGGAAGCGCCCTTTCTCATCCTGCTTGACAACATCGAGGACCCACACAACCTTGGCGCGATCATCCGCACGGCTAATCTGGCGGGCGCGCACGGGGTTATCATCCCGAAGCGGCGCGCGGTCGGCCTGACCGCGACGGTGGCGCGGGCGAGTGCGGGTGCTCTTAACTATACGCCGGTCGCGAAGGTGACGAATCTGGGGGCGACGATCGACGAGCTGAAAAAGAGAGGGCTCTGGTTCGTCTGCGCGGACATGGACGGGACGACGATGTATGACCTTGATCTGAAGGGGCCGATCGGCCTCGTGATCGGGAGCGAGGGAGAGGGCGTCAGCCGTCTGGTGCGCGAAAAATGCGATCTGAGCGCTTCTGTCCCGATGAAGGGTGATATCGATTCCCTCAACGCTTCCGTGGCGGCCGGGGTACTGGCCTATGAGATTGTGCGGCAAAGATACAGGTGATTTTTTCAGGCAGGTTGCGGATGCAGCCTGCCGTGTGTTATACTGGAGCTGTGCGGAAGATGAGGCTCATGCAGGAGGGTTTTCATGATGAGAGAAGATCAGAGGGAGCAGAGGAGGCCGAAGAAGCGGAGGCCCCGCAGGAGACGGAGGAGACTGAATCCAAGGGTGATACCTGTGCTCATCGCCCTGTTTTTGATCGTGCTGGTCGCAGGCATTCTTGTCGGAAAGATGCTGTATGATAAGTATTCGCCGTCGAAGGAGCAGGCGGACCTGAACGCTTATTTCGAGCTGACTGACACGGATGAAATGGCCATTATCCTGAACAATGAGATTCTGGAGGAGAAGGCTCTTTATATCGATGGCACGGTATATCTCGATGTGGAGACGGTGTACGACTATCTGAACAGCCGCTTTTACTGGGACTCTACGGAGAATCTGTACCTGTACGCGCTGCCAACGGAGCTGGTCAGCGTGGGCGCGGGCGAGTCGAGCTATACGGTCGCGAAGGCGAGCGCGAACGAGGACTATGTGATCCTGCGCGTGGACGGGAGCAGCGCCTATGTGGCGCTGGACTTTGTGCAGAAATATACAAACTTTACCTATGAATACTGGGAGGAGCCGAACCGTGTGCACATTATTACGGAGTTCGGCAGCCGCGATGTCGTGACGGCGCAGAAGAACGCCGTGGTCCGTTACCAGGCGGGCATCAAGAGTCCGATCCTGACGACGGTGGAGAAGTCGACGACGGTATATGTCCTGGAGGAGTCGGAGGAGATCGAGGAGTGGACCCGCGTGCTGACGAAGGACGGTTACATCGGCTACATCCGCGACAAGAATATCTCTTCGGCGACGCAGGAGACGATCGAGGAGCCGGAGTTCGAGGAGCCGGAGTACACCAGTATCTCCAAAGATTATACGATCAATATGGCCTGGCACCAGGTGACCAATGCGGATGCGAACGACACGCTCCTGACCCGCATTGCGGATGCGAAGGGGCTGACGACCGTCTCGCCGACCTGGTTCTCGATCGCGGACACGGACGGCAACATCTCCTCGCTGGCAAGCCAGAGCTATGTGACCTATGCGCACCAGCAGGGTCTCGAGGTCTGGGCGCTGGTGGACAATTTCACCGAAGGCGTCAGTACTTATGAGACACTCTCGAAGACATCGAGCCGCCAGCGCCTGGTCAACCAGCTGATCGCGGCGGCGATCCAGTATGGCCTGGACGGCATCAACGTGGACTTTGAGGCGGTCACGGAGGAGTGTGGCAGAGCCTACATCCAGTTTATCCGGGAGCTGTCGATCATGTGCCGGATCAACGGGATCGTCCTTTCTGTGGACAATTACGTGCCGACAGATTCCTCCGATCACTATGATCGCGCGGAGCAGGGGATCTTCGCGGATTACGTGATTATCATGGGTTATGACGAGCACTATTCCGGTTCCGAGGAGGCCGGGTCGGTCGCGTCCTACGATTTCGTGGAGCAGGGCATCAAGGATACGCTGGAGGAAGTCCCCGCCCAGAAGGTGATCAACGCGATTCCGTTCTACACGCGCTTCTGGAGGACCGATGAGGACGGAAATGTGACGAGCGAGGCGCTCGGCATGGACGCCGCCGACCAGAAGCTTATCAATAATGAGGTTTCGGCGATCTGGGACGAGGTCACACACCAGTATTATGTGGAATTCGAGTATGAGAACGCCATCTATCAGATGTGGATGGAGGAGGAAGAGTCCATCGAGGAGAAGATGAAGCTGATCAAGGAGTATGAGCTGGCCGGCGTCGCCGAGTGGCGGCTGGGGCTCGAACGCTCGACGATCTGGGATGTAATACTGAAGTATCTGAACTGATATCACGAAGGTTTTCAGGACCTGCCGCTTATACTCAGGCC
>JAJBTX010000065.1:31162-33163 GCA_020860645.1 Lachnospiraceae bacterium | reverse complement strand
TGTGTTTCATAACCCCATCGGTGCCTTTCGCAGAAAGGCGAATTATAAGCATGAAGATACTCTTTGCCACGGGCAATGCGGATAAGATGCGGGAGATTCGCGAGATCCTGGAGGGAACCGGGATCGAGGCTGTATCGCTGAAGGAGGCGGGCGTTTCGCTGGAGGTCGAGGAGAACGGAGCGACCTTCGAGGAGAATGCCATCATCAAGGCGAGGGCCTGCATGGAGCTGACCGGCGAGGTCGCGCTGGCGGACGACTCCGGGCTGGAGGTGGACGCGATGGGCAGGGAGCCGGGCGTTCACTCGGCCCGTTACATGGGACGCGACACTTCCTACCATATTAAAAATAAGAGTATTATCGACCGCCTGGAAGGAAAAGAGGGCGAGGAGCGCAGCGCGCGCTTTGTCTGCGCGATTGCGGCGGCCTTCCCGGACGGACGGGTTCTGACCACGCGTGGCACGATGGAAGGTCGGATCGCTTACGAGGAACGCGGGGAGAACGGCTTTGGCTATGATCCGATTTTTTATCTGCCGGAATACGGCTGCTGCTCGGCAGAGCTGTCCCCGGAAAAAAAGAACGAGCTCAGCCATCGCGGCAGGGCGCTGCGCGCGATGAAGGACAGGCTGCTGGCTGAATGGGAGAAGCGATGAAGATACTGATCGTGAGCGATACGCACGGAAGAGAGCATATGCTTGGGAAGATTGTGCGAAAGGTTGGTACATTTGACAGAATGCTCCATCTTGGCGACGTGGAGGGCGGCGAGGAGCGGATCCGTGCGATCGCGGGCGGCGTTCCGGTGGATATCATTGCGGGAAACAATGATTTCTTCTGCGATCTGCCGAACGAGCGGATGCTGACGATCGGGCGCTATAAGGTCTGGATGACGCACGGACACCGCTATTTCGTGCACGGCGGTCCGCTGTATATTAAGGAAGAAGCCCGGAAGCGCGGCGTGGATGTCGTCATGTACGGGCACACGCACAGGCCATATCTCGAAGTGGGACCGGATCTCACCGTTCTGAACCCGGGGAGCGTCTCCCTGCCGCGGCAGGAGAACCGGAAATCCAGCTTCATCCTCATGGAACTCGACCGGGACGGCGAGGCGCACTACACGATCAACTATGTGTGAATGAAAGTGTTACTATTCACGGCCCTCCACCCACATGCGCATCTACACTTCGTTTCGGTCCGCGCTAAACGGACGTCCCCCGGACGTCCAGCGCCGTCGCGCTTACGCGCTCCAGTCCCGCTGCTTACGCAGCTAAGACTGCTTATGTGGGTGGAGTCCCTGCTTCGCAGGCTACATCGGGATGAACAGAAAGTTTCTTACGTGCAAGCACGACGATACTTTCTGCTCATCCCGATATGCCGCGAATAGTAACGTGAAAGTGACGTGAAAGTTGCAAAAACAGTTGACATTTTGGCGGGCGTCTTATATAATACATGTTGCGTCCAAAAGAGGGCGGCGAGACGGGGTGTGGCTCAGCTTGGCTAGAGCGCCTGGTTTGGGACCAGGAAGCCGCAGGTTCGAATCCTGTCACCCCGATTTGGAACATGGCCATGCGGGTGTAGTTCAATGGTAGAACACCAGCCTTCCAAGCTGGATACGTGGGTTCGATTCCCATCACCCGCTTCGGATCTGCAGAGATCCGAGCGTGTGTCCGTAGCTCAGCTGGATAGAGCAACGGCCTTCTAAGCCGTGGGTCGGGGGTTCGAATCCCTTCGGGCACGCTGGGGCGGGCAGCCGTCCGGTAATATGGTGGGTATAGCGCAGTTGGTCAGCGCGCCAGATTGTGGCTCTGGAGGCCCAGGGTTCGAGTCCCTGTACCCACCCTGAATCAAAGATAATGGGCTATCGCCAAGCGGTAAGGCACAGGACTTTGACTCCTGCATTCGCTGGTTCGAATCCAGCTAGCCCAGTTGGGCAGCATGCAGATATATATGGGGTATTAGCTCAGGTGGTAGAGCACTTGACTTTTAATCAAGTTGTCCGGGGTTCGA
>JAJBTX010000065.1:0-31152 GCA_020860645.1 Lachnospiraceae bacterium | reverse complement strand
GAGAAACCGTTGCGAAGGCGAAGTTTTCTCGTTTGCTATTTGCAAAAAAGAGAAAAGCGGCTTCTCTTTTTTGACACGGAAAAAGTCGAAAAAAATAAAAATTTTAGAAAAATTGCCAATGTACATTTTGAGATTCACAACGTATAATGAAGGACGAAAAAGAGAGAACGATACAAAATATCCTTTCTCCCTTGATCAGATATATTTATGGGTGGCGCTTACCCCCTAATCCCCCTTAATGAATAAACCCTCCCTTTTAATTATTCAAATAAAAGCGCCATCGATAAAACTAAGACAGAAAGCTCAGAGGTTTCCCGCCTCCGGGCTTTCTTTTTACATAAATTTTACATACAGAACATATGCGTTTTACAGGCAGGCCTTAGGATGGTGAAAGACCATGAGAAAGATTTTAATTGCATGGCGCGCGCTTGTGTTATAGAATGTACAGGAAGAAAGGGTGGAGATGGAAATGGCGCTGATTTATATTGTGGAGGACGATCAGAATATCAGGGAGATCGAGAGTTTTGCGCTGAAGAACAGCGGATACAATGTGAAAGACTTCGGCTGTGCGAAGGATTTTTATCATCAGGTGGCGGAGAAAGCGCCGGACTGTATCCTGCTGGATGTCATGCTACCGGACGAGGACGGACTGGAGGTCGTGCGCAAGCTGCGCGCGATCCCGGATACGAAGAAGACGCCGATTATCATGGTGACGGCCAAGACGACGGAGCTCGACAAGGTCAAGGGTCTTGATATGGGCGCGGACGATTATATCACAAAGCCCTTCGGCGTGATGGAGCTGATTTCCCGCGTGAAGGCGCTGCTGCGGCGCAGCATGCAGACCGGGGAGGAAAAATTCCTGACGGCCGGCGATATTTTCATGGACGGCGAGAAGCACATGGTCTATGTGAAGGACGAACCCTGTGAGCTTACCTTCAAAGAGCATGAGCTTCTGAAGCTTCTGATGCAGAATCAGGGGATTGTCATGTCGCGCGACGTGATCATGGAGCGGATCTGGGGCATCAATTTTGAGGGAGAGTCCCGGACGCTGGACGTGCATATCAAGACGCTGCGGCAGAAGCTGAAGTCCGCGGGCAGTCTCATCAAGACCGTGCGAAATGTGGGGTACATGATAGAATGAAAAAGAAGATCCGGCGGGAATTCGTGCTGGTGGCGCTGCTCAGCATCCTGCTGACGGCGGTGTCCATGACGGCGGTGTTCTACGAGCTTTTTAAAAAAGAGGTTATGAATGAACTGGAGTCTTATACCCGTGTGCTGCAGAGCGCAGGGGTATTTGACACTTCGGCGGCGGCGGGGGCGGCTGACGGCCTCTCGGACTGGGATGTGCGAATCTCCCTGATTGCGGCGGACGGCACGGTGCTCTATGACAATGATGTGGAGGTCGGTGGTCTGGATAATCACGGCGGCAGGCCGGAGGTGTCGGAGGCGATCGAGGAGGGCAGCGGGCAGTCGATTCGCAGATCGGACACGCTTGATCGCAGCGCTTTTTATTACGCGGTGCTGCAGGAGGACGGGACAGTGCTGCGGGTGGCGAAGGCGAGCTCGAGCATCTGGCGCATTTTCCGGAGCGCGCTGCCGATCGTGACAGTCACGGGGATTGTCATCTTCCTTCTCTGCATGCTGCTTGCCGCGCGCGCCACACGCTCTCTGATGGCGCCGATCGATTCGCTGGCGGAGCACCTTGATGAGTGCGATGACGCGTCGGTTTACGACGAGATGGTGCCCTTCGTGCGGACGATCCGCAGGCAGCATGAGGATATCATGAAAAATGCCCGTATGCGCCAGGATTTCACGGCGAACGTCTCCCACGAGCTGAAGACGCCGCTGACCTCGATCTCCGGTTATGCGGAGCTGATCGAACATCATATGGCGGCGGAACAGGACATTCCCCGCTTCGCAGGCGAGATTCATCACAGCGCCACCAGACTGCTGAACATGATTAATGACATCATCAAACTGTCGGAGCTGGATGTGATGACGCCGGAGCAGGCGCAGATGGAACGCCTTCCATTGCATCTGCTGGCGCAGAACAGCGTGGATATGCTGCAGATCAGCGCCGGGAAGCACCAGGTGACGCTGAGCCTTGCGGGCGAAGCGGCTTATATCAACGGAAATAAGGAGATGGTGGAGGAGCTGCTCTACAATCTCTGTGACAATGCGATCCGTTACAATAATCCGGACGGAAACGTGACGGTCACGGTGAAGCCGCTAGGCGGGAAGGTCATGCTGGAGGTGGCGGATACGGGCATTGGCATTCCCGCGGAGCACCAGCAGCGTGTGTTTGAGCGCTTCTACCGGGTCGACAAGAGCCGTTCGAAGGCGACCGGGGGAACCGGCCTGGGGCTCGCGATTGTCAAGCATATCGTGGCGCAGCACGGCGCACAGCTCGAGCTTGAGAGCGAGCCGGGAAAGGGCACGACGATCACAATCCTCTTTGAAAATGCGGATAAATCTGTTATACTGTGATGCAAAAGGAGGCAGGATTATGGTTTACGTGCATCAGGCACAGTATTATGAGACGGATCAGATGGGGATCATCCACCATTCCAACTATATCCGCTGGATGGAGGAGGCCCGTGTCGCCTTTATGGACGAGCTGGGTTTCCCCTACCGGAGAGTGGAGGAAGCGGGTATCATGAGTCCCGTGCTGAGCGTGAGCTGCGAGTACAAGTCGATGACTTATTTCGGTGATCGCGTGTGTATCGATGTGAAGATGACAGCATTTCATGGAGTGAAATATGAGCTCTCTTATGTGCTGACGGACGAGAAAACCGGAGAAGTGCGCGCGACAGGCACTTCCGGGCACTGCTATCTTCGGAAGGACGGGCGCCCCGCGAATATCAAAAAGGAACTGCCGGAGCTCTACCAGACAATTAAGGCAGAGATGGAAAGAGAAGGGACATGGAAGTGAAGCGGGAGCGGCTGCCGCTTCTGGACGCTTTGCGCGGCCTGACGATCCTCAGCATGATCGTTTACCACGGAATGTATGACCTCGTGGAGCTCTATGGCCTGCACGTCGGCTGGTTCTGGAAAGCGCCGGGCTATGTCTGGCAGCAGAGTATCTGCTGGATCTTCATTCTGCTGTCGGGTTTCTGCTGGAGCCTGGGGAGCAGACCGCTGCGGCGCGGGCTGCTCGTCTCGGCCTGCGGTCTGGTCGTCACGGCGGTGACCTGCGTCTTTATGCCGTCAGAGCTGATTATTTTCGGAATCCTGACCTTTACAGGAGCGGCGATGCTGGCGCTGATTCCGCTCTCGAAACTGCTGGAAAAAGTTCCGGCGGGAGTCGGCCTGGCTGCGAGTGCTGTCCTTTTTTTCCTGAGCAGAAATGTGAACGCGGGATACTGGGGTTTTGAACAGCTTATGCTGGGGCGTGTGCCGGAGGGTCTGTACCGGAATCTCTTCACGACTTTTCTGGGCTTTCAGGCTCCGGATTTCTATTCCGGGGATTATTTTTCCTTTATCCCCTGGATTTTCCTGTATCTGTGCGGTTATTTTCTGTATGAGCTGCTGGGGAGCCGCGAGCGCGTGCTGCATGTGCTGCGGCTGCGGGGCGGATTCCTGGAGACGATCGGGAAGCACAGCCTTCTGATTTACATGCTGCACCAGATTGTGCTGATGGCGGTGTTTACGGTGGCGGCATGGATGGGCATCCTGTAGTTTC
This sequence comes from Lachnospiraceae bacterium, assembly GCA_020860645.1. Taxonomy (GTDB): domain Bacteria; phylum Bacillota; class Clostridia; order Lachnospirales; family Lachnospiraceae; genus Hominiventricola. The sequence continues at coordinate 27,470 of JAJBTX010000065.1, read as the reverse complement.
TGGAGTTGATCTTTGGCGTGTTTTGTGGTATGAAAGAATACAGGCGGGCATGGTGGAATTGGCAGACGCGCAGGATTTAGGTTCCTGTGCCGCAAGGCGTGCGGGTTCGAGTCCCGCTGCCCGCAGGAATAAAGGCTTTCCGGGAAAAATCAAATTTTCCCGGAAAGCCTTTTCCTGTTTTGTTTATTCAATATAACCCTTCTGCCGCAGATAGCATTTGATCAGATCCGCGGCGTCCTGGATCGACATGTCCCCCGTGTTCAGGCACAGGTCATAGTTCCGGGCGGAGTCCCAGGTTCCTCCGGTGTAGTAATTGTAGTATTTGTGGCGTTGCCGGTCGGTCTCGCGGATGCGGTCGATCGCCGCGTCGTGTTCGAGCGAGTAGGTCTGCATCATGCGGCGGATCTTGCTCTCGGCGTCGCCGCAGACAAAGATGCGGACAATGTGATCGTACTCGCGCAGAACATAGTCGGCACAGCGCCCGATGATGATGCAGGACTCATTTTCCGCCAGCTCGCGGATCAGCTCAGACTGGAAGCGGAACAGATTTTCCGGAGAGACGATGTCCTTGCCAAGCGACGGCTTCTGATCCGCCGGCTTCATCTCCCTGACAAGCCGGTACAGCAGATTGTTGCCGGGGCGCTCGTTATGTACGCGGAAAAACTCTTCCAATACGCCGCTCTTGTCGGAAACCATGCGGAAAATATCCTTGTCATAATAGTTGATCCCGAGATCCGCTGACAGAGCCTGCGCGATGTGCGTGGCGCCTGCGCCGCACTCGCGTCCCATGGTGATTGTGAAGTTCTTTGACATGTGTCATCCCTCCTCTTTATATGCAATTTTGTGATAAAAGTCCTGAACTGCGGCCATGCAGACGGTGTGTAAGGGTGCATGGACATCGGACTTCTACATTGGCTGTGTTATGACCTGAATACATTTATATTATAACACAGGACTCCTTATAACTGCAACGAGATTAAAAACTGTTAGCACTCATTTTTGATGAGTGCTAAAAAATCCTTGACTTTTGAAAACAGCGGGATTATAGTATCTTTAACTTCAAAATTTAAAGAAAGGTGTGAGACAAACATGAACGAAAAACAGGGTTCGCTTTCCATTAACAGTGAAAATATTTTCCCGATTATCAAGAAGTGGCTCTATTCTGACCATGATATCTTTTTCCGGGAGCTGATTTCCAATGGCTGCGACGCGATCACGAAGCTGAAGAAGCTGGACATGATGGGTGAGTATTCTCTTCCGGAGGACTATAAGCCGCAGATCCAGGTGCTGGTGAATCCCGAGGAGAAGACGCTGAAATTTATCGATAATGGTCTTGGTATGACGGCCGACGAGGTCGAGGAATACATCAACCAGATCGCCTTCTCCGGCGCGACCGATTTCCTCGCGCAGTACAAGGACAAGACGAATGAGGACCAGATCATCGGCCATTTCGGACTGGGCTTCTACTCGGCCTTCATGGTGGCTGATGAGGTGCACATTGACACGCTCTCTTACAAAGACGGCGCGGAGGCTGTGCACTGGGAGTGCGACGGCGGCACGGAGTTCTCGATGGCGGCCGGGCAGAAGAGCGGCGTCGGCACGGAGATCACCCTCTTCCTCAATGAGGACAGTGTCGAGTTCTCCAACGAGTACCGCGCGCGTGAGGTCGTCAGCAAATATTGCTCCTTCATGCCGGTGGAGATTTTCCTCGCGAAGGAGAACGCGGAGCAGGAGTACGAGACGATCGACGAGAGCGATCTGAAGGAGGACGATGTCGTCGTGGAGCGTATCCACGAGGAGGCGAAGACCGAGGAGATCGAAAATGAGGACGGCACCAAGGAGACGAAGGAGATTTCCCCGGCGCGCGACCGCGTGAAGATCAACAAGCGTCCGGTGTCCTTAAGCGACACCTCGCCGCTCTGGGCGAAGCACCCGAACGAGTGCACAGAGGAGGAGTATAAGGAATTCTACCGCAAGGTGTTCCACGACTACAAGGAGCCGCTGTTCTGGATCCATCTGAACATGGATTACCCCTTCAACCTCAAGGGCATCCTCTACTTCCCGAAGATTAACCTGGAGTACGAGTCTGCCGAGGGTGTGATCAAGCTCTACAACAACCAGGTGTTCATCGCAGATAATATTAAGGAAGTAATTCCGGAGTTCCTGATGCTCTTAAAGGGCGTGATCGACTGCCCGGACCTGCCGCTGAACGTTTCCAGAAGCGCGCTGCAGAACGACGGCTTTGTGAAGAAGATTTCCGATTATATCACAAAGAAGGTCGCGGATAAGCTGAGCGGCATGTGCAAGACCGACCGTGAGAACTATGAGAAATACTGGGACGACATCAGCCCCTTCATTAAATACGGCTGCATCAAGGATGAGAAATTCTGCGAGCGCATGATGGAGTATGTGCTGTTCAAGGATCTGGACGGCAAGTACACGACGATGAGTGAGTATCTGGACGCGCTGAACGCGGCGGAGAAGACGGAAGAAGGTGAAGGCACCGAAACTGCGGAGGGCGAAGCAACGGAGACTTCTGCGGAAGGCGCGGAAGCGGAGTCCGGACAGACCGCAGAGGAATCCGGGGAGCAGAGTGTGGAGAACGCCGACGGGAGCGCCGCGGACGATTCCGATGAGGAGGAGCAGGAGCCGCCGAAGACGACGATCTACTATGTGACCGACGAGGTGCAGCAGAGCCAGTATATCAATATGTTCCGCGAGCAGAGCATGAACGCGGTCATTCTGAAGGATAACATTGACAGCCCCTTCATCAGTCATCTGGAGGCGAAGAACGAGAAGGTGAAGTTCCAGCGTATCGACGCGGATCTCACGGAATCCATGAAGGAGGAGGCCTCTGAGGAAGAACTGAAGGACGAGGTGGATGCGCTCAGCGCGCTGTTCCGCAAGGCTCTGAACAATGACAAGCTCGAGGTGAAGGTCGAGAAGCTCAAGAATGAGAATGTTTCTTCGATGATCACGCTCTCCGAGGAGAGCCGCCGGATGCAGGATATGATGAAGATGTACAATATGTACGGGATGGATTCTTCCATGTTTGGAAATGAGACGACGCTCGTGCTCAACGCGAACAACGCGCTCGTGAAGTACCTCTTCGAGAATCCGGAAGGCGAGCACACGAATATGATCTGCGAGCAGCTCTACGATCTCGCGATGATCAGCCATGAGCCGCTTGCGCCGGAGGCGATGACGAAGTTTGTCGCCCGCACGAATGAGATCATGCTGCTCCTGACAAAATAATCACAGAACTTCAAACGGGATTTTCTGCTGATGAAAGAATCTCTGGACCATGTCTTCCCAGGCATGGTCCAGTTTTTTGTCCAGCGTGAAGACAGTGAGAGAAGTGCCGGTTGTGCAGCTAAGGACGCGGTGTTCGTAGACGACATTCAGCACCAGAGCGCGCACCTGTTCGGCGGGAATGCCGACGCCGGACTGCTGGAGCAGTCTCTCCACATTCGCGGGCGAGAGCTGCAGGCTGAAACGAAAGCTGAGCGGCGTCCGCTTTCCTCTGATCAGAGAGAGGAAGAAGGGGCGTACTTCCGCCCAGTAAGAGAGTGTGCGTTCGCCGATCTGTTCCTGCTCTTCGGCGTTGTAATAGCTTTTCTGCAGAAATCCGTCGATCTGAAAAGTATTGAAGGTGGTAACGCTTCCCTCGAGAAGGAGAAAGTGGTCAAAGACGTCGCTCAGGAGCAGTTTTTTCATGAAATCCCCGACGTCTGCGATTTTAAGAGCGATCATATGGGATACCTCCGATGATATACCCTATTATAAAGGATGGGGCCTTGCATTTCCACATAAATTTGTGTAAAAAAAAGTATTGCACAGAGAGGAATGTTGTGCTACTATCATGTAGTATTAAAAACTACTTTTACAAATTATAAAAATCAAAAAAGGCGGTATCGGTTATGGATTATCGGATTGTGGTGGACAGCTGCGGAGAATTTACGGAGGAAATGAAGCGTGACCCGCACTTTATTCATACGGCGCTTCACCTGGAGATAGACGGGGAGCAGTTTACGGACGACGAGTCTTTTGACAGGCAGGACTTTCTGCGGAAGATGAAGGCGAGTCCGAACTGCCCGAAGTCGAGCTGCCCTTCGCCGGAGGATTACCGGAGCGCCTTTGAGGAGGGAGAGCCCGGAAACCGCTACGCGGTGACGCTTTCCGCCGAGCTGAGCGGCTCTTATAATAGCGCGACGCTCGGGCAGAACCTCTATCTGGAGGAGCACCCGGACGCCAATGTCCATGTTTTTAATTCGTGTTCGGCATCGGTTGGCGAGACGCTGATCGCGCTGAAGATTCAGGAGTGTGAGGAGGCCGGGATGGAGTTTCCCGAGACGATCCGGCAGGTGGATCAGTTTATTCAGGAACAGAATACCTATTTTGTACTGGAGACGCTGGAAAATCTGCGCAAAAACGGACGGATCAGCTCGGTGAAGGCGGTCGTCGCCTCGGCACTGAATATCAAGCCGGTCATGGGCGCGACTCCGCAGGGGACGATTATCCAGCTTGGTCAGGCGCGTGGGATGCAGAAGGCGCTGCGGGCCATGGTGGAACGGATGGCGGCGGAGCTGAAGAATCCTGCGGAAAAAGTACTTGGACTCGTACACTGCAACAATCGCGAGCGGGCGGAGTATGTGAAGAGTGAAATCCAGAAGCTCATCAGGGTGAAGGATATCATTGTCCTCGAGACATCCGGCGTGAGCACGCTGTATGCTGCACAGGGTGGGATTATTCTGGTGGCGTGAAAGGTGCAGCGTTGCAATTTTGCAGTCGCCTCTGCATTCGCAGCCCTCAGGGAAATATATGAATAAATTATTAACATTTTTTAAATATGGAAAAGGTGCGTGCCAGCGCGCCTTTTTTATGTTATAATAAGCCAATGGGGAGAAAGGGCGGTTGAATATGGTTTTCAGAAAGATGACGATGAATCATGAGAGGGGATTATGCCTTCGGCCGGCAGGGGTACTGGTCGGAGAGGCGAACAAGTACGAGAGTCATGTGATGCTACGGCGCGGCGAGCATGTGATGAACTGTAAGAGCCTGATGAGCCTGCTGGCGTTTCCGGTGTGCCTGGGCGATGAGATCCGGATTGAGTGCGACGGTCCGGACGAGGAGCAGGCACTGGCAGGCGTGACAGCCTATCTTGCGGGACTCGGGAGAACGGGCGTAGAATGATATGAAATGAGAGTGCGGTCTGCGGTATGATGCCGGGGCCGCTTTTTTCATTTCGCTGCGGTCCTGAACCGGTGAAAAAACTTCTTGACAGACTTTTCGAAATTTTATATTCTGGGAATGTCTTAAAAAACAGATCAGAGGTCGAGATTTCTGACCAAAATACCCTGGTGATTCAGTTCATATGACACGTCTGACAGTGAAGAGGAAGTGAACGAATGGATCTGAGTGAAGATATCTGGATGCTGAGAGAGATCTTTCAGCTTTCAAACCATGCCCTTTTGCGGATGGTGAACCGCCTGTTCGATACGGCTTATGCGGATACGGAGCCGATCTGGCGGGAGCAGGAAAACAGAAGCGTATATCTGCGAATCAGTGAGGAAGGGCGTTATGTGTTTCAGGTGCGCAGGCTGGACGGGTGTTTCCGGGTCAACGCAGAGGAACATCGGTATGTGTTTGACTATGAGAGCCGGACAAACGGGGCGGTTATTGAGATCCGGGAGCCGCGCGTTCTCTGTTTCGGGAAAACAGAAGAGGAACAGCGGGCGACGCTGGAATTTCCGGGAAAGGAGCGGGTCACGCTGAAGGTTCACATGCTGGGTCTGGAGGAATACTCGCCGGAGAAGTTGGAAGAACAGGGACTGATCCTGTTTCTGCCATTTCTGTTTTACAGCTTTGCGGGGAAAAGACGGAGAAGAAAGGAGGAGTGGGAGCACTTTCTGATCCACGATGTGGCCGGAGCGCTGGACAAAGGCTTTCGAAAGGGAAGCCTGACTGCCTTTGACCAGCAGCGTATGAAGCAGCTCTGCAGGCATATGGCATGGAAGCTGCTGTGCCGGGAGAGCTGGATGAGCGATATCGCTAATCAGGAAATGATCCTGCATGTGCTGGAGGCGGATCTGGACTTCCTCCGCAGAATCAGTGTTTCCGCTCCCCGCACTGTTCGCGCCCGGGATACGGAACGTCGGGAGGGAGCCGATGAACAAATGAACGGCGGAGCTGTCTGCTGCCGGGGCGATATTTGACGGGACAGCTTTACAGCAATATCGAAACCTCTGCGCGAATGCAGCATTTGCGCAGAGGTTTTTCGTGATATGACGGGACTGCAGATTCGGCTATGGAAAACCAAAGTTCACAGTTTGGACACAGGCTTATCAATTTTTTCACACAATTCCCCGATACAATGAATGGGAAAAAATGTGAGCGGTCAGACCGCGCGCTGTGGAAACAGTATGAGGAGGATTTTTCTGTGAAGCTACCCAATTTATCAAAATCAACAAAAGAAGAAAAAGACGCCCTGAAAGCGGAGAAGAAGGCGAAGAAACAGGCGGCGGAAGCCGAGAAGATGAAGGTGAAGAAGCCGGGGCTCGGATATAAGCTGAAAAAGCACAGAAAGCTGCTCATCGTGCTCGGCGTGATCCTTGTCATCGCGGCGGTGCTGGGCATCCGGCAGTACATGCGTTACCAGGCCAGGCAGACCATGCTGACGCAGATGACGCAGGTGGAGACGGTGCAGGTGACAAAACAGAATCTGATCGAGTCCATCAGCGTGACCGGGACGATCGCGAGCGCGGACGCGAGGGATGTGTCGACGACTGCTTCCGATGTTGAGGTGCTCGAGGTCAACTATGAGGTGGGCGACTATGTGAACGAGGGCGACATCATCGTCGTGCTGGACACGACCGACCTGGAGCTCAAGCTGACGGAGGCACAGAACAGCCAGACCCTCAGCGCATACAATGAGAATAAATCGATTGAGAGCGCTCAGGAGAACTATGACGACGCGGTGAATGACGGAACAGACGATTACCAGAAAGCGCTGGATAATGTGGAGGACGCCAAGGAAGCGCTGGCGGAGGCCGATGAGGACCTGAGCAAGGCTGCCAAAACGCTGAAGAGCCGGGAAGAGGATCTGGCGGAGGCGCAGGCCTCCGGCGATGCATCTGCCATAAGCACGGCGCAGAGCGCTTACACGGCCGCGCATCAGGAATATCTGCAGCTCAAGGAGGTCGACGACGCCGCGATGGACGCCTATGAGGACGCGGAGGAGGCGCTTGCGGACGCGGAGAAGCAGAATGAGAAGAACATCTCCAACGCCGCGGATTCTCTGGAGCAGGCGCAGATGGAGCAGACCTACTCCAACGATTCCAGCGATCAGACGATTCAGAATTACAAGGATCAGATCGCGGACTGCACGGTGACGGCTCCGATCTCGGGCGTAATTACGGCAATGAATGTTTCTGAAGGGGATACCTATACCACGGCGGGTTCCACGCTGTTCAGCATTGCGGATGACGAGTATTTCATCGTGGAAGCCAGTGTGGACGAGTATGACATCAGCAGCATCGAGAAGGGTCAGACGGCGGCGGTGATCGTGGAGGCGCTCGGCGAAGACGAGCTGCCGGCGACCGTATCCTTTGTCTCTCCGACTGTGTCCAGTGCCAGTATGGGAAGCTCGACCTACTCGATTGAGATCGCGCTTGACGACGTCAATACCGAGCTGCGTATCAGTATGACAGCCAAGGTCAGTATCGTTCTGGAGGCGGCCTATGATGTGCTGACGGTGCCCTACGACTGCATCACGACAGATGAGGATGGAAACTCCTGGGTGACGATCGATCAGAACGGCGAAGAGGTCACGGTGCAGGTCGAGACCGGGATGGAAGGCGACTATTATACCGAGATCTCCGGCGATGGCATCGACGAGACGACGATGGTCTATTACAATACCATGATGGTGAACAATGAGGCGACGAGTTCTTCCTCCTCGGATGATTCCAGCTCGCTCCTGAACTTCGATATGGGCGGCGGAATGACCGGCGGCGGTGGCGGCATGCCCAGCGGTGGCGGCGGCATGCCCGGCGGTGGCGGCGGCTTTTAATCCGGAGGTGTCACATGGCTGAAAATGAGAGACAGGTAATCATAGATCTTCGCGGCATTGTGAAGCGCTTCTATATCGGCATGCCGAATGAACTGGAAATCCTGCACGGCATCGACCTGCAGGTGCGCGAGGGGGAGTTTGTCTCCATCGTGGGAGAGTCCGGCTCCGGAAAATCGACGATGATGAACATTATCGGGATTCTGGACCGGCCGACCGAGGGTGAATACACGCTCGAGGGCGTGGACGTCGCGCGGGCAAAGGATAAGGACCTTTCGCTTATCCGGAATAAGAAAATAGGCTTTGTGTTTCAGACCTACAATCTGATCAGCCGCACCAGCGCGATCAAGAATGTGGAGCTGCCAATGCTGTATGCAGGCATGGGAAGGAAGGAGCGCCATGAGCGCGCGAAGGAGTTGCTGGCGATGGTCGGCATGGCGGAGCGCATGAGTCACAGCCCGGATGAGCTCTCCGGCGGACAGAAGCAACGCGTGGCCATCGCGCGGGCCATGGGGAACGATCCCTCTATCATCCTGGCGGATGAGCCGACCGGTGCGCTGGACTCCCAGACGGGACGTATGGTCATGGATATTTTTCATAAGCTGAATGAGGAGCAGGGGAAGACGATCGTGCTGATCACGCACTCCCAGGAGCTTGCGGAGGAGACGCAGCGCATCGTGACGCTCAAGGATGGTCGGATCATCGGCGAGAGGAGGGGTTCGGGATGCTGATCGGCGAAAATATTATGCTGGCCCTGAACGGCCTGCGCGCGAATAAGATGCGTTCCATGCTGACGATGCTCGGCATCATCATTGGTATCGCGGCGGTGATCGCGATCATGACGCTGGGCGACTCGATCAGCGGTTCGGTGACAGATTCCATGTCTTCCATGGGCGCGAATAATATTACGCTCGGCGTTTCCCAGAAGAGCACGACGGAGGAGACGACCGAGAGCGGCCTGACCTTTTCCTCGGGACCGCGTTTTACGATCATGCAGGACGACGATTACATCACGGATGAGATGCTCGACGACCTGATGGAGCGTTACCCGGACGACATCGAAGGCTATGTACTGGAGGAGTCTGTCGGGAGCGGCACGGCGCAGGACGGCGATCTCTACGCCTATGTGTCGGCGACAGGACTCAATGCGGACGGTATCGAGAATGAGGAGCTGAATATTCTGGCGGGTCGGACGCTGACGGAGCAGGACCAGGAGGAGGCCCGGAAGGTCTGCCTGGTGTCGGATCTTTTTGTAGACAATATGTTCGACAGCAACAATATGTCGGCGATCGGGCAGACGGTGGATGTGCTTTTCAGCGACCGTTATTACACCTACACGATCGTGGGCGTCTATGAGTACGAGAGTACCTTCTCATCCTCCTCGGATGAGGATACGGAGACGACGCTCTATCTGCCGCTCCTTACGGCAAGGGATCAGAACCACACGACGACGGGCTACAGCCAGCTCACGCTGCTGATGAGCACAAGTTCGGAAGTCAGCACGAGTGATTTCTGCGATACGCTGGAGACTTATCTGAATAATAGTTACTATGCCGATAATGAAAGCTATGAGATCAGCGCGTCGAGCCTGGAATCCGTGGTTGAGAGCCTGACGGAGATGCTCTCGACGATCACCCTGGCGATCTCGGCGATTGCGGCGATCTCGCTGCTGGTGGGAGGCATCGGCGTCATGAATATTATGCTGGTGTCCATCACGGAGCGCACGCGGGAAATCGGTACCCGCAAGGCGCTGGGTGCGACGAACGGCTCGATCCGCTTTCAGTTTATCGTGGAAGCGATCGTGCTCTGCATTGTCGGCGGTCTCATCGGCATCATTCTGGGAATCGCCCTTGCAACAGTGGCCATGAATTTCATGGGCTACTCGGTGAAGCCGTCTGTGACAGGCATTATTATATCGGTCAGCTTCTCCATTTTCATCGGCGTATTTTTCGGGTACTATCCGGCGAACAAGGCGGCGAAGCTGAACCCGATCGACGCGCTGCGCTATGAATAAGCGGTTGAATCAGGGCAGTTTTTGTGATATTCTGTAGCTGGAGGTGCTTTATGAGAATGGGGCGCGGAAAACTATGCGGTATCATATTGGCGGTGGCGCTGGCGGCGGGTTTCTCTGTCTCGGCGTCCAGCATTACGAGCATCCAGAAAGAGAAGACACAGACTGAACAGGAGCTCTCGGAGCTTCAGGAGGAGATCAGTGAGCTGGAGGAGCAGAAAAGTGAGATCAGCGAGGAGATCAGCAGCCTGAACGATGAGCTGACGGAGACCATGCTGAATATCGCGGTGCTGGAGAGCGATCTCGAGGACAAGGAGGTCGAGATCGAGGAGGCACAGGAGGATTACGAGGAGGCAAAGGCGACTGAGGATAAACACTATGAGTCCATGAAAGTCCGCATTCAGTACCTGTATGAAGCGGGGCAGGAGAGTTATCTGGAGATGCTGCTGACCTCAGACAGTATTGCGGAGCTGCTCAATAAGGTGGATTATGCGGAGGAAATTCAGGAATATGACCGGAGCCTTCTGGATGAATATAAGGAAGCAAAGGAGACTGTGATTGCACTGCAGGAGCAGCTTGAAGAGGAGAAGACCGAGCTCCTGGAGATGGAAGAACAGCTTGAGGAGGAGCAGTCCACTCTTGAGACGATGATCGCCCAGAAGGAGAGCGAGATCGAGGACTTTGACAGCCAGCTGAGCGAGGCGCAGACGAAGGCCAGCGAGTATCAGCAGAAGATCAAGGAGCAGGCAGCGCAGATCAAAAAGCTGCAGGAAGCGCAGAAGGCGGCTTCGGCCTCGAGCAGCAGCTCCAGTTCTTCGAGCAGTAGTAGTTCTTCGAGCAGTACAGCGACCGTGTCCGGAGGGACGGGTCTTGGCGCTTCGATTGCGGCTTTTGCACTGAAATACGTCGGATATCCGTACGTAGCCGGAGGGAACAGCCTGACGAACGGCACGGACTGCTCAGGCTTTGTGCATCTGGTCTATGCCAACTTTGGGATTTCGGTTCCGCGGCAGTCAGAGTCGCTTGCCTATGGGGGAACGGCAGTCAGTGACGCGGACAAGCTCCCGGGCGATGTGATCTGCTACTATGGACATGTGGGCATCTATATAGGAAATAACCAGATCGTCCATGCCAGCACGGAGAAAACCGGTATCAAGGTCAGTAACATGTATTATCGAACCGTTCGGTGTATCCGCAGGTACTGGTAAAAAATCTATTTGACAAAAACGCCATGTGTGTTTATGATGGTAACCGGTATACTTTTGTATGCCGGTTACTTTTTTCATAAAAACAGTAAGGAGGAGAAACATTATGAAAAAGTTACTTTGTCTCATGATGACCGCGGCGCTTGCGCTTTCTGTGGTCGCATGCGGAAGCTCCAGTTCGAGCTCCAGCTCTGAGTCGTCCGAGGCGACGGAGAGCACAGATTCCGAGGAGACCACCGCGGACAGTGGTGAGACCTTCAAGATCGGTGTGATCGGACCGATGACCGGTGATTACGCGCAGTATGGCCTTGGCGTTTACAATGCGGCGCTGATCGCGGCGGAGGAGATCAATGCTGCGGGCGGCATTAACGGCTATCAGATCGAGATCCTGGACGCGGGTGATGACCAGGGCGATCCGGAGAAGGCGGTCAACGCTTACAACGACCTGCTTGACAAGGGTATGCAGATCCTGGACGGCACCGTGACGAGCGGCGCCTGCATCGCGGTGGCGGCTGAGGCTGCGGAGAAGACCTTCCTGTTCACGCCGTCCGGCAGTGCGGTAGACTGCATCACGGCCGGTTCCAATGAGTTCCGTATGTGCTTCACGGATCCCATGCAGGGAACGAAGTCCGCACAGTACATTTCCGAGAATGGCCTGGCGACGAAGGTTGCCGTGATCTATGACTCGGCGGCGGACTATAACGTAGGTATCCATGATTCCTTTATCGAGGCGGCTGCGGAGTACGGCCTGGAGGTTGTGGCTGACGAGGCCTACACGACCGACAGCAACACCGATTTCTCCGTACAGCTCAACAAGGTGAAGGAGAGCGGCGCGGAGCTTCTGTTCCTGCCGAACTACTACTCTGACGACGCGCTGATTCTTCAGCAGGCGAGCGACATCGGGCTTGACATCCTCTTCTTCGGTGTGGACGGCATGGACGGCATCCTGGCTGTGGAGAACTTTGACACGAGCCTTGCGGAAGGCGCGATGCTGCTGACCCCGTTCTCGGCGACCGCTGAGGATGAGCTGACGCAGTCCTTCGTTGCGGCCTACGAGGAGGCTTATGGCGAGACCCCGAACCAGTTCGCGGCGGATTCCTATGATGTGATCTACGCGATCAAGCTGGCGGCTGAGGACGCGGGCATTACCCCGGATATGAGCAATGAGGACATCAGCGCTGCGCTGACGGCTTCCATGATGAATATCACGCTGGAAGGCCTGACCGGTACCTCGACCTGGACCGAGGACGGCGAGTGCGACAAGTCCCCGAAGGCTGTCGTGATCGAGAATGGCGCATATACGATGATGTAACGGGCGCAAAAGAAAAACATGCGGCGCGTCAGCGCCATATGTTTTTCTGCGCCGTTAACGAGAAAACCAGCCTGTGAAGCGGGCGGGTGAGCGCGTCAGCGCGGGTTTTCGAGTTTTGCGTAAACATTGCGCGTCAGCGCGGGTTTTCGAGTTTCTGACTTAACATTTAAGAGGGGCGGTGGTGGCGTAAGCGCCGGGTCACCGCCCTTTCCGTTTTACGAGGTGTACTATGAGTTTTCTTTCTTATCTAAAGGATGGAATCAGTCTGGGCAGCGTCTATGCAATCATCGCCCTCGGCTACACGATGGTGTATGGAATTGCGAAGATGCTGAATTTCGCGCACGGGGATGTCATCATGGTCGGCGCGTTTGTGATCCTCACGGCGATCACGAAGGCAGGCCTTTCTCCGGCGGTCTCCATCATTCTGGGCGTTGTGTTCTGCACGGTCCTGGGTATCACGATTGAGATGGTCGCGTACCGGCCGCTTCGAAAGGCGGCTTCCAAGCTGGCGGTGCTGATCACGGCGATCGGCGTCAGCTATCTTCTGCAGAATCTGGCGCTGCTGATCTTCGGCGCGGACGCGAAGAGCTTTGTGACGGTGATCGACGTTCCTTCCCTTGTTCTCTTCGACGGACAGCTCACGATCAAGGGCATCGCGCTCGTGACGATCGCGGCGTGTATCGTGATTATGATCGCTCTGACCTGGTTCGTGAAAAGGACAAAGCCGGGACATGCCATGCAGGCAGTCGCGGAGGATCAGGACGCCGCGCGGCTCATGGGCATCAATGTCAACGCGACGATCTCCCTTACTTTTGCGATCGGTTCCGGACTGGCCGCGATCGCCGGACTGCTGCTCTGTTCCATGTATCCGTCTCTGACGCCGTATACCGGTTCCATGCCGGGTATTAAGGCATTCGTCGCCGCGGTCTTCGGCGGGATCGGCTCGATCTCCGGCGCGATGGTCGGCGGCCTGCTGCTCGGCGTCATCGAAATCTTCGGAAAGGCCTATATTTCTTCCCAGGTGGCGGACGCGATCGTGTTCGCGGTGCTGATTCTTGTGCTCCTGATCAAACCGACCGGGCTCTTCGGGAAAAATACTCAGGAAAAGGTGTAAGGCAGCGGACATGAAGAAGAAAATGATAAACAGTACATCGAAAAATAATCTGCTGACCTACCTGATGGTGCTCGTGATTTTCGTGATCGTGCAGACCCTGTCTGCAACCGGAAATCTTTCCAATCTGCTCACCGGTCTGCTCGTCCCGCTCTGCGTCTACACGATCGCCGCGGTATCGTTGAACCTGGTGGTGGGCTTCTCCGGCGAGCTGAGTCTCGGACACGCGGGCTTCATGTGCGTGGGCGCCTTCTCGAGCGCGATCTTTTCCAATGCGATGGCGGACGTGCTCCCCTCCCTTCCGAGACTGATCCTTGCGATCCTGATCGGCGCGCTCGTGGCGGCAGTGTTCGGCCTGCTGATCGGCATTCCGGTACTGCGTCTGCGGGGCGACTATCTCGCGATCGTCACCCTGGCCTTCGGCGAGATTATCAAGAATCTGATCAATATCATGTATGTCGGCGTGGATGAGAACGGGCTGCATGTTGCTACGGATTCGTCTGCTCTGGAGCTTTCGGAGAACGGGCAGCAGATCCTGAAGGGAGCGCTCGGCATCTCCGGAACGTCGGCCCTCTATAGCGATATTAAAAGCTGGTTCTTTCCCATTGGAATCGTACTTTTGCTGATCACGCTCTTTATTGTACAGAATCTGGTGAATTCCCGCAGCGGCCGCGCGATCATGGCGGCGCGCGACAACCGGATCGCGGCGGAGTCGAACGGCATCAATGTGACGAAGTACAAGCTGATGGCCTTTACGATCTCGGCGGCGCTGGCCGGCGTCTCGGGCGTCCTCTACGCGCACAACATTTCGATGCTGAAGGTTTCGGTCTTTGATTACAACATGTCCATCCTCATTCTCGTGTACGTAGTGCTGGGCGGTATCGGAAATGTGAGAGGCTCGATCATCGCGACGATCATCCTCTATGCGCTGCCGGAGCTGCTGCGCGGTTTCTCAACCTACCGCATGCTGATCTACGCGGTCGTGCTGATCGCGATGATGCTCTTTAACTGGGCGCCTGCAGCGCGCGACTGGAGGAGCAGGGTGCTGGAGAGAATCAAGTCTCTCCTGCCGAAGAAGGGGGTGGAGTGACCATGGCGATGCTGGAAGTGAAAAACCTGGGAATCTCCTTCGGAGGACTGCGTGCGGTCGACGATTTCAATCTGAAGATTGAGGAGGGCCAGCTCTACGGCCTGATCGGCCCGAACGGCGCGGGCAAGACGACAGTCTTCAACATGCTGACCGGCGTTTATAAGCCCACGGATGGAAAGATCTTTCTGGACGGCGTGGACATCACAGGGAAAAACAACGTTGAGATTAATAAGGAAGGTATTGCCCGTACTTTCCAGAATATTCGTCTGTTTTCCGATATGACGGTGCTGGACAATGTAAAGGCCGGCCTTCACAACCAGAAGGAATATATTTACTCGACGATCACCGGCATCCTGCGGCTGCCGCGCTATCACAGGGCGGAACGGGCGATGGACGAAAAGGCGATGGAGCTTCTGAAGGTCTTCGACCTAGACGGGGAAGCCGATTATAAGGCCTCCAACCTGCCCTATGGTAAGCAGCGCAAGCTTGAGATTGCCAGGGCGCTGGCGACGAATCCGAAGCTGCTGCTCCTGGATGAGCCCGCAGCCGGCATGAATCCAAACGAGACGCAGGAGCTGATGAAGACGATCCGCTTCGTGCGGGACGAATTCCACATCACGATCCTGCTGATTGAGCACGACATGAAGCTGGTCGCCGGTATCTGCGAGGATCTGACGGTGCTGAATTTTGGACAGATTCTGACGAGCGGAGCGACTTCCGAGGTGCTGCAGGATCCGAAGGTCATCACGGCCTATCTCGGAGAGTAGGAGGAACGTAAGATGGCAATGCTGGAAATCAAAGACCTGGAGGTCTACTACGGCGTGATCCAGGCGATCAAGGGAATCTCCTTTGAGGTGAATGAAGGAGAGGTCATTGCGCTGATCGGCGCGAACGGCGCGGGCAAGACGACGATCCTTCACACGATCTCGGGACTGATCGCTCCGAAGAAGGGCAGTGTGAGCTTCGAGGGAAAGGAAATCACGAAGACGCCCGCCCACAAGATCGTCGAGGCGGGCATCGCGCAGGTGCCGGAGGGGCGCCGCGTGTTCGCTTCTTTAAGCGTCCTGCAGAACCTGCGGCTCGGCGCTTACACGAGGAAAAATAAACAGGAGATCGAGCAGACGCTGCAGATGGTCTACAGCCGTTTTCCGCGCCTCGAGGAGCGCAAAAATCAGCCGGCCGGCACGCTTTCCGGCGGCGAGCAGCAGATGCTCGCGATGGGACGCGCGCTCATGTCGGAGCCGCGCATCCTGCTGATGGACGAGCCCTCGATGGGACTCTCCCCGATTTTCGTCAACGAGATTTTCGATATTATTCAGAAGGTCAGCGAGGCCGGGACGACGGTGCTGCTCGTGGAGCAGAACGCGAAGAAAGCTCTCTCCATCGCGGACAGGGGCTATGTCCTCGAGACCGGCCGCATCGTGCTGGAGGGCAAAGCCTCCGAGCTGATGAACGACGAGTCGGTGAAGAAAGCGTATCTCGGAGAGTGATTGCAAATAATTTATACTGTCAAAAAGCGTCGGCATGTGATAGAATGGAAGAAATCACATGTCGGCGTTTTTTCTCGTCGGCGGAAGGGGTGTCTTATGGGAAAGCAGTCATTGAGCAAAGCGTCCGGAGGAAAGCTCTGGTGCGCGGTCACGGACATGGACCAGTATCTCTTTGGGCAGGGAACTCACTATGAGATCTATAAAAAGCTGGGGGCGCATCCGGCGGAGTATGAGGGCGAGCAGGGCGTCTACTTCGCGGTGTGGGCTCCGAATGCCAAAGGCGTGCGCGTGATCGGGGATTTCAACAGCTGGGGCAGCGACGGCTACAAGATGCAGCGCCTCGAACCGCTCGGCATCTACGAAGTTTTCGTGCCGGGTCTGAAGCCGGGAAATCTCTATAAATATCTGATCGAGACAAAGAAGGGCGACTATCTCTACAAGGCAGATCCCTTTGCTTTCTATGCGGAGATGCGTCCGGGCACGGCCTCGCGCATCGCTGACATCGATCATTTTACCTGGAGCGACGAGCGCTGGATGGAGAAACGGAAAGCATGGAATGCCGCGGAGTCCCCGATGTCGATCTATGAGGTGCATCCCGGCTCCTGGAAACGCCACGAGCACGACGAGGATGAGGACGGTTACTATAATTATCGCGAGTTTGCGGTGGAGCTGACGAAGTATGTGAAGGAGATGGGCTACACTCATGTCGAGCTGATGGGAATTGCCGAGCATCCCTTCGACGGCTCCTGGGGTTATCAGGTGACCGGCTATTTCGCGCCGACCTCGCGCCACGGCTCGCCTGCGGATTTCCAGTATATGATGGATTATTTCCATAAAAATAATATCGGCGTTATCCTGGACTGGGTGCCGGCGCATTTTCCACGCGACGCGCACGGACTCGCGAATTTTGACGGGACGCCGCTCTTCGAGCATCCGGATTCCAGGAGGGGCGAGCACCCCGACTGGGGCACGAAGATCTTCAATTACGAGAAGTCGGAGGTGCGGAATTTCCTGATCGCGAATGCGCTCTACTGGCTGAACCATTACCATGTGGATGGGCTGAGAGTGGACGCAGTGGCGTCGATGCTCTACCTTGATTACGGCAAGCGCGACGGCCAGTGGCTGCCGAATAAGTACGGCGGGAATCAGAACCTCGACGCAATCTGGTTCTTCAAGCACCTGAACTCAATCATCCGCGGTCGCAAGGACGGTTCGATGATTATCGCGGAGGAGTCGACGGCCTGGCCGGGCGTCACGAAGGACCCGGAAGAGGACGGCCTTGGCTTTACCTTCAAGTGGAATATGGGCTGGATGAACGATTTCCTCGAGTATATGAAGCTCGACCCCTATTTCCGCAAGGACAATCACAACAAGATGACCTTTGCGATGAGCTACGCCTACAGCGAGAATTACATCCTTGTGTTGTCCCACGATGAGGTCGTTCACCTGAAGTGCTCGATGCTGAACAAGATGCCGGGCTATCTGGTGGACAAGTTCGCGAACCTGCGGGCGGGCTATACCTTTATGATCGGGCACCCCGGTAAGAAGCTGCTCTTCATGGGCAATGAGTTCGCGCAGCTGAGAGAGTGGAGCGAGGATCGCGAGCTCGACTGGTTCCTGCTCGATGAAGAGCGCCACCAGCAGATGCAGAATTATGTGAAGGCGCTGCTGCATCTCTACCGCAATTATCGCTGCCTCTACGAGCTGGACGATCACTGGGAAGGCTTCCAGTGGATCAATGTGGACGACTGCTTCCGTAGCATTTTCAGCTTTGTGCGCTACAGTAAGTCAAAGCGGAAGAGCCTGCTGTTTGTCATGAATTTCACGCCGATGGAGTACCCGGATTACCGGGTCGGCGTACCGAAGAAGAAGAGCTATAAGCTGGTGCTCGACGGAGACGCCGCCGAGTTCGGCGGAAACGGCCGCGAGAAGCCGGAGACTTTCCTGGCGCAGAAGGGGGCCTGCGACAACCAGCCTTACTATCTGGAATATCCGCTCTCGCCCTATGGGGTGGCGGTGTTCGAGTTCTAGTCCTCCGCCCCGGCGATCACCTTCGGGATTCCATGCATGTCCGCGGCGGTGTCGGTGAAGGAGCTGAAATAGCTGCCAATGATCTTTCGCGTATTGGCCAGACAATAAAGATCGAGAAGGGCGTCGTGCATGCCCTCGGCGCTGTCTCTCCGGAGGCAGCGCTTTTCATTGGAAAGAATGCGGCCCGGGAAGGCGCTGCGAAGCGTCGTCTCCTCCGCGAGATCGTCGGTCGCGAGGTAAAACATGGTATCCGAATCCTGCTCAAGTTCCCGCCTCATGGAAAGCAGAAAGGCGTCAGTTGAGCTTTTGCCGATCGCGGGCTGATTGTCCGTGCGGCGGATGTGGACGCCGACACAGGAGGAGCCGAAGTGTGCGCACATTTCATCGATGCGCTTCTCAAGTGCCTCCGTGGGGCGGAAGAGATGATAATCCCGGGCGGGGTAGAACCATTCCCCGGTGAAAATGTAGGTGTTTCCGCGAAGGGAGGCGGCGTATTCGGCATCCAGTCCGACACCGGGGACGCGGTGCGCCCGGATCTCCTCATCGGTCAGAAACGTGCGCGCTGTTTTCTGATAGAACAGCTTGCGCGGGTCGGCCACGGAGTGAATGTTTGTGATCCGAAATTCGGTCGCGGGACGGAACAGCGAATCAAACGGGCAGTTTAATTCTTCATTGCAGAGCCAGAAGACGCGCAGCTCCTCACCGCGCTGCCCGGCCAGCTGCCAGCCGGAATTTATCACACGCATTCTATTGCATAAACCGCCCGAAGGTTGTATGATTAACATTGTATGACCTCTCATGTCAAGGGTGTATAAGAGCCTGAAGCCCTTACAGTATAGCACAATGAGCGGATATCTTGCAACGGACGGTAGGGAAATGGCGATAAAGGTTTTGGAGATCAATACGGTCTGCCAGGGCGGCAGTGTCGGACGCATCACCGTGGACATCTGCCGGACGCTGGAAAGAAACGGCGATGATTGCCTGATCGCGTACGGACGGCGCGGCGCGCCGGGGGATGTCCCCGCGTTCCGTTTTGGCTCGGACCTCAGTATGGGGCTGCATGTGCTGTCCACCTTCCTGAAGGGGGAGCATGGCTTCGCTTCGCGGCGGCAGACGAAGCGGCTGATTGAGAAAATAGAGGAATACGATCCGGATGTGATCCAGATCCACAATATCCATGGTTTCGTGCTGCAGGTGGAGCTTCTCTTTGATTATCTGAAGAAAGCGGGAAAGCCGGTTGTCTGGATGCTGCACGACTGCTGGCCCTATACGGGGCATTGCGCCTTCTATGATTATAATGGGTGTTCGTGTTGGAAAGATGGCTGCATGTCCTGCCACGAGTATCGAAGAACCTATCCCTACGCACTTTTCCGAAATAATACGGCCCGCAACTTTGCCCGGAAGCGTGCCGCGTTCACGGGTGTGCCGAATCTGACGATCGTGACGCCGTCCGCCTGGCTGGCTGATCAGGTTTCGGATTCCTTTTTGCGGGATTATCCTGTGAAGGTCATCCCGAACGGCATAGACCGCAGCGTATTTCAGCCGCGGGAAAGTGAGCTCAGACGACAGCTCGGCCTTGAGAGGAAGTTCGTCGTGCTCGGTGTGGCGAATGTCTGGGAGCGCAGGAAGGGCCTTGTGTATTTCCAGAAGCTGGCGGAAATACTGCCGGACGATTTTCGGATTGTGCTGATCGGCCTTGACAAAAAGCAGCAGCGCGGACTGCCCGCGAACATGATCGGTCTTGGAAAGACGGAAAATGCCGCGGAGCTCGCCGCATATTACACGATGGCGGATGTATTTGTGAACGCGACGCTCGAGGACAACTTCCCGACGACGAATCTCGAAGCGCTCGCCTGCGGCACGTCGGTCATCACCTTTGACACGGGTGGAAGTCCGGAGAGCCTTGACGAGAGCTGTGGGCGCGTCGTCCCGAAGGGTGACCTTACGGCGTTGCGCGAAGCCATTCTGGCGGAAAAGGAAGCGCCGCACGGGAAGGAAGCCTGCCTTCGAAGGGCGGAGCTGTACGGAAAGAATGAGCGATTTCAGGAGTATGTGACGCTCTATCATGAACTGGCAGACAGATTACCCGTCAGGAGATAACATGAATACGAAGCCCAAAGTTTCGGTGGTTACGACCACTTACAATGATATAGAAAACCTGCGGCGTATCCTTGCCCAGGTGCAAAACCAGACCTATCCCCATATGGAACATATCGTCGTCGACGGCGGCTCCACGGACGGCACGGCGGAGCTCCTGCGTGAGGCCTCTCTCGAAAGAGGGGAGAGTCTTCGCTGGATCTCTGAGCCTGACCGGGGCATTTACGACGCGATCAACAAGGGAATTCGTCTCGCTACCGGCGATATCATCGGCTACTGCTGCGATCGCTATGCCCACGCGCAGGTCGTGGAGCATATGGTCGATATCATGGCGCGTGAGGGCACAGACGGCGTCCACGGCGATCTCTGCTATATGGACGGTGAGCGCGTCGTCCGCACATGGAAGCAGGGCCAGGGACATATCCGCAGCGGCTGGATGCCCGGCCATCCGACACTGTACCTGCGCCGCGAGGTCTATGAGCGCTACGGGCTTTACAAGACCGACTACCGGATTTCCGGCGACTATGAATTCATGGTACGAATATTATACAAAAATCAGGTAAGATTATCCTATCTTCCGGAAACACTGATTTATATGAGTTATGGCGGCACGAGCAACGGGAGCCTCGGCGCCTATCTCGAGTCTCTGAAGGAAGGC
Organism: Lachnospiraceae bacterium; assembly: GCA_020860645.1. Classification (GTDB taxonomy): domain Bacteria; phylum Bacillota; class Clostridia; order Lachnospirales; family Lachnospiraceae; genus Hominiventricola. The sequence goes on along the minus strand of JAJBTX010000065.1, from coordinate 6,397 downwards.
CACCGCGCCCTGAAAGAGAACGGCGTGCCCTTCGCCTGCGTCACGGACGCGCTGCGCACCCTTCGCGTACTGGCACAATTTGCGAAAGTATGATATTCTTAGGTGAGTAACTACAGGAGATCTGTATTTGTATGAAGAAACTTGTCATCATCCCCGCTTTCAATGAGAGCGGCAATATCCTTCACGCGGTCGCAGACATCCGCGAGCACGCGCCGGACTTCGACTATGTGATCGTGAACGACTGTTCCACGGACGCGACGTTGCGTCTTTGCAGGGAATACGGCCTGAATTATGTGAATCTGTCCGTGAATCTGGGAATCGGCGGAGCGGTGCAGACCGGCTACCTCTACGGCGTGCAGAATGGATACGATCTCGCGGTGCAGTTCGACGGGGACGGGCAGCACGATGCGGCCTACCTTCCGCGGATGGCGGACGAGCTGAGCCGCAGCGGCAGCGACATGGTCATCGGTTCCCGTTTCATTGAAAAGGAGGGTTTCCAGTCCTCAGGACTGCGCCGGATCGGCATCCGTTATTTCTCAGGACTGATCCGTCTGCTGACCGGCGCGCGGGTGAGTGACCCGACGTCGGGCATGCGCATGGTGAACCGCGATGTGATGACCATTTATGCGAACAGTTATCCGAAGGATTATCCGGAGCCGGAGAGTGTGGTCGCGATTCTGCGCATGGGGAAGAAGGTGACGGAGATTCCTGTGGTCATGCGCGAGCGGCGGGAGGGAGACTCCTCGATCAGCGGCCTGATTTCCGTCTATTACATGATTAAGGTTACGCTCGCGATCCTGATGGAGTGTCTGCGAAAGGAGCCGACGTTATGATGACATTCAAACTGCAGATCGTGATCGGCGTCGCGCTGCTCGCGGTTTTTGCGATTCTCGTCAATATGATACGAAAGAGGAGTCTGGAGCTGAAATATGCGCTGGTCTGGATGCTGATGCTGGTCGCGCTGTTTATTTTCGACTGTGCGCCGACGCTTCTGAACGTCGTATCCGGACTGATCGGTATCTATGCGCCGGTCAATATGATTTTCTTCCTGGGCTTTTGCTTCTCCCTGCTGATCATCTTTTCCCTGACGGTGGCGCTCTCGCGGCTGTCGAACAGTATCCGGACGCTGGATCAGATGGTGGCGCTGAACGAGAAGCGTCTGCAGGATCTGGAGAGTCAGCTCGGACAAAGACAGGAAGAGGACACCATGCAGGAAGGACAGTCGGAGGAGAGGGGGCTGTCCGTCGACGCGGAGGACAGCGCTGCGGATACTGTACTTTAAATGGCACGATACACAGTTCATACTCTGAACATGTCTATTTTCCTATTAGGATGATCAGAAAGGAAGACACAGGATGGAACGGGAAAGAAATCAGATCTTATATTTGGTTATCCCCTGCTACAACGAGCAGGAGGTGCTGCCGGAGACTTCGAAGCGCCTGAAGGAGAAGATGGAGAGTCTGATGGAGCGGGAGATGATTTCCCGTGAAAGCAAGATCATGTTTGTCAATGACGGCTCGAAGGACCGCACCTGGGAGCTGATCGAGGAGCTGCATGCGGGTGATCCGATCTTCCAGGGTGTGAAGCTCTCGCGCAACCGCGGACACCAGAACGCGCTGCTCGGCGGGCTGATGACGGCGAAGAAGTACGCGGATATGGTGATTTCACTCGACGCGGATCTGCAGGATGATATCGACGTGATCGACCAGTTTGTGGAGAAATATTACGAGGGCTGTGAGATCGTCTACGGCGTGCGCAGCGCGCGGACGACGGATACCTTCTTTAAGCGTTTTACAGCGGAGGGCTTCTATAAGCTGATCAATTTCATGGGCGGCGAGGTCGTGTTCAATCATGCGGACTACCGGCTGATGAGCAAGCGCGCGCTGGATGAGCTGGAGGGTTATAAAGAGGTGAATCTCTTCCTGCGCGGCATCGTTCCGATGATCGGCTTCCAGACCGACGTCGTGACTTATGAACGCCACGAGCGCTTCGCGGGCGAGTCCAAGTATCCGATGAAAAAGATGCTGGGACTTGCGGCGGACGGCATCACCTCCCTGTCGACCAAACCGATTCGTTTTATCATGCTCACGGGCGCTCTGATTTTCTTCTGCAGTATTGTGATGCTGATTTATTCTCTGGTGCAGCATTTCCTGGGAAATACGAGCGTCGGCTGGACCTCGCTCATCGTCTCGATCTGGGCGCTCGGCGGTCTGCAATTGCTTGCGATCGGCATCATCGGGGAATATATCGGAAAAATTTATCTGGAGACCAAGGAGCGGCCGAAGTACATCATCGAGAAGGTATTGCGGTAAGCGGGACGGGCAGGGTAACGATTGGCATGGATGAACAGAAAGGAAAACGCAGGATGGACGACGCAGCGCACAGAAATGTGCTGAAAAAGAAAATCCGGATCGGAAGTTATGAGACGGAGCTGTCCTCCGTCTTCTTTCTGACGGCGGTCACGCTGCTGGCGTTTGCCGTGCGCGTGTGTCTGCATTCCTTTGTCTCGGACGACTGGACCATCTACTGGAGCGACTGGCTTGCGCAGCTCTCGGAGCGCGGTTTTGGCGCGCTGGCGGATGATTTCTATGACTATGCGCCGCCGGTCATGTATCTTCTGTATCTGATCACGCTGTTGCCCCTGAACGCGATGACCGTGTTCAAGGGGGTCTGCTGTCTGATGGATTTCGTGGGCGCAGTGCTTGTCGGGAAGCTGGTATTCACCTGTACGGGCAGCGAAAAGCGGAGCATGCTGGGCTACGCCTGTTTTCTGTTTCTGCCGACGGTCATCTTAAATTCTTCGGTCTGGGCACAGTGCGATATTCTCTATGCGGTGCTGATTCTGGCGAGCGTTTATTTCCTGCTCACGGATCGGAGCTGGGCGGGTATGTGGTTCTACGGCGCGGCTTTTGCGGTAAAATTGCAGACGCTGTTTATCTTTCCCTTTCTCGTCATTCTCTGGGTACGGAAAAAGGTCGACCTGAAGCAGTTTCTCACGCTGCCAGTGATGTATTTTCTCGGGATTCTGCCAGCGTGGATTGCGGGCAGACCGCTCACGGAGCTGATCGGCATCTATGCCTTTCAGGGGAGTAAGGACCGCTGGTCGCTTTCCATCAAATTTCCGAACATTTACCAGATCATCGGTAATAATTTCTTCTTGGACGAATACGCTGCAGCGGGCATGTATCTGATCCTCGGCATTCTGATGATTCTGATGTTTTATCTGGCGTATAAACGGGTGCGTGTGACGAAGGAGTATGTGATTCTCCTGATCGTCTTTTTCGGCATGGTAGCGACGTATTTCCTGCCGCATATGCACGAGCGCTATCTCTATGTAAGCGACGCCTTTCTGCTCGTCTACGTGCTGATGCGCGTGCGGCGCTTTCCGTGGTTCGTCGCGTCGAGCTTTCTGGGCGTCGTCGGCTATGGGCAGTATCTGACGAAGAATGATCCGCTCGTGCCCTACTGGGCGCTGGCTTTCGTGCAGCTCGCGCTGATCGTGCGCATCGGGCTTGATTTGTGGGCTTACGTCCATGCCCCGGCGAATCTCTCTGACGAGGGAGAGGAGACGGCGCCGTCTCTTCGCACGCTGATTTTTCATCGTTTTCATATCGGGAGCTTTTCCTTTGATTTTCTGGAGGCGCTGCTCGCCGTGTGCATCACCGCGGTTGGCGTGTTGCTGCGAACGGCGCTTCCGGCGAACGGCGCGCCTTTCTGGCTCTTCCTGATCGCGGTCGCGACCCTGCTGGTGTGGAAGCTGACGCGGGACGGGCGGCGGACGCTGCTCGCTTACGCGATCCTGATGATTATGCCGACGATTGTCGCGGACGCGACGATTCTGACCGGGAGCGCCGCGGTGGGGGCGGAACTGTTTATCTGCGCTCTGATCGTGCAGGGAGAGAGGAGCGCCCGGAACCGAAATGTCGGATTTGGGGAGGGGACACAGCAGTGGATCTTCACGGCGCTCGCCGCCCTGACGCTGCTCGACGACGTGCGCTATGTGGGGCTTTTGGTCCTGTGTGCGCTGCTCTGGCAGTGCAGAAGACTGCGGACGCGCCAGTTTCTTGTGATTTTCGCCGCAGGGCTGGCGAGGCTCCTCTACAGCTACCGTATCTGGCTGTGGTCCGGTTATACGCTGACGACCTTTCACTGGCCGAATATTTATGAGATCGTGGGGAAGGCGGCGGTTACAACGCAGCAGGTCGACCCGCTCGCGCTCGTGGGGCTGTTCCTCGCGGCGGGGCTGCTGATCATGGCGCTGTGGGTCTTCGCGCAGGGAAGTGTCCCGACAGACGGCGCCTCGCTGCTGCGTTTCTGCCTGCTCTTCGGGCTTGCGGCAGGCTTTTTCCTTCCCTATATGGATCAGTCCTACGGCTACGTCTACTGCGTGATCGCGGTGGTTCTCGCAATGAAGGAACCGCGCGAGTTCTGGATTCCGCTGCTTTTGCAGATTGTGACCTATGCAGGTTATCAGGACTGTGTGAACGGGGAGTCGATGACGCCGATGTGGGTGTTCGCGCTGCTGCAGCTCGGTATTCTGATGTATCTGGGCGTGCGCCTGCTGCGCGAAGCGAAGGTGGTGAATCTGTGCGCCGGGAAAAATTAGTCTATCTGGACGGCATCCGGGGACTGGGCTGCGTCATCGTGTTCCTGTGCCACTTTGTATATGCCTTTTATTATGGAATGTACCAGTATCAGGAAGCGGCCTGCCATCTGCCGGGCAATCTCGATATTGCGATCGGCAAATCGCCGCTGAACCTGCTTTTTAATGGGAATACGGCGGTGCGTCTGTTTCTCGTGCTGAGCGGCTATCTGCTCTGCCGGAATTTTTTCCTGAGCGGCGATAAGGACGCTCTGAAAAAGAGTGCCCTCAGGCGCTATCCGCGGCTGATGCCGCCGGTGCTTGTGGTGAATCTTTTTGTATTTATCCTGATGGTACTCGGCCTGTATCAGAACGGAGCGGCAGCCGTGCTGGCTGGCTCGGAGGAGTGGTTCGCGGGCTTTAATGCGTTCGCTCCGTCCTTCCCGGGGATGTTGTGGGAATCGCTCGTCGGCTGTTTCCTGTTCGGCAGCAATGATTATCTCGGCGTGCTCTGGACGATGCAGGTGCTGTTTCTCGGGGCGTATCTCGACTATGCGCTGGCGGCCTTCGCCGGAGGGCGGCGCTGGTGCTGGGCGTTGTATGCCGTGCTGGCGCTGCTTTTGCTGCGGACGGATTTTCTCGCGATTTTTCTCGGCTATGTGCTCTGTGATTTCATGCACACGGACGGGAGGCTGCGCGCGGCGCTGTGCGGGAGCAGGGCGCTGAACGTATTGCTTCTTCTCGCAGGACTCTACTTTATGAGCTATCCGTCGGCAGGCTTTGGCTACGAGGGGACGATCTGGGCCATCCTTCCCTTCGTCTTTGTCAATTATTATCATGTGTTCGGCGTGCTCTGCTTTGTGTTCGCGGCGCTGAACCTGAAGCCGGTGCAGCGCTTTTTTTCCCTTGGTTTATTTCACTATCTCGGGAGAATCTCGTACTCGCTGTATCTGATTCATTTTCCGGTCATCGCGACCTTTGGCGCGTGGTTTCTGCTGAGCTTTGCGCCGCGGCTGGGCTACAATCTGGCGAGTTTACTGAATCTGATCCTGACAACGCTCATCACGGTGGGTCTGTCAGAGCTGAGCGTGCGCTATGTGGAGCCGCTCGGAAAGAAGGGGGAGGTGCTGCTTGGACGCATCGTTGGTAAATAAAGAGTCTGGCAGGCTTCTCTGGCTCGACTTCGGGCGCGCGGCGGGGATGCTCATCGTGCTGCTCGTGCACGCGGGAGCAGGTCCCGCCGTAGTCCGGTACTACGGAGGCATGTTCTATATGCCGATTTTTTTCGTCGCGGCCGGTTATGTCTATCGCCGCCGGGATGGGGAATTTCTGGGTAGTTTTCTGCGGAAAAAGGCTTCGCGGCTTCTGCTTCCTTATTTTGGGACAAGCGCCTTTCTGTGGATTTTTTTCTGCGTAAAGGACGCGGAGCTGAAGTGGTCCTCGCTCTTTGGTATTTTTTATTCAAGAAATCAGATGTACCAGGCGGGCTTCGCGGGCGAAAATCCGGTGCTGCTCGACATCCTGAATGCGCCGTTGTGGTTCCTGACGGCGCTCTTTGCCGTGTATCTGTGGTATGAGATCGCGGAGAGTAGCGGGAGGAAGGAGCTGCTGCTCGCGCTGGGACTGCTCTTTTCGAGTCTGTGGCATTATGGGACGGATATCCTGCTGCCCTGGAGCCTGGATGCGGTTCCGTATTTTGCGTGCTTCTTCTATGCAGGGGAGCGGCTGCGCGAAGGGGGGGCTGTTTCGCGTATGGGGAGAGGAGGTGACAGGGAAGCGGTTTTGGCAGAGGAGTTTCACGGGCAGAAGCAGGGC
>JAJBTX010000072.1 GCA_020860645.1 Lachnospiraceae bacterium | reverse complement strand
CTCCCGAAAATCAAGGTTTAGGCAACAAAAAACGAGGTAGCTTTTGACACTACCCGGAGAAGGAAAGAGGAGAGGACTATGAAAAAATATGGAAGCGGCGCGCTTCTCGGCTTTTGCCTGCTGATGCTTCTGTCCGGTATGACGGTCAGCGCGGCGGGGACCACGATCCTCAGCGGCGTCACGATTGAGGGCGTGGATGTGTCCGGTATGACGAGAGACGAAGCGCTGAGCGCGCTGGAGAGCTATGAGGAAGAGCTGGACGAGGAGATTCTCGTGCTGCGGATTGGCGAAAATGAACTGGAAGCGGATCTGAAATCTTTCGGTGTCACCTATTCCAACGAGGAGGTCGTCGATGAGGCGCTGAGCCTGGGACGGACGGGGAATATCGTGAAGCGCTATAAGGATCAGAAGGATCTGCAGTACAGCGGGAAAGATTATGCGCTTGGCCGCTCGGCAGACGAGGATATGGTGCGCGCCTATGTTGAGGAGACCTGTACACAGTATGATCAGGAGGCGCAGAACGCTTCTCTGACCCGTGAGAACGGAAGCTTTATATTTGTGGCCGGAACGGAAGGCCTGGAGCTCAACGTGGACGCCGCGGTCAGCGAGATTATGGATTATCTGGGAAATGACTGGACATCGGGCGAGAATGTGCTGGAGCTTTCGGTGGAGGTGACGGAGCCGGAGGGGAGCGCGGAGGAACTGGCCTATGTGCAGGATCTTCTGGGCAGCTACACGACCAGTTTTTCGACCTCGAGTACGGATCGTTGCAAGAATCTGGAGAGCGGAGCCGCGCACATCGACGGGACCGTGCTCTATCCGGGTGAAGAATTTTCCACTTATGAGGTTGTGGCTCCGTTCACGGAGGAGAATGGCTATGCGATGGCCGGTTCTTATCTGAACGGAGAGGTGGTCGACAGCATGGGCGGAGGTATCTGCCAGGTGTCGTCGACCCTGTACAATGCGGTGCTGCGGGCGGAGCTGGAGGTGACGGAGCGGTCGCCGCACTCCATGACGGTGCACTATGTCGATCTTTCCGAGGACGCCGCGATTGCCGGAACCTACAAAGATTTTAAATTTGTGAATGACACGGACTATCCGATTTACATAGAGGCGTACACGACCTCGGACAAGAAGATTACCTTTAATATATATGGAAAGGAGACGCGCGACAGCAACCGGACGTTGGAGTTCGAGAGCGTGACAGTCAGCACGACGGAGCCGACGACGGTACTGGTTGAGGACGCGAGCCAGGGGCTCGGCTACAAATCTATTTCCTCCGGCTCGACCGGTTATGTGGCAGAGCTGTACAAGATTGTCTATGTGGACGGTGTGGAGACGGAGCGCGTTCGCGTTAATAAGAGTACTTATCAGGCGACAAATCGCACGGTAACCTATGGCACGGCGGGCGATGCGACGATCTCGGAGAATCTGCGTGCGGCGATTGCTCTGCAGGATGAGGCGCTTGCGGACGCCAATATCGCGGATATCGTGGCGGCCAACGCTGCAGCGGCTGCTGCCGCCGCACAATGACGGAGCTTATGCCATGGAAATAGGAAAAGTACCGGAAACGGTTTTGAAGAGGGCGGTCTTTCAGCAGATCCGGACGAAGCGGGAGGAAATCCTGACGGGGCCGGGCGTCGGCGAGGACTGCGCGATTATGCAGCTCGGGCCGGACGAAGTATTTGTTCTGTCCACCGATCCGATCACCGGGACGGACAAGGACATGGGGACGCTGGCGGTGCAGATCACGGCCAACGATCTGGCGAGCGCAGGAGCGGAGCCGGTGGGTATGCTGCTGACGGTGCTGCTGCCGCCATCGGCGGACGAGGAGATGATCCGCCGCCTGATGGGCGAGGTGGAATGTGCCTGCGAGAAGCTGCATATACAGGTGATGGGCGGTCATACGGAGGTGACGGCGGTGGTAAACCAGCCGGTCATTTCCGTCACCGGAGTCGGAAAGGCAAAAAAGGGCCGACAGGTGACGACGGGCGGAGCTCATGTGGGCGACGACGTGATCGTCACGAAATGGATTGGCATTGAGGGCACTTCTATCATCGCGAAAGAAAAGGAGGAAGAACTCCTGCGGCATTTCCCCGCGGAACTTGTGGCGGAGGCAGAAGGGCTCAGCCGCTTCCTGTCGGTGGTGCCGGAGGCGATGATCGCCGTAGAAAACGGCGTGACCGCCATGCACGACGTGACCGAGGGCGGCATCTACGGCGCGCTCTGGGAGCTCGCGGAGGCGTCGGGCGTTGGGCTTGCGGTCGAGAAGGAGAAGATTCCACTCCGGCGTGAGACGGAGGAGCTCTGCAAATATTTTCATCTGGATCCATATCGTCTGATTTCGAGCGGTTCCATGCTGATGACAGCGCCGGACGGACACCGGCTTGTGGAAGCGCTGAAGAGAGCGGGGATTGCGGCGTCAGTTGTTGGACGCTGTGTCGCGGGAGAGGCGAAGACCGTTCAAAATGGTGCGGGCACGATCGCCCTCGGCAGACCGGAGACGGATGAGTTATATAAAATTGTAACAGTTCAGAACAGCACGAAATGAAAAAACAGACTGTGCAGGTTTATCTGCTAAAGGCTGTGTTCTGAATAGTTAGAAAAAAGAATAGAGGATAATGGGATGAGAGAGAAGATTTTGACTTACATGGAGCGCAACAGCCGCGTGGACCTGAAGGACCTGGCGGTCATGCTCGGAACGGACGAAGTGACGATCGCCAATGAGATCGCCGATATGGAAAAGGAAGGCGTGATCTGTGGCTATCACACGCTGATCGACTGGGATAAGACCAGCTCCGAAAAGGTGACGGCGCTGATCGAGGTGAAGGTGACGCCGCAGCGCGGTCTCGGCTTTGATAAGATTGCGGAGCGCATCTACAATTATCCGGAGGTAGACTGTGTGTATCTGATTTCAGGAGGCTTTGATTTTATGGTCATGATTGAGGGCAAGACGATGCGCGGTGTGGCGCAGTTTGTCTCCGAAAAGCTCTCGACGCAGGACTCGGTGCTGAGCACGGCTACTCATTTCATATTGAAGAAATACAAGGATCATGGTTCGATCATGGTTCATACAGCAAAGGATGAAAGGATTCTGGTGACGCCATGAGAGATCCGCTTTCCAGTACAATCAGAGAGATCAAGCCTTCCGGCATCCGCAAATTTTTCGATCTCGTCAGCGAGATGGAGGACGCGATTTCGCTCGGCGTGGGCGAGCCGGACTTCGATACGCCGTGGCATATCCGCGATGAGGGTATCTATTCCCTTGAGCGCGGTCGTACCTTTTATACCTCCAATGCCGGCCTCAAGGAGCTGAAGGAGGAGATTGCGAATTATCTGGTCCGCAGGATTCATGTTTCCTATGACTATCGGGATGAAGTGCTTGTGACCGTGGGCGGCAGCGAGGGCATCGATGTCGCGATGCGCGCGATGCTCGACCCGGGGGACGAGGTGCTGATCCCGCAGCCGAGTTATGTTTCCTACGAGCCCTGTGCGGTGCTCGCGGGCGGTAAGCCGGTGATCATCGAACTCAAGGCGGAAAATGAGTTTCGACTGACTCCGGCGGAACTGCTGGAGAAGATTACCGATCGGACGAAGCTGCTCGTCCTGCCTTTCCCGAATAATCCGACGGGCGCGATCATGGAGCGCGAGGATCTGGAGGCGATCGCGAAGGTCATTATTGAGAAGGATATCTTTGTCCTCTCGGACGAGATTTACAGCGAGCTGAGCTACAAGGGAGAGCATGTTTCGATCACGTCAATCCCCGGCATGTGGGAGCGGACGATCCTGATCAACGGTTTTTCCAAGGCTTATGCGATGACCGGCTGGCGGCTCGGCTATGCCTGCGGCCCGGCGGAAATTATTAAACAGATGACGAAGATTCATCAGTTTGCGATTATGTGTGCGCCGACCACGAGCCAGTACGCGGCGGTGGAGGCCTTGCGGAACGGGGACGAGGACGTTGCCATGATGCGCGAGGCTTATGACCAGAGGCGCCGTTACCTGGTGCACGCGTTCAAGGAGATGGGACTTGAATGTTTTGAACCCTATGGAGCTTTCTATATTTTCCCGTGCATTAAGGAATTCGGCATGAGCTCTGAGGAATTTGCGGCTCGCTTCCTGCAGGAGGAGAAGGTGGCGGTCGTGCCGGGCACGGCGTTCGGCGACTGCGGAGAGGGCTTTCTGCGTGTTTCCTATGCCTATTCGCTCGACAATCTGAAGATTGCGCTGGGCAGACTGGAAGACTTTATTGGGCGGCTGCGGGCTGAGAAGGCGTAGGAGATAAGCTATGGCGCTGAATATTGTGCTGTATGAACCGGAGATTCCTGCAAATACGGGAAATATCGGGAGAACCTGTGTGGCTACGGGCAGCAGGCTTCATCTGATTGAGCCGCTCGGCTTCCGGATCGGGGAGAAGGACTTAAGAAGAGCCGGGATGGATTACTGGAAGGATCTGGATGTGACGACCTATCTGGATTACGAGGACTTCCTGGCGCGCAATCCTGGCGCGAAGATCTATATGGCCACGACGAAGGGACCGAATTTATATACGGATACGCGCTTTGAGCCGGACTGTTATCTCATGTTCGGCAAGGAGAGCGCCGGACTGCCGGAGGAGCTGCTCCGCGACAACCAGGAGCGCGCGATCCGCATCCCGATGAATCCGGATATTCGCTCGCTGAATCTGTCTAATTCGGTCGCGATCGTGTTGTACGAGGCATTGCGGCAGCAGGGCTTTCAGGGGATGCAGCTCTCCGGGAAGCTGACCCGTTACGAATGGAGCTAGTACAGCGTCTTCGAAATAACTGGACATTTCTGCTGGTCTGTTTTCCCGATAGCACAGGCCCAAAATCCTCAGCGTAGCCCGCTACGCCTGCGTTTTTTGACCTGCACTCTCAGAAAAACATCCTGCGCATAAAGTCCTGTTATTTACGAAACGCTGCACTAGTGTGCCGGTCTGATACGCTGGAGGAATGTTTTTGAGAAATACGCTGCGAAAATGGTACAGAAGAATGCTTTGTCTTACGCTCGCGCTCTGCGTGGGCCTTTCTTCATGTGTTGTATTTGCGGTGAGCGAGGAGACGCAGAACAAGATCGACCAGACGGAGGAGGAGAAGGCGGCGGCCGAGGAGGAAAAAGCCGCTGCCGAGGAGGAGCAGAGCAGCCTGAACAGCGCGAAGGAGGAGATGGAGAAGTACCTGGAGCAGCTCACATCTCAGGCGAACAGCCTGAATGAGCAGGTGGCGCTGCTTGAAGAGGAGCTCGAGGTGAAGGAGGCCGAGGTCGCCGCGAAGGAAGAGGAGGTCGCGCAGGCCGAGGCGGCGCTCGAGGAGCAGTATGCGGACATGAAGACCCGCATTCAATATATGTATGAAAATGGGCAGAATACGGTGCTCTCCTATATGCTGGCGCTGCTGACCGGCGGGATTACCGATATGCTGAACCAGGTGGAATACGCGGTCAGTATCAATGAGTATGATCGTGATATGCTGGAAAATTACAAGGTTTCGAAGGCGGCGCTGGAGCAGCAGTATGCCGAGCTCCAGGACGAGCAGGAAGCTCTGGAACTTCTGAAGACGGAGACGGAGGAGAAGAAGCAGCAGGTCGCGACGCAGCAGGCTTCTACGGGTTCGAAAATCAGCTCCTACAACAGTCAGCTGGCGGAGCTGGAGGAGGAAATCACAGACATCGACGAGCTGATCGAGCAGAAGACGGCGCTGCTCAATGAATTGATCGCACAGGCGGAGGCGGAGGAAGAGGCGGCCAGAATTGCGGCGGCTCAGAGCGCGGCTTCGTCCATGAGCGGGACGGTTATCGTCGGTGACGCGAATATATCAAGAGAGACGATTACTCTGAGCGATTATGAGATTCTGCTCCTGGCTGCCATGATTTACTGCGAGGCGGGCGGCGAGAGCGCGGAGGGGCAGCTCGCGGTGGGCTATGTGATCATGAACCGTCTGCGCAGTTCCCTCTATCCGAGTACCCTGGAGGGAGTGCTGCGCCAGTCGAAGCAGTTTGAGCCGGTCAGCTCGGGGCGTTTTGACCTGGTATTGCAGGCGGAGCAGGATGATACCATTACGAATATCGTGACGGAGTCGTGCTGGAACGCGGCGCGTACTGTCATAAACGGGACCAGCAATGTGGGCGATTCCCTGTTCTTCCGCACCTGGTCGCCGGTGCCCTCCCTGATCACGAATCTGCAGAATAATAATGTCCCGTACTGGATTATCGGGGCTCATGTCTTCTATTACTACTGGACGAGCTACAGCACGAGTTCGAGTAGCAGTGACTCCGAAAGTGAAGAAGCGGATGACGATACGGATGCGGACGAGGATACGGAGTAGAGCTTTGAAAAAAACTCTTTACAAATTAAATTAATCATTGTATAATGTACAAGTTCGCAGACGAGGACACATAATTCGATGCGTGGCTCAGTTTGGTAGAGCGCTGCGTTCGGGACGCAGAGGTCGCAGGTTCAAATCCTGTCGCAT
>JAJBTX010000007.1:6091-6499 GCA_020860645.1 Lachnospiraceae bacterium | reverse complement strand
TTACAAACGAATTTGAAATCGCGCTTTGGTAAATTTTCATCCTGCAGCGCCCTTAACCGGCAAAGGAGTCAAACCTCTGCAAGCAAAACCTGCCGGATTTTAACTGGGACACATTTGATACCCGCTTCCATCCCACGGGTATTTGATAATGATAACACAATATTCACAAATATACAATTTAAAATTCACATTTTTTTCACTAAATTTCCACAGTTCTTTCACAGTTCCTTCACAGTTGTAGCATCAAAAAATCCCTCAATCCCGCGTAATCATCGGGATTGAGGGATTTTCCATTTAAATATTTTACTCTTCCGGCGTCCAACGCAGCACCGGTTTCCGCGCGGCGCCGACCTCGTCAAGCCGTCCGACCGGCGTGACGTGCGGGGCGCTGAGGAGCTCCTCCGGCTG
>JAJBTX010000007.1:0-6081 GCA_020860645.1 Lachnospiraceae bacterium | reverse complement strand
CTTAAAGACCTCGATCGCCTCGTCCAGCGTATCCTTCGTCTCGGTCTCCGTGGGCTCGACCATCAGCGCCTCGTGGACGATCAGCGGGAAGTACATCGTCGGCGGATGAATGCCGTGATCCAGCAGTCCCTTGGCGATATCCATCGCGCTGACGCCCGTCTCCTTCTTCAGCTCGCTCAAATTCATGACAAACTCGTGCATGCAGATCGTGTCATAGGCCATGTGATAGCTGTCCTTCAGCCGCGCCATCATATAGTTCGCGTTCAGTACCGCGTGCTTCGCCGCCTCCGGGATGCCTTCTTTCCCGAGCGTCTGGATATAGCACAGCGCGCGGACGACGACCAGAAAGTTTCCATAGAAGCCGCGCACGCGTCCGATCGACTGCATCGGTTTCTGAAGTGTCAGCCCTTCAGCGGATTCTTCCACGCAGGGGCCTGGCAGGAAGGCTGCCAGATGCGCCTTGCAGCCCACCGGACCGGAGCCCGGACCGCCGCCGCCGTGTGGCGTTGAGAAGGTCTTGTGCAGGTTCACATGGATCACATCGAAGCCCATATCTCCCGGACGGACGACACCCATGACCGCGTTCAGGTTCGCGCCATCGTAATAGCACTGCCCGCCCGCCTCGTGGACGATCTTCGTGATTTCCAGAATATTTTTATCGAAAATGCCGACCGTATTCGGGTTTGTCAGCATCAGTCCCGCCGTGTCGGGACCGACCGCGGCGCGCAGCGCCTCCACATCGACGCAGCCATTCTCGTCGGAGGGAATGTTGACCACGGTAAAGCCTGCCATAACGGAGGAGGCCGGGTTCGTGCCATGCGCGGAATCCGGGACAATGATCTTTGTCCTTCCAAGATCGCCGCGGCTGCGATGATATGCCTTGATCAGCAAAAGACCCGTGAACTCGCCGTGCGCGCCCGCAGCCGGCTGCAGCGTCATGCGGTCCATGCCGGTGATCTCGCAGATCGCCTCTTCCGTCTCCTTCAGCACCCGCAGCGCACCCTGTGCGGTCTCCACCGGCTGCAGCGGATGCAGATCCGTGAAGCCCGGCAGCGCCGCCATCTCCTCGTTGATCTTCGGATTGTATTTCATCGTGCAGGAGCCGAGCGGATAGAAGCCGTCGTTCATGCCATACACCCGCTTTGCGAGCGCGGTGTAGTGGCGCGTCAGCTCATTCTCACTGACATGCGGCAGTACGGGAGGCTTCCGTCTCGTGCGGGAAAGGCTCACCTTCGGGACGTCGCACTCCGGCAGCAGGCTCAGGCCATGCCCTTCCTGTCCCTTTTCAAAAATCAGTTTCATCTCGCCAGCACCTCCTTCACGATCGCGGCGGTCTCGTCGAGCTTCGCCCGGGAGACCATTTCCGTCGCGCACCAGAGAAGTCCGCCCTCCACCGGCAGACCGCCGAGAATGCCTTTTTTCTCCAACGCGTCCAGAATCGCCTGCGCCTTCTGAGGCTCACAGACAGTAACAAACTCGTGGAAATACTCGCCCTCATATTTTAACGGAAGTCCCGCCTCAGCGAGAAGTCCAGCCAGGTAGTGCGCCTTCGCCATGCTCTGCTCTGCCGCTTCCGTGAGACCCTTCGCTCCCATCGCGGACAGGTAGACCGCCGCGGTCAGCGCGCAGAGCGCCTCATTGGAGCAGATATTGGAAGAAGCCTTCTCGCGGCGGATATGCTGCTCGCGGGCCGTCAGCGTCAGGACATAGCCAACATTTCCATCGTGGTCAGATGTTTTCCCGACAATCCTGCCCGGAAGCTTGCGCATCATGGCCTGCGTTGCTGTCATGATACCGAGATACGGGCCGCCAAAGCCTGTCGGCAGGCCGAGCGGCTGCCCTTCGCCGACCGCGATATCCGCCCCGCACTCGCCGAGCGTCGCCATGACAGCACAGGCGATCGGATTCACGCCCATGATGTATTTTCCTCCGGCCTCGTGAATGATCGCGCCGAGCCCTTCGGCGTCCTCCATCTGGCCGTAATAGTTCGGCTGCTGAATATACAGGCAGGCGACATCGGCGCCGACCAGCTCCTTCAGCGCATCCGCGTCCGTGCACCCGTTCTTCTCCGGCACCAGGACGACCTCCATACCGGAGCCAAAGCAATAGGTGCGGATCGTCTCAATTACCTGCGGATCCGCGCAGGCGGACACGAGTGCTTTCCCCCTGCGGCGGTCGCGGCACATGCCCACGGCCTCGGCCGCTGCGGTGCAGCCATCATAGACGGAGGCGTTGGAGACATCCATGCCAAAAAGCTGGCAGATCATGGACTGGTATTCATAGATTGACTGCAGGATGCCCTGGCTCACCTCCGCCTGGTAGGGCGTGTAGGCCGTGACAAGCTCCTCACGCGAGATGACCGACTTCACTGCTGCCGGTATGTAGTGGCGGTAGGAGCCCGCGCCCCGCAGCACGGTCGCAAAACGCGTATTCTGCGCGGCGTAAGCGCTGATGGACTCCCGCACCTCCAGTTCACTCTTTCCGGAGGGCAGCTTCAGCTCGCCCTCCTTCAGAATCATCTGCGCAGGTACATCCCGGTAGAGCTCATCCAGCGAGTGAACGCCGATGGCGTCCAGCATTTCCTGCTGTTCCATCTCCGTGATGGATACATAAGAGCCCATGCTTATTCCTCCTCCTCGCAGGTCTTCAGGTATTCTTCATAAGCCGCGGCATCCAGCAGCTCCTCTGTCTCCGTGATGCCGCTGACCTTGATAATCCAGCTTTCATAGCAGTCCTGATTGAGCAGCTCCGGCGCTTCGTCCAGAGCCTCGTTGACCTCAGCGATTTCTCCGGAAACCGGGCTGATCACCTCGGACACCGCCTTGACAGACTCCACGTCCGTGAAGGATTCACCGGCCGTCACAGCGTCGCCGGTCTCCGGGATGTCCACGAAGACCACGTCGCCCAGCGCATCCTGCGCGTAATCAGTGATACCGATCAGCGCGGTCGTCTCGTCCAGCATCTTTACCCATTCATGTGTTTTAGAATACTTCAGTTCAGCAGGGATATTCATTTTTATTTCCTCCTATTCTTTATCCAGCCCAGAACAGACGATGGTCTGTGGCCTGCTGTTCTGAGCCGTTACTTTTTTACAACAGTTTAAAAACCCAGTTTCTCGGACAGCGCACCGAGCGCGCCCTCCATCTGCGCGTCGGTAAAGCAGTATTTCGGCTCAGTAAAGCCTGCGCGCAGTTTCTTCACTTCCTCGCCTACCTCTGTTCCATGCAGGACACAGTCGGCCATCAGTTCCGCGAGCTTCTTAAACTCCGTCTCACCGAAGCCGAAGCGCGTCATCTCGGAGACGCCCATGCGCAGCGCGCCGGAGGCGGTGAATCCCTCGTTGTCAGGCGTCGCCTGGTAGTTGACGATGATGTTGTTCCGCTCCAGGCGCTCGGCGACTTCATAGCCCTGGCCGTAACCGACGGAGGCGATGACCTGGTGCGTCTCGGTATAATCGATCGCAGGATCGCCCGCCACCTCCATACCGGCCTCCTTCAGGCATTTTGCGAAGTACTTTGCGTTGTGAATGACCGCTTTCTGATACGCATCCTTGAACGCGTTCATCTCGTAGGCGGCCATCAGCATACCGAGCTGCGTACCGAGGTGATGGTTGGAGACGCTGCCCGGGAACGCGCGGGTCTCGATCGTCTCCCACAGGCCGTACTTCAGGTCTTCCTTCTTCCAGTTCGTGCCGATCACGCCGCGCTGCGGTCCGAAGAAGGTCTTGTGCGTCGAGCCGGTGACGATCTCTGCGCCCTCCTCAAAGGGCTTCTGGAAATGATCGCCCACCAGACCCAGGACATGCGCCATGTCGTACATGATCGTGGTCTGGATACCCTGCTCGTCCACGAATTTCCGGATTTCAGCCACCGGTTCTTTGTGCAGCACCATGGATTTGCCGAAAATAATCAGCTCCGGACGGTAACGCAGCAGCAGCTCCTTCGCGGCCTCCACATCGATCTTGTAGGGATTGTCCGCACACACCGGGAAATTCACCAGCGCCGGTTTCTCCGTCACCGGATCGACGGCGATATAATCGTGCAGCGCGCCCATCGGCTGCGCGGACAGATGCCCGCCGCGGATAATGTGATTGTTCATAATGTAGCCGAGACGCTTCGGCGTCACCTTGCGATCGACGCGGTTCTTGAAATCCATCAGCGCGGAGAATACGGCGGTATTTGCCATCTGGCCCGAGGTCACGCGGGTCTCGACCTCCGTGCAGCCCAGATACTTGCGCATCTCATCCACCAGCAGGCACTCGACCTCTTCGATGAATTTCGTTCCCTGATAATAGAAGACCTCGCTGTCATAGAAAGCGCGCACCTTCTTGTGCTCCGCATAGCGGTTGCTCGGATCCGAGGCGCACAGGGCGTGCACAGCGGGCGAAGCCGTCATCTCCGAGGGAATCAGATTCACACACTCGCTCTGTCTCCAGACCTGATTGCCCGCTGCCTTCTTCAACAGCGCGGCGGCCTTCGCGGCGTAATCGTCGCTGACATGCAGCTCCTCTTCCTCCTCCGGCTGCCACAGAATGGGTCTGGCGAAGGGCGGCGCGTCGGTGCGCATATGATAGGGCACGACGACCGCGTCGAGCTTCTTTCCGCGCACATCGATCTGCACGTGATCGTCATTGATCAGGTCGCTCTTCAGATAGGCCAGGCCGATGGAGCGCCGGGACATCTCGTCCAGAATCTCCGTCGCCATGCCCTCGCCCTCTGTATTGAAATAAGGGACCATCGTGCCGGAGGTCACATAGCCGACCTCCTCGCCGTCCCGGTAGACCGGGAAACCGGCGCGAAGCACGCCTTTTTCGAGCAGTGCGATCGGACGGATACGGTAAGGCAGATCTGCACAGGCTGCAAAGTCGCGGTTCAGAATGCGGCGGAACGCGGCGGCCTGCTTCTCCAGCGGCTTTCTTCCCACGAAATCTCCCTTATTCTCCGCGAAGGAGACCGCGAATTTGGCCAGCGGCACAGCGAAAATCTGGATATCTTCCCCATATTTATTAATCCCCATCTCATGGCCGTAGAGCGGCAGCGCGGCCTCCAGACGCAGCGTATCGCGCGCGCCCAGAGCGGCGGGATGCGCGCCCATGTCCATCAGCTTCTTCCAGAAATATTCCGCCTGCTCCGAGGCGACGAAAATCTCATAGCCCAGCGGCTCGCCGGTGTAGCCGGTCTTCGCGATGCGCACCGGAATGCCGTCGATCTTCGTCGTGGCCAGCGCGTTCTTGCTCGGATCCTCGGTCGGCTGCTGTCCGCCCAGCATGGAAATCAGAATCTCCTTGGACTTCGGTCCCTGGATGGAGATCGAAGCCGTCCTGTCGCTGACATCCTCGATCGTGACATCATAGTCCTTCGCATAGGAGAACAGATGCTCCTTGTCCTTGTCAATGTTGGCGGCGTTGATTACGAGAAAATAATTGCCCTCCTCATAACGGTAGAGATACGCGTCGTCGACCGCGCCGCCGGTCTCGTTCGGGATGATGCAGTACTGCGCCTGATTCAGCTCCAGTGCCTCCACATTGCTGCTCAGCACGTGCTGCAGGAATTCCACCATCTGCGGTCCGCTGATGACGAGCCTCCCCATGTGGGAGACGTCGAAGATGCCGCAGCCCTGCCGCGTCTTAAGATGCTCCTCCACGATGCCGCAGGGATACTGGATCGGCATATCCCAGCCGCCGAAGTCCACCATCTTTGCGCCGAGCTCCACGTGGACATCATGCAGTACCGTCTGTTTCAGTTCACTCAAAATAACCCTCCTCCGTTTCATCAGATTAGAACAACCCGACAAAAAAGACGGCGCACGCCCTTTTGTCGGCGCACCCCGTCGTGGTACCTGAAAGATTATTCCCTGAAAATGGAATTGCCTCGTCGGTGTTCATCTAAGAACTTTCCGGAGAGCTGTCGGGATCCTGTCCTTTTGCCTGAGAGTTTACCTGCAACTGCCCCTTCGGCTTCGCATCGTGGAAAACCTGTGCGATCTCTCCAAAATCCGTCATCCAGCGATATTTTGTTCTTTTTTAATATAACAATAAACAAAACTGAATGTCAAGAAAAATGTATTTTACAGATAATTTGA
>JAJBTX010000111.1 GCA_020860645.1 Lachnospiraceae bacterium | reverse complement strand
CCTTAGAATCCATCGTAATTCCGATAAAGCCGCGCCGACAAAAGCGCGTTTTCATCGAGCGCGCGGCTGTAATTCCGAATCTCCGCCGCGGCCAGCGCGACGCCCCTCTCCAGCCTCTCCTCCAGAAACAGATCGCTCTCCTGGCAGAACCGGTTCACCTCGCCGTTCATGATGAGGCCGCCAAGCCCCCGCTCCAGCCGCAGCCCATGGGAAATGCTTTTCAGCACTCTTGCCTTACAAGGATTCTCGCAGGTAAAAAAGCGCAGCGTCCGGCGAAAACCATGGATGCAAACAGCGATCTGGCAAGGAGAAACGCGCTTATACATCCTGGAAATCTGCTCCCGCGTGTGCGCGCGGCTGATCAGATGGTGAATCGGCACATAATGGAGCGGATCGCGCCCGTCCAGCTCCCTCAGATAGCGGTCCAGCTCGGTCTCGATCTCAATATGCCCGACCTGTTTTTCCTCCATATAATAGCTGACATAGGGGTGGCACTCGCTGTCCAGAATAAAGTGACAGATATATCCGTACAGATAGGCCCGCAGCGCCGCATCCGGCTCCCTCCGGTATTCCTCTCTGCCGCGCTCGAAAAAATCCGCCGCAATCTCATGGTGAATCCGCCTTCCCTGCTGATTGATCCGGTTTTTACAGATGGGAAGGTAGTAAAACAGAAGATCCGGGCCGTGCAGTCCGAGCAGAAAGGCGTCCTTCGCCTGCCGGATGACCTGCCGCTCCTTCTCGGGAAGCTCCCCGTAAACCTTTTTTCCAAATCGATAATGTGCATAAGCTGCGGGCATTTCCTTACTCCTCTTCTATAGATTTCCCACTGACGTCCCCAGTATAACACAAAATAAATTTCCTGCATATGATGAAGTGTAAATAGATTTTGGAGGTTATCATATGGCTGATTTAAGTTCGAGAAACGGCTGCGGCTGCAGTGGCGGGCTCTTCGGCGGAAGCTCCTGCTGCACCTGGATCTGCATCCTGATTCTTCTGAGCGAATGCTGCGGAAACGGGAACGGCCTCTTCGGCGGCGACGGCTGTGGCTGTGGTGACAACAGCTGCATCTGGATCATCCTTCTGCTCCTGTTCTGCGGGAACGGCTTCGGCGGCTGCGGCAGCTCCTGCTGCTGACGCGCGACGCTCTCTGCGGGCTGCCGGGACTCCCGGCAGCCCCGCCCCCTTTTGTCCAGCATAGTCTCCTCTGCTCCGCTGTTACGACGCCTTACCATCCATGAAACGTGCTTTCAGCACAGTTGCACATAGGTGCACTCATCCCGCAATCGCCGCCGTATTCGCCCCGGCCTGTGTGCTCATACAGGCTTAGTTGCACGCAAAATGCATGATTAACGATATTTATTCATATATTTTACTATGACTTCACTCGATGATACTATTCTCCCACCAGAGCTTAAATTATTTAAAATCCTCCTCCCCTTTCTGCCCGCCGACGCGCAGAAAGTGCTGGCGGTCTTCCTCAAGTGGACGGAACTCGTCGGCACGGTCCGCTACTATGAGCAGAACCCGCCCCGGCAGCAAAATCCCGACACGGAAAGTCTGCTGAAGTGCCTGAAGGATATTCTGCCGCCCGGAGAGCTCTCGCAGATGGAACAGTTTATGGATATTTTTGAAAATATGGATCAGTACCGGGAAATGTTCGAGAGCTTTTCCGCTTTTGACATGCCCGGTCAGAAAGAAGGTGACCTGTGAACACACCGGAATGGTTTTACGATGAGCGCGTGCAGAAGATCGCGCCCGAAAAGCTCAGGCTTCTCATGAGCCTGGCGCAGCAGCTCGAGGGAAAAACCTCTCAGAAGGAAATGCTGCCCATCCTGATGGGTGCGGCGGCCTCCGCGAGCCATCGGGGCTTAAGCTTTTCCAGGGAAGAGTTTGACCTCATCTTCCGCATTATGAAGGAAGGAAAGTCCGCCGAGGAGCAGGCGCAGATGGATCGCACGCTCGAGAAAGCGCAGCAGCTATTTCAACAGAAGCGGTAGTGCGCCCCCGTCCCCGAAGATCTCAATCCTGTCGCTGTCCCCGCAGCGATTCCGGAAGGCCGGGAAGAGGAAGCCGCTCTGCGGCTTCTGCGGCTCGTAGTCCCCGCTGACCCGGCAGTAGGCGCCGACCAGGAAGGAGTAGACCTCCTCCGACTCCCACTGGCTCTCCTTGTCCGTGCCTTTTCGCGGAATGTCATAGCTGCCATAAAAAAGATAGAAAGCGTAGGGGCTGCCCATCTGATACCGCTCGCCCGTGATCTCATACAGTGTCTCGAGTAGTGCGTCATTTTTCAGCCCGCAGTCCTTCAGCGCCATCAGCATCTGCCAGACGCCGCCGGGCTTTCGCTCCGCCGCATCGAACACATACTCCTTCAGCTGCACATTTGTCTCTGAAAAAGGAATGGTCTTCGCGATCTCGAGGTTTGCCTTCTGCTCCGCTTCTGTCAGCCGCTTAAAATGGCGGTTGAAGCTGCCGTCCACATAGCCCTCCTCGTCAAAATACGCCCCCGCGATCCGGCTGAAACAGTTGCGGCTTAAGGTCATCCGCCTGGTGAGTTCGAGCATGTCTTCCCGATCAATCTTTCCCTCTTTCCTCATACTTTTTCACTCCCTTGTCTTCCGGTTGATAAACTGAAGCTTCGTCTTCGAGTACAGGATTTTCTGGCTGTGATAGAGACCGAAGTAACCGGATTCCATATAGCTCACCGCAACAACCAGCAGAAAATAAGGCATCGCCTCGAAGCCGAAGAGCTCAAAGCTGAGAAACAGCGACGAAAGCGGACAGTTCGTCACGCCGCAGAACAGAGCCGCCATGCCGCAGGCCGCGGCGAGGGAGGGCGAAAAGCCGAAAATCTGCCCGATAAGGCAGCCGAAGGTCGCGCCAACGAAGAGCGTCGGGACAATCTCCCCGCCCTTGAAGCCGCAGCCGAGCGTGACGGCCGTGAACACCATCTTGATCAGAAAAGCGGCGGCCACAGTCTCTCCCCCGACGGCGCGCTCGATCACGCCCATGCCGGTGCCGAGATAGTCGGTCGTCCCGAGCAGCCGGGTCATCAGGATAATCAGCAGCGCGCCCGCGACCACACGCAGCCACTCATTCGGAATATATTTGTGATAAAGATGCTCTGTCCTGTGCAGAATCAGGCAGAACAGGATGCTGACCGCGGCGCAGGCGACCGCGAAGAGGAGCACGAAGCCCGCGCTCGAAAACGTGAATTCCGGAATATTCGCGATCACAAAGTGTTCCCCCTCCGCTCCGACCATCCCCGCGACCGCGGCAGCCGTGAGCGAGGCAAGCGCACAGGGAACGATCGCTGCATACTGCATGATGCCGACGCTGATGACCTCCATCGAAAAGACCGTCGCGGTCAGCGGTGTGCCAAACAGCGCTGAAAAGCCTGCGCTCATGCCGCACATAATCATCAGCCGACGGTCATATTCATCAAGCTTCAGCACTCTGCCCAGCGTCCCGCCGATGCTGCCGCCGAGCTGCAGCGCCGCGCCCTCACGCCCGGCGGAACCGCCGCAGGCGTGCGTCAGCACCGTCGCCGCCGTGATCAGCGGCGCCATGCGAAGCGGCACGTAGGAATCCGAGCTGACGCCCTCCAGCACGACATTGGTACTGGATTTATAGGGATCAAGGCGATAAAGCGCCACAATCAGAAGTCCCGCGACCAGGAGCAGATACAGCATAAAGGGATGTGCCGTGCGAAAGGCCGTCACCAGACTGATGCAGCGCCCGAACAGACCGCCCAGGATTCCCAGCAGAACCCCCGTCAGCCCCGCCACCAGCAGCCAGCGGAGCAGAAGCCACACCCGTTCCAGACAGATTTTCAGGTATTTCTTCATACTTTTATCCCCTCTTACTCGGAAAAAGACATCGCCTTCCTGAGACAATGCCTTTTTCCTTATCCTCATGAGCAAACAAATATGCGAAACTGTCTATTGATTAACTATGCCTCGGCCGCGGCCCTCGCCGCAACCTCCTTCTCCTGCACATCGGACGGAGCCTGCTCGTAGCGCGCAAATTCATAAGAGTAGACGCCGCTGCCGCCGGTCATGGAGCGCAGATCCGTCGAGTATCCAAAGAGCTCCATCATCGGCACCTCTGCCACGACTTCGGTCTTTCCGCCGCCCGCCGGGTTCATGCCGAGCACACGCCCTCTTCTCTTATTGAGATCGCCCATCACGTCGCCGGTATATTTATCCGGCACAAGGACGGTCACAGTCTCGATCGGCTCGAGAAGGATCGGGGACGCATCCATAAAGCCCTTCTTGAAGGCCTGCACCGACGCGGTCTTGAAAGCCATCTCGGACGAGTCAACCGCATGATAGGAACCGTCGTAGAGCGTTGCACGCACGCCGACGACCGGATAACCGGCCAGCGGACCTGCAAGGACAGAATCCTGAATACCCTTCTCGACTGCCGGGAAGTAATTCTTCGGCACCGCACCGCCGACGACCTTCTGCTCGAATATGTAGGGAGTCTCGAGAGCGCCGGAGGGCTCGAAGGTCATCTTGACGTGACCGTACTGGCCATGTCCGCCGGACTGCTTTTTGTGCTTGTATTCCACATCGGATTTCTTGCGGATGGTCTCCTTGAAGGCCACCTTCGGCTTTACGAGCTCTACTTCTACCTTGTATTTCTCCTGCAGCGTGCTGACGATGACCGACAGATGCTGGTCGCCCATCCCATAGAGGAGCGTCTGGCGGTTCTGTCCGTCGTTGACCGTCCTGACCGTCAGATCCTCGTCCATGATCTTTGCGAGCGCCTGGGCAATCTTGTCCTCCTCGCCCTTCTTCTTCGCGCGATAGGCCATGTAAGTATAGGGCTGCGAGATCTCCGTCTTTCCATAGACGACCGGCGTGGCCTTCGTCGAGAGGCTGTCTCCGGTCCTGCAGCTCGCCTTACCGAGCGCGCCGATGTCGCCTGCGTGCAGCTCCGCGATCTCCTCCGGCTTATTGCCGCGCATCACATAGAGTTTGCCTACCTTCTCCTCACTCTCGGTGCTGCTGTTGTACAGAACATCGTCTGATTTCAGCACGCCGGAACAGACCTTGACCAGAGAATATTTTCCGATAAAGGGATCCGCGATCGTCTTGAAAACATATGCGGATTTCGCCTTTGAGAAATTGTAGTCCGCCTGGAAGATCTCGTTTGTCTTCATATTGACGCCCACGCAGCTCTTCTTGTCCGGTGAGGGGAACAGCTCCACGATATCGTTCATCACATTGTGGATGTTGCGCAGTTCGACGCTGGAGCCCATCGTCACCGGCACGATACTGCCGTCCATGACATTCGTCTTCATCGCGGAGCGAATCTCCGCAACGGAGAACTCGTCGCCCTCAAAATAGCGCTCCATGAATTCCTCGCTGGTCTCCGCGACCGCATCCATCATGGCCTCGCGGTAGATCTCAAGATTCGGCTTACAGTAATCCGGGATATCGCAGGTCTCTCTCTTTCCAATACCGGTGAAGCGACGGCCCTCCATCTTCATGACATTCACATAGCCGACGAACTTCTCGTTCTCACGGATCGGCTGATAGAAGGGCGCGATCTTCTTGCCATAGAGCTCGGTCAGACGCTCGACGACCGCGCGGAAGGACGCATTGTCCACATCCATGTCGGAGACGAAGAACATGCGCGGCAGCTTATATTTCTCACAGTACTCCCAGGCCTTCTCCGTGCCGACCTCGACGCCAGCCTTGCCGGATACGACGATGACCGCGGCGTCCGCGACCGCAACCGCCTCCTCGACCTCTCCCACGAAATCGAAGTAGCCCGGCGTGTCCAGGATATTGATCTTCGCGTTTTCCCAGATGAGCGGGACGACTGAAGTGTTGATCGAAAACTTGCGCTTAATCTCCTCTTTATCGTAATCGCTGATGGTCGTGCCGTCCGCGACCTTGCCGAGACGGCTGGTCAGGCCGGATACATGCGCCATCGCTTCCACCAGGCTGGTCTTTCCGCTGCCCCCGTGCCCCAGAATTACCACATTGCGGATGCTGTCTGTTGTGTAAACGTTCATTATGTACCTCCTCCAAAACATTCTTTTTAAATTATACTAGAATAATCCGTAAATAGCAAGTGAAAGCAAAAGCTCTTGCCTTTTTTTTCTCTTTCGGGTATCATAGCAGACGGACATGTCCGCTTACGCGGGCGCAATTTACACCGAAAGCCCGGCCTTAAAGGCTTTCAAAACATAACAGGAGCCGCCATGATTTTATCCTGCCAGCATATCAGCAAGGCGTTCGGGGACCACGAGGTTCTGAAAAGCGCCTCTTTTCATATAGAAGAAAGAGAGAAAGCCGCGATCGTCGGCATCAACGGAGCCGGGAAATCCACGCTTCTGAAGATTATTATGGGGGAAATGCCCGCAGACGAGGGACAGGCTGCCCTCACGCGGGGCTGCAGCATCGGTTACCTCGCGCAGTACCAGGAGATGGAGAGCGACAGCACGATCTTCGACGAGCTGCTGACGGCCAGACAGGACGTCCTCGAACTGGAAGAGTGCATGCGAAACGCTGAAATGGAGATGAAGCGCGCGCAGGGCGGAGAGCTGCAGGCGCTGATGGAGCGCTACGCCGAGCTGAACCGTGAGTTTGAGCAGAAAAATGGCTACGCCTGGAAGAGCGAGATCACCGGCGTGCTGAAAGGGCTGGGCTTCGGCGAGGAGGATTTCGGGAAACATGTGTCTACCCTCTCCGGCGGTCAGAAGACACGCGTCGCGCTCGGCAAGCTTCTGCTCACCCGCCCGGATCTCATCCTGCTGGACGAGCCGACGAACCATCTCGACATGGGCTCGATCACCTGGCTTGAGACCTTTCTGATGAATTACCCCGGCGCAGTGCTCATCGTCTCCCACGACCGCTATTTTCTGAACCGCGTCGTCACCAAAATTATCGAGATCGACCAGGGCGAGGTCACGGTTTTCTCCGGCAATTACGCGCAGTACGCGCAGAAAAAGGCGCAGATCCGCGAGGCGCGTATGCACGCCTGGCTGAACCAGCAGCGCGAGATCCGGCATCAGGAGGAGGTCATCACGAAGCTGAAGTCCTTCAACCGTGAGAAGTCCATCCGGCGCGCCGAGAGCCGCGAGAAGATGCTGGACAAGATGGAAGTACTCGACCGTCCTTCCGAGACCCGGTCGGATATGCGCATCCGCCTCGAACCGCGCATCACGAGTGGAAATGACGTGCTGACCGTGCTGAATCTTGCAAAGGCCTTCCCACCGCAGACGCTGTTCTCCGATCTGAATTTTGAGATCAAACGGGGCGAACGCGTCGCACTGATCGGCGCGAACGGGACGGGCAAGACGACGATCCTGAAGATCTTAAACGGCGTGATTCCCGCGGACGCCGGAGAGGTACATCTCGGCTCCCGCGTGCAGATCGGCTACTACGATCAGGAGCACCATGTTCTTCATATGGAAAAGACACTCTTTGAGGAGATGTCCGACGCCTATCCGACGCTGAACAATACGAAGATCCGCAGCGTACTGGCCGCCTTTCTCTTCACGGGCGACGACGTGTTCAAGCGCATCAGCGCCTTAAGCGGCGGCGAGCGGGGCCGCGTCTCCCTCGCGAAGCTGATGCTCTCCGAGGCGAATTTCCTGATTCTCGACGAGCCGACCAACCACCTCGATATCGTGTCGAAGGAGGTACTCGAGGACGCGCTGAACCACTACACGGGCACGGTCCTCTTCGTCTCCCACGACCGCTATTTCATCAACGCAGTCGCCACGCGCGTGCTGGACCTGCATGAAGGAACGCTGACGGAATATCTCGGGAATTATGATTATTACCTGGAAAAAAAGGAAAGCATGACAAATTTCACCGGCACATCGACCGTTCCCGATGAAGCCGCGCCCGCGCCTTCCGGGAGCGGCGCGAAGCTCGACTGGCAGCAGCAGAAGGAAGAACAGGCGCGTCTGCGAAAGCTGCAGAATGATCTGAAGCGCGTGGAGCGCCGTATTGAGGAGCTGGAGCAGCGCGATGGCGAGATCGACGGGCTTCTCGCGCGCGAGGAGATT
This sequence comes from Lachnospiraceae bacterium, assembly GCA_020860645.1. Taxonomy (GTDB): domain Bacteria; phylum Bacillota; class Clostridia; order Lachnospirales; family Lachnospiraceae; genus Hominiventricola. The sequence continues at coordinate 25,462 of JAJBTX010000111.1, read as the reverse complement.
TTCACCGATGTTGCAAAGGTAACGGAGCTCTCCACAGAAAAAGAAGCCGTCCGGCAGGAGCTGGACAGCCTCTATGAAGAATGGGAATCGCTGTCGGAACTGGCGGATTTCTCCTCCTCCGGCTCCAGCAGCCGATAAGTCAGCAGAAGATACAGGAGCTGGTTTGGATCGTCGAGATCGATCTGAATCAGCTCTTTGATATGCGCCATCCGGTACAGGAAGGTACTGCGATGGATGAAAAGCGTTTTTGCCGCCTGCACCGCGTTCATCTGACAGGAAATATAGGTGCGCAGCGTCTCATAGTAATCGGTCTTGTGCTCCCGGTCGTACTCCCTTAAGGTCAGCACTGCGCGGCTGCAGACAACCTCCGGGTCGAGCAGCTCCGTGCACTTCCCCATCAGATAATCGAGGGCAATATCCTCAAAACGGTTCACCCAGCGCAACGGATAGCGCTTCATCCCCTCCTCCAGCGCGATACGGGACTGCAGATAATACTGCTTCATCGGGCTAAGCCCGGTAAAGGCATAGCTGATACCCGCCTTCAGATAACTGGCCTTCAGAAAAGCGCTCACCGCTTCCAGCGCCTCATCAAGCGTGGTTTCTCCCAGTGACAGATTCACATAGACCACGATGCGCTCATCCATAAAGAACGCACAGCTTTCTTTTATCAATCCCTCAATCCGATTACAGAGAAAGCGAATCACCGTCAGATTCTGCCGGTCAACCGTCGACATATGGATGTTCATGCAGAAATAGCTGTGGCTTTCCTCCCAGTGAAAACTCTGAAAACGCGCGCGCAGAGAGGATTTCTCAATTTTGTCGTCTGTCAGGACATTGGACAGCAGGCGGTCGAGCGTATAACTGACCTCCGGCTGCACCACCGTGAAGCGCTCCACCATCTGCTCAATGTACTTGGACAGATGCAGCAGCAGGTGTTCATCGGAGGTCTTCAGCCGGCGTGAGATTTCCAGCAGAATAACCCGGTAGGCGTTCCTGTTCTTGTCGTAAATCTCTGTAAACAGGCCGTTTCTTCCACTCTCCGCGTCCTGATATCGCTGCACCGGCCAGAAAGCCCCATCAGAGGTTTCCTCCGGAATCCGGCTGTTTTGCAGCACACTCTGCAGTTCCGCGACGGAATCCATCAGGGAGCTGTGATCCACCACAAAGCCCTCCTTTGTGGTGACCATGATCGGATTGTGGAAAATCCGGTAAGAAGCGTCGAGCAGCGCCTTCATCGTGCTCTCGGACAGCGCCATACTCTGCATCCGCTCATCCCAGGCATCGTAGGTGTCAAAAGCGCGCTGTACGGTGTTGAAGAGCACCTCTGGATCGCAGTCTTCCGCAAAAAAGACAACGCCCGGCGGCGGCTCCGTCTCCCCATGCCCGGCGTCCTCCACCACGAGCAGCAGGTTATCGCCGTGCGACTCCAGAACCTCCTGTGACAGCTCGCTCTCATGGGTAATATAAACTTTATTTTTCCGGAGACTGGCACCGTTCTGATAAAAAAGCGGCCGCTTGAGATTCATCTCGTCTGACAGCTCTCCCGCGCGGCAGTCTGGATAATTCTGGCGGACACGGTCCGCCAGAATCTGCATACTGATACGCATAGATTAAGCAAACTTTCTCTTGGCAGCTTCCACGACGTGACCGACCAGCACGGAGGTCGTCACACTGCCGACGCCGCCCGGCACCGGCGTGATCGCGTCGACGATCGGCTCCACCGCCGCGTAGTCGACGTCGCCGCAGAGCTTACCTTCTGCATTCACATTGATGCCAACATCAATAACAATCTGTCCCGGGGAGACGTACTCCGCTCCCACAACGCCCGCGCGGCCCGCGGCCACGATCAGAATCTCAGCCTCCCGCGTCACGGACGGCATGTCGATCGTCTTCGTGTGGCAGGTCGTCACCGTCGCGTTCTTCTTGATCAGCATCTGCGCGGCCGGCTTGCCGACGACCAGCGAACGGCCGATGACGACCGCTTTCTTGCCCGTGCAGTCGATGCCGTAGTGGTCAAGAATCTCCATGCAGGCCTGCGGCGTGCAGGGCGGGAATCCAACCTGCTTGCCCGTGAAGACGCCGCCGAGGGATGCATCCGTCTGGCAGTCCACATCCTTATCCGGGCAGAGCGCGTTCTCGACCACGGCCTGGTTGATGTGCTTCGGCAGCGGACGGAACATCAGAACGCCGTGGATGCCGTCGTCCTTGTTCACCTCATCGATCACCTTCAGCAGTTCTTCCTGGCTGACATCAGCCGGAAGCAGGTATTTCTTATACTCCACGCCTAGGGTCTCACAGCGCTTCGTCGCGCCTCTCTCATAGGAAAGATCGTCCGGTCTCTCGCCCACACGGATGATACCAAGCGTCGGATTCACGCCCTTCTCCTTCAGCGCGGCCACATCGGCCTTGATCCGCTCATTGAGAGCCGCTGTCACTTCTTTTCCCAGTAATTGCTTCGCCATCTTATCTTCGCTCCTCCTATCTCAGTCTCGCGTTCACAGCCGCGAAAATCTCATCCGCCTTTTTGCTGTAGTCCGCGATCATTTTATCCGCTTTTTCATTGAGCGACGCCGCGTATTCCTTATCCGCCATCGACTTCGTATTGATATAGACATTGAGGGACGCTCCCAGAAGCGCCGCCTTGCAGAAGCATACGCCGACGCCCGCATCGGAGATTGCCAGCGCCGAGCCCTTCGCTGCAAACTCCTCGATCACGTCGATCGCCTCGCAGCACTTCTCCATAATCTCCATCGGCACCGCGCAGGCGTCTTTCAGCACGATCGCCATCACGCGGGCCTTCTCGGCCTTCTCTTCCTCCGTCTCACGCGGCATGCCGTAAGCCTTCGAAAGCGGCTCAAAAGCCTTGGCGTCAGCCTCCACCAGACGCAGAAAATCCGCCTGCAGCGCGGTCGCCTTCTCTTTCAGTGCGACAATATCGGCCTCCACGTCCGCGTATTTCTTCTTTCCAACGGTCAGGCTGCCGACCATGTTGCCGAGCGCCATGCCAATCGCGCCGACGAGCGCCGACGCACCGCCGCCGCCCGGTACCGGCGCCTTCGACGCCAGCACATCCACAAATTCCTCACAGGTATTGGTCGTAAATCCCATCATTTCCTCCATATAAGATCTGTTATGCAATGCCCTGGATTTCCGTGAAGCAGTTTCACTTATCCCGGAATCCTGATATCGTCATATGCATGGATTCGGGCAGGGAACTTTTAGGGTCCCCTGCCTTCGCTGGTGGTGCGGCATCCTGACAAGCATACAGCACCAACATTTTGCTGTTATCCGACTTAGAACAGTCCGGTGATCTTTCCGTTCTCGTCGACGTCGATCTTCTCGGCCGCCGGTACCTTCGGCAGACCCGGCATCGTCATGATCTCGCCGGTCAGCGCCACGATGAAGCCCGCGCCTGCGGAAATCTTCAGATTGCGCACCGTAACCTCGAAATCGGTCGGAGCGCCGAGCTTCTTCTCATCATCAGTCAGGCTGTACTGCGTCTTCGCCACGCAGATCGGGCAATTGCCAAAGCCAAGATCCTCAAGCTGCTTCGCCTGCTTCTTTGCGTTCGCGGTCAGAACCACGCCCTTGCCGCCGTAGACCTTCTTCACGATCTGATCGAGTTTCTCCTCGATGCTGCCCTCAAGCTCATAGGCGAAGCTGAAGCTATCGTTCGGCTGCTCGCAGAGACGTACAACTTCCTCGGCCAGCTTGACACCGCCTTCGCCGCCTTTCGCCCATACCTGGGACAGGACGACATTGACGCCGAGCTCCTTGCACTTTCTCTCGACAAGGTCGACCTCTGCCTGCGTGTCGGTCGGGAACTCGTTGATCGCGACCACGCACGGAAGCTTGTAGACATTCGTGATGTTGCTCACATGCTTCAGAAGGTTCGGAAGACCCTTCTCCAGCGCTTCGAGATTCTCACTGTTCAGCTCTGCCTTCGGCACGCCGCCGTTGTACTTCAGCGCGCGAACCGTCGCCACGATGACAACCGCGTTCGGCTTGAGTCCCGCCATACGGCACTTGATATCGAGGAACTTCTCAGCACCGAGGTCAGCGCCAAAGCCCGCCTCCGTCACGGTGTAGTCCGCCAACTTCAGGCACATCTTGGTCGCGGTCACGGAGTTGCAGCCGTGAGCGATGTTCGCGAAAGGTCCGCCGTGCACGATCGCCGGGGTTCCCTCGAGCGTCTGTACCAGGTTCGGCTTCAGAGCGTCCTTCAGAAGAGCCGCCATTGCGCCCTGCGCATTCAGATCACCAGCGGTGACCGGCTTCTGCTCGGAAGGCTTTCCATATGTATAACCGACGATAATTCTGGAAAGTCTCTCCTTCAGATCATTGATATCGCTCGCCAGACAGAGCACCGCCATAATCTCGGACGCCACGGTAATGTCATAGCCATCCTCTCTCGGCGTGCCGTTCGTCCTGCCGCCAAGACCATCCACTACATTACGAAGCTGACGGTCGTTCATATCCACGCATCTTCTCCAGGTGATCTTCCGCGGATCAATGTTCAGCTCGTTGCCCTGGAAAATGTGGTTGTCGATCATCGCCGCAAGCAGGTTGTTCGCCGCGCCAATCGCGTGGAAGTCGCCGGTGAAGTGAAGGTTGATGTCCTCCATCGGAACCACCTGCGCATATCCGCCGCCGGCCGCTCCGCCCTTCACGCCGAAGACCGGTCCGAGGGACGGCTCACGCAGCGCTACCATAACATTCTTGCCGATCTTCTTCAGGCCGTCCGCGAGACCCACAGAGGTCGTCGTCTTGCCCTCGCCCGCCGGAGTCGGGTTGATCGCGGTCACAAGAATCAGCTTGCCATTCTCCGCATCCGTATCCTTCAGCAGATTGTAATCAATCTTCGCCTTGTACTTTCCGTACTGCTCCAGATACTTGTCGTCGATACCGGCCGCCGCAGCGATCTCGGTAATCGGCTTCATCTCGCATTCCTGTGCAATCTCAATGTCGCTCTTGAATCCCATCGTTTTTCTCCTTTCTCATCCACGGACAGGGTATCCGCGGAAGGCCGCGCGTCTGCGCATTGTTTTCTTTTTAACAAAGGAATGTATTTCCCCTGCTTCCTCCCGCAGTATACGACTTTGATAAATATTTCACATCATACACTTTGTAGGATTCCGCATTCCTATGCGCAGAGCTTCTTCAACGTCGTGATGGACAGATCTCCCGCCACGACCATGTCCTCGGCGTGGAAGCCGAACTGGAAATTGTCGCTGTAGAGGATCTGCGCCGAGGGCGGAAATTCGTCGTCGCCCTCCCAGAAGATGAAGCGCATCCGGTAGCCGTCGATCAGCTCAAACTCATAGGCGATGTCGCCCATCTTGATCCGCAGCGCACCGGGGATCCGCTCCATCGCCGCGGCGAAAACCGACAGCTTGTAACCGAAACCATAGGTCAGGCGCTTGATGCAGCGACCGTCGAAAGGCTTGTTGTACAGCTCGCCGTAGACCGGCACCTCCCGGAAGGTCATAAATCGTCCGCTCGAACGGACATACTGCCCTTCGAGAAGATAGCGCAGAATGAAGGTCTTTGCCGGAAGACTCGTCATCAGCAGATCTCCAGCGTCCGCATCCTGCGAGGTGATCTCGAACTCCGGCCAGGCCGCCTCATAGGCGTACCCCATGAACCGGAAATGGAACCTGCCCTCCGCATCATACACAATGTTCAATCTTCCTGCAGCCTCCTGCGGGTCGAGCGAGCTGTATTTTTCCAGATAATGCTCGAAGGGCACTTCTTCCTTATGATTCTCAATCTCCAAAATCAGATTTCCTCCTGTTTCACGCTCGGGAAGAGCGAAGTATCGGTATGCGGAAGGAAGCAGGCCGCCACAAACTCGTCCATATAGCCCGGCTCCGTGCTGAGCTCCATGTAGGTCATATTGTGAGAGAGCTCATGCACCTTCTCCTCCGCCGCGTCCGAGAGCGTCATGCAGTAGGCGCCGGTCAGCGAGGAATTGCCGATATAATGGAACTTGTCAAGCTCGATATCCGGGAACATGCCGATCACCACAGCATTGCGCATATTGATGCCGCTTCCGATGCCGCCCGCGACGTACACATTCTCGATCATCGACACGTCAAAGTCAAGCGAGCGCAGCATCGTGCAGACCGCCGAGAAAATCGCGCCCTTCGCGCGGATAAAGTTGTCGATGTCGACCTCGTTGATCACAACGTCCTTGTGCCCCGCCGCGTCCTCTTTAAATGCGAGCACATAGCTGCCGACGCCGTAGGCGTCGTGCCGCACTCTCTCACCCTCACGGATGAACTTGCCCTTCGGGCTGATGATGCCGCAGCGGAACAGCTCCGCAATCACGTCGATGATGCCGGAGCCACAGAGACCTACCGGCTTCTGCCCCTCATCACCGACAATCGTGAGCGTCGGCTCCATCGTGTGCGCATCAATCGTGCAGGCTTCGATCGCGCCGTCCGTCGCACGCATGCCGCAGCTGATGTCGCCGCCCTCAAAGGCCGGTCCCGCGGAACAGGCGCAGCTCATCATAAAGTCTGAATTGCCGAACACGATCTCGCCGTTTGTCCCAAGATCGATAAAAAGGTTAAATTCCGGCTTGTTCCAGATCATGCTGACCAGCGTACCCGCCGTGATATCACCGCCCACGTAGCTGCCGATATTTGGCGAAATGATGACCCGTGCGTCCGGATGCACATGCAGACCAAGGTCATAGGCGTCCACATTGTCCGTCTCAAAGAAGGTCGGAATGTAGGGCTCCATGCGCAGCGGATCCGCGTTGACGCCCATCAGCAGATGGTTCATCGTGCTGTTGCCCGCAATGCACATATGATAAATATGGCTTCCATGGATACCGGCGCTGTGGCACATATTGTGAATCATCGGGTTGATCGTCTCCTCGACAATGGCCCGCTGCAGCTTCGCGCTGCCGCCGGGCTTCCGGGACTCAATGATCCGGTTGATCACGTCCGCGCCGAAGCGAATCTGTCCGTTTCCGGAAGAAGCCTTTGCCACAAGACTGCCGTCCTTCAGATTCAGGATGACCGCCGACACGGTCGTCGTACCGATATCCACCGCAAGACCGAAGATACGGTCGTCATCCGGCGGCAGCACATCATAGACCAGCACGCCATGAGCGCCCTTTTTCAGTACGGCATTCACGTGGAAAGCGTTGTCGCGCAGCGCGTCCGCCAGCTTCTTCAGCACCTGATAAGTCAGTTTCACTTTCTCCACGCCCGCTACGGCCTGAATGGCACGGATCAGCCGCTCATTGTCGGGCATAGTGTCGTCGAGCGTCGGTTCCTCCATCGACAGCTCCACGACCTGAAAATTATTTTCAAAGGGAATACCGGCCTCCGCCACGTCCTGCTTCGCCTGCTCAAAGATGGCAACCTCTTCCTTCGAGCTCAAATCGGCCACCTTCATGCGGCTCTTGTAGGCGGACGCGATGTCCGGTACCAGGATCTCCACATCTCCTTCGATGGTACTGGCGCAGGCCAGGCGAACGCCCTCCCTGAAATCCTCGTCGGAAATGTGTCTTGTCTGTTCTGTCTTCAAATCGCCACTGATATATTTTACTCTGCATTTCCCGCAGGACCCGTTGCCTGAACAAGGTGCATCAATGGCTACATTCGCTTTGCGCGCCACCTCCAACAGGTTCTCTCCGGTTGTCACCGCGACGGTCGTCGCAGCGCCGTCTTCATATCGAAATGTTACATTGGGCATAATATTCTGTCTCCATTAAAAAGGCTTTTTCGGTTAACTACGGGGCATCAGAAAACCGGTGCCCCGTAGACCAGGGTTCAGGTATTAAATTTTACGCTTATTTCCCTTACTAAGAAGGCTCCAGAATCCAGCCGTGCTTTCGCACGTCTGTCGCAGCTGACGCCGCTAAAAGATTCTGTCGCTGATCGGTCGGGTGAAAGCTTCAGACTCCAGAAATGCTTCGCATTTCTGTCGTTAAGCTGCCAGTCTCCTTCGGAGCCTTACGCGACTTTCCCTATGGGAAATCCGCTGGGACTGCATACGCAGTCCCGGCAGCTTACATCATCGGCTCCAGCCCCAGCGCCGGATGTCCTTTCTCGGTCAGGTACTCGAGCAGCGCTTCGGGCTCAGTCGCGATGGTCTCGTCACCGATCATATCGCAGAAATTGTCGATGCCGTAGAGCTCCTTCGCGGTCTCGTTCAGACGCTCGCTCACCTGATCCTTCAGATCCTTCGGCATCCAGACGATGCGCTCCACGCCGCCCTCTGCCTTCATGAACTTCTTGGAGGAGATGAAATGCTTGCCGTGGCCCATGAAGCCCGGGGTCTGCACGCCGCCGCCGGTCATACCGGCCAGATCCGCGAAGGTCATGCCCAGAGGCGTCATGCCCGCGTATTCACGGTTTGCAATAATCACGCCGTTCGAGAAGGGCTCGATACCGCAGATGCACTCGAAGCAGCCGCAGGAGGTCATCGGGTCTTCCATGATGGAGTAGAGCGTCACATGCTCAAGAGCGCCCTGCGAGAACTTGTTCACAGCCTCATCGACATCCTCGTAACGGCCGAGGTTCTCATCGATCACGCGCTCCTTGGTGATGACCTGGCAGGGTCCTTCCGGATCGAGCTGGTTCGTAGCCTTCGCGTCAAGCCACGACACAGCGCCGCAAAGTCCGAGGCGCTCCGGGGTGACAACGCACACATGGCTCGGCGAAAATGCCTGGCACATGATGCAGCTGTAGTAGACCGGCACGGACTCGTCAGTCAGAGAGGTCAGTCTCTCATCACGCGCGTCATAAGCCGGAACCGCCAGCTCGTGACGAAGCTTCGTGCACTCTGCCGCATCGGTCACGATCGTCACAGAACACTTGTCGACAACCGCGTCGAACTCGTTCATGACATTGCAGTACAGCACCTCCGCCAGATCCTTGGCGCGGAAGCCCGCTGCAAAGGTGTCCTTGCTGATACGGACGCGGATCATGTCACGCTGTCCGGTGTGCATAATACCCTCCACGCAGTTGATATAGCTGTGGAACTTGCGCTCGAAGACCGGCTCGAAGTCGGACTGCATGTTCTTGCCCGCAACACTCACGATGTAGGCGATGTTCTGCTTGCTGCCCTCTTCCATCGCGTCGAAATCCGGTCCGATGAGCTTGAACTCATGATCCTCGATCTCAGAGGCGTCCTTCGTGACGACCAGCTCGAAGCAGTCCTTTCTGGAACCGTCAAACTCGATCTGCATATCGCCGCGGCGGATGATCTCGCCCTCATAGGTGGAGGCGAATGCTACCGGAATCGGAATCTCTGTTACTTTAATCTTAATATTGCGAAGCTCAAGGCTCTTCTTCACCGTCGCGTCATGGTCGGTCACGGATTCCAGCGCCCCCGCGATCTGCAGATCGCCGAGATCGATGTCCGCGATCACCGGAAAGCCCAGTGCAATCGCGCCTGCGCCCGCGGATACGGTCACTGCATCCAGTGCTCCGAAGGTATTCACATAGGCCGGTACACGCTCCTTCGTGTAGGCGAGAAGTCCCGCCAGGTCGCCCGGCTTCACATTGCCGAAGATCAGTGCCGCGCGGATCGCGACCGTCACAACATGGATCACAGCCGTCACATCATGTCCGAGCGGAACGACACGATAATCGAGGCCAATTTTCACGCCGCCCTCCATACATTGCTCGATGACATCGCCCACCAGGAAGGACATGATACCCTTGCTCTGGTAATCCTTCACAATCTTCGCCACGTCCGCCGCATTGTCCGCTTTACCAAGGATAACCGCCACACCGGGGATATCGCCCGTCACAAGCGGAACACCGAGGGAACGGATGATCGGATCCGGCACAAAGCCGATGCCGCTGTCCTCCGCATAAGGATTCTCGCTCTCCACATACTTCAGAGCCTCGAGAATCTCCGCGCCGACTGCCGTCGCAAGACCTGCGTTCAGAGCCGCCCCCAGATCCTCCTCATTGGTAATCAGGCTTTTCAGCACGCCTACACAGGCCGGCAGATCGCCGAGCTTCGCGACCTTTACGCCCGTGGCCGCGTAGATGGTCGGAAGGAAATACGCCGTATCGCCAAAAGATACCTTCGCATCCTCCCCGTGTTTCGCGATCGCGTCGTTCACAGCACCCTCTGTCAGGCCCGCCACCGCATTGGAACCCCCATAGATTAAATCTGTCAAAGCACCCATTTTACAATTACCTCCTGTTTATATGTCTGCTTATATACAAAGAGGCACAAAATGTTTGTGCCTCCTTATCTCTCTCTGATCAGATCTCCAGATAGGAGTCTGCATACAGATTGTTATTCTTGATGATATCGCAGGACTTGATCGTCTCCATCAGACGCAGGTCGTTCGGATTCACGATCGCGGAGGTCAGGCCGCACATCATAGCCATGGCAACCATCGCGGAGTCCATGATCGGACGAATGTGCTTCGGCATGCCGTTCGAGTTATTGGAAAGACCGCCGGTGGAGTTCAGCTCCATATCGGAAATCATCTTGATGCATTCCAGAATCTGCATCTGCTTGTCCTGCATGCCCTTGATGACAAGGAACAGCGGATCAAACCAGAGATCGGACGGATCCATGCCGTGCTCCATACCTCTCTCAAGCATGGTCTGGCAGTACATCATACGCTCGTCGTTGTCCTTCGCGATGCCTTCGCCGTTGCACAGAGCGATGACAATGGCGTCATTTGCGGCGGCGAGGTCTATGTACTCGATTCTGCCCGCAGCGTCAGCGGAGTTGACGATCGGCTTACCCTTCGCGCGGTTGTAGACGGAGATGCCCGCCTCGATCGCGGCCTTGTTCGCCGTATCAAGCGCCAGCGGGACATTGTCGAACTCGCTCTGAAGCAGCTGCACCGCCCACTTCATCAGATCGGGTCCATCGTTTTCAGCCGGTCCGATGTTGACATCCAGATAGGTCGCGCCCGCGTCCAGCTGCTGCTTCGCGCGCTGAATGATCGGCTCCGGATCTCTCGAGGTGAAAGCCTTGTTGACGCTCGGTGCGGTCGTGGACAGTCTCTCACCGATTACTACAAATTTTGCCATAGTCATGTTCTCCTTTTTGATTATTTATTTGTACCCCGCCGCGGAAGGCGACGGGGCCATTCACAGTTTAAATCTCTCCGGCCGCCTGCATGTCCTTCAGGAATTTTACAAGCTGCACCGCTTCGTTCGGAGCCACGATCACTTCCCAGCCCGGAAGCTTCGCTTCCACATCGCCCTTCAGCACGGCGACCTTTCCGGGGATGATCAGCTTCCTGCACTTAATCTTCGGCTCAACATTCTCGATGATGAACTTCGAGATCGAGGTCGAGGAGAATTTGCCGGCCGCCCAGGACGTCAGCACGGAAAGTCCTCCCGCGTCGCTGATCACGAGGTTGCAGGGCACGCCGGAGCGCTCCAGCTCGCCGGAAACCACGAAGTAGGTAAGCGCGAAGTCAACCGTCGTCAGCACAACCGAATTCTCATCGCCGCCGTTCAGCGGATAGATGCCCGGCTCCACCTTCATCGGCTTCTGCGGATCGGTGTAAACGTTCTGACGCAGGCCATACAGCGGAAGCGCTCTGGCATAGTTCATCGTATCCATCACGATGATGGAGCCGTACTTCAGCACGAACATGGACGCGAGCGCGATCTGCATCGGCTCATCGTTCGGCGCAATCTTCGAAAGATTTACGATCGACGGATAGCCGCAGGTTCTGTCCGGGGTCTTTGCCAGGCAGGCACGGCGCACCTGCACCGTGGTCGCGAAGGTTGTCTTGATATCCGCTCCGGTCGTGTCGAGCACGAGTTCCTTGTAACCCAGCTTCTCAATCGCAGCAGTCGTGTCGTAGAGCTCATTGATATCCGCTCCGGTCACGCCGAGCACCGCGCCCGCATCCTTTGCAGCGGCAACCATGTCCGCATAGTTGGAAGCGTCCGCTCCATCCAGGATCGGCTTCTCAGCCTTGCATACCTCGAGGGCTGCCTTCGCCGCCGCGACGTCCTTGCAGCCAAGGATGATCGTCTTGCCGATGCCACAGACCTTCTTCACAGCCTCAACATAAGCCGCGCTGTCACCGGTATACTCCACGTAGACCATCTCCGCGTGCATCTGCTCGCCGATACGGTCATAATCTACCTTCTTTACTTCCGCCATCACCACGTCGATATCCATGTCTGCGGTCAGGTTCACCGCGAAACGCGGTCTGCTGACAAAGGTCTTCTCATGTCTGGCCAGAACGGTCTCACCGCCCAGGCTGTACTCGGCGTCGCCGGTACCGACCTTGATCGTCTTCATAGGCGGAGCCGTCGCCTCGGACAGCGTCGCAAGAGCCTCCTCCGACATATGCGGGCACTTGGAAAGATCCACCGCGCCCTGCGCCACCTTCATCGAGAAGGCCATGCAGGTCGGGCTGCCGCACTCCTTGCAGTTCGTCTTGGGTGTCAGTTTGAAAATATCTAATCCTTTTAAAGCCATGGTATGATTCCTCCTCCTCGATTACACCAGTTCTTTGATCAATGCAGATATGGTCGCAACGGAAGTCGGATGTTTCAGAATGACTGCGTTGGAACCGGACGCCAGTACAGAAGCGGCCGTGGATACCTCCATGCCGATGCCGCGGGCTTCCTGATCGCCCCACTCCGGCATATCTTCCTCAGAGGCAATCGCCTCCTTGGTGCTCCATGCCTCATCGGCAACCGGCGTAATAATCGGCATCTGAAGCTGCGCGTCGCCCTGGGACAGAGCCGCCGCCTTGACACGATCCATCGTGGAAACCACGTACTCAAAACCGTATCCGACAGCCGCGGTACCGACGTTCATCACAACGTTCGCCGGGGCTACGCCGAGCTGGGAAATCAATACGTTAAGCTGCTTTGCAAGGTTGATATCAACGGCGGATTCCGCACCGACCTTCTGATTATAGGCAAGGCCCGCGGCTGCGCCGATACCCTTGTAGTTCTCTTCTTTCGCCGCCAGGATCAGGACATTCTTTCCCTGAGCAACCTCTGCCGCCTTCGTCAAAAGCTCGGCATCCTTCGTCACGTTCTTGCAGCCGTACACGACAAGCGGTACGTCGATGGCGTCAACGACCTCTTTCAGAATGGTCATGCACTCTTCGGTGGACTTGTTCTCGCCGTTGGGATCCGCTCCCTCAAGCTTCAGGCAGACGAAATCTGCTCCCGGCATCGCGGCAGCCTTCTGCGCGATCTCAGCGAAGCTGCTGCAGCCCTCATAGTAGGCCTTCACGCCCGCCGGCTCATTCTCCAGGCCGAGGTCGGAAATCATGACACCGATCTTCGGCGCGTTCTCGATCGGCGCGTCAAAGGTGTAGAACGGATAAACGTTCTCGCCGCCAATCTTGATTGCCTTCTCGCCGCAGCCGATCTCGACTGTGTTGATGGAAGCATTGAATTTTCCTGATTTTCCATTGAATGGCATTGGTATGTATCCTCCTTAAAAAATATCTCCGTAAATTATAACACAAATAAAAGAAAAGTAAAAGCTTTTCGCACGCTCCGAAAGGGAAACCCTGAAAATTTCAGGGCTCCCCTTCGTCGGGTGATAAAAACAATAATTGTTACATCATGGGCTCCATGCCAAGCGCCGGGTGGCCTTTCTCGGTCAGGAACTCGAGCAGAGACTCGGGGTCAGTGGAGACGGTCTCATCGCCGATCATATCGCAGAAGTTGTCGATGCCGTAGAGCTCCTTCGCGGTCTCGTTCAGACGCTCGCTCACCTGATCCTTCAGATCCTTCGGCATCCAGACGATGCGCTCCACGCCGCCCTCTGCCTTCATGAACTTCTTGGAAGAGATGAAGTGCTTGCCGTGGCCCATGAAGCCCGGGGTCTGCACGCCGCCGCCGGTCATGGAGGCGAGATCCGCAAAGGTCATGCCCAGAGGCGTCATGCCCGCATACTCACGGTTCGCGATAATCACGCCGTTCGAGAAGGGCTCGATACCGCAGATGCACTCGAAACAGCCGCAGGAGGTCATCGGGTCTTCCATGATGGAGTAGAGCGTCACGTGCTCCAGAGCACCCTGAGAGAACTTGTTGACCGCCTCATCGACATCCTCATAGCGTCCAAGGTTCTCGTCGATCACGCGCTCCTTGGTGATAACCTGGCAGGGTCCCTGCGGGTCAAGCTGGTTCGTCGCCTTCGCGTCAAGCCACGAAACGGCGCCGCAGAGTCCGAGGCGCTCCGGGGTAACCACGCACACATGGCTCGGCGAGAAGGCCTGGCACATGATGCAGCTGTAGTAAACCGGCACGGACTCGTCAGTCAGGGATGTCAGTCTCTCATCACGCGCATCGTAAGCCGGCGTCGCCAGCTCATGGCGAAGCTTTGTGCACTGTGCCGGATCGGTCACAATCGTCACAGAACACTTGTCGACAACCGCATCGAACTCATTCTTAATATTGACATACAGCACTTCCGCCAGATCCTTCGCGCGGAAGCCCGCCTCGAAGGTGCTCTTGCTGATACGGACGCGGATCATGTCGCGCTGTCCGGTGTGCATCACGCCCTCGATGCAGTTGATGTAGCTGTGGAACTTACGCTCAAACACCGGCTCGAAGTCGGACTGCATATTCTTGCCCGCCACATTGACGATATAGGCAATCTGCTGCTTGCTTCCAACTTCCATCGCATCGAAGTCCGGTCCGATAAGCTCGAAGCCGTGATCGACGACGTCGCCCGCTTCCTTCGTGCAGACCAGCTCGAAGCAGTCCTTTCTGGAGCCGTCGAACTCAACCTGCATATCGCCGCGGCGGATGATCTCGCCCTCGAATGCGGAAGCAAAGGAAACCGGGATATCGACCTGCGCGATCTTGATCTTGATATCGCGCGCGTCAAGCGACGTCGCGTTGAATTTGGATGTATCGCCCTGCAGAATCAGGCTCTTCGGCACGTTCATGTCCTTGAGGCTGACCAGGTCGTTTGAGATGACCGGGAAGCCGAAGGCGATCGCGCCGCCGCCGCAGCCCACAGTCAGATCATCGACCGGAGCATAGGCATTGACAAACGCGAACACACGGTCCTTCGTGTACTCCATCAGGCTATCGAGATCGCCCGGCGTGATGTTGCCGAAGATCAGTGCTGCACGCAGAGCCACGGATACGACGTGGATGACGGAAGTGATCTCGTCGCCGAGCAGCGTCACACGCACGTTGAATCCGGTCTTATAGCCGGCGTCGATCAGCTGCTGACAGATGCCTCCGGTACAGGTTACAAAGATACCCTGGGACTGATAGCTCTTGACCAGAGCCACAGCCTCCTCTTTCGTCGGAGCCGCGTTGATCAGAACCGCCACGCCCGGGATGTCGCCGGTGACCAGCGGCACGCCCAGCTCACGAATCCAGGCGTCGGAGAAGCTTCCGACATAGGGCTCCGCATAGGGCTCCGCGCCGTCGATATACTTCATGGCCTCAATGATCTCCGCCGCCAGCGCGGTGCCGATGCCCGCCTGGAAGACGTTGTGGAGACGCTCCTTGCGCTCCATCATACTCTTGATTCTGCCGCCGAGCGCTTCCTGTACCTCGCCCAGCTTCGTCAGCTTCTCGCCGGTCACTGCATAGTAGCAGGGCAGGCAGTATGCCGTCTGCGGAAGAGAAACTTCTTTGTCAACGCCATATTTCTCGACTGCTTCCGTAACAGCTTTCTCGGCCCACGCATACATTTCCTGCGAGCCGCCAAATACTCTGTCAAATAATGTCACGATGTTACCTCCATACGTATTGGTTTATTGTTCCAGTATCTCCTTAATTCTCCGGATCTCCTCGGTAGCGGTCGGGCTCACGTCGTAGGGAGCCTTTCCCTGCCGGTCCGCGTCGATCACCTCGGCATTGTAATGAATAAAGCCGAGCAGATCCTCCGCCGGAATCCGGGAGCGCACAAACTCCTCATCCTCCGCGCCGCGCACCTTGTTGGCCACCACGCGCACCTGACGGATTCCCAGATCCAGAGCAAGTCGTTTTACATTTTTGTAGGTCTGCACACTGCGCGCCCCCGGTTCGATAACCACCACAAACTGTTCCATGACCTCACAGGTGCCGCGGCCTAAATGCTCCAGACCGGCCTCCATATCCATGATGACCACCTCGTCCCGGTGAATCACCAGGTTGCTGAGAATCCGCCGCAGCATCACGTGCTCCGGGCAGACGCATCCGCCGCCTCCGGTCTCCACCGTCCCGAGCGTCAGCAGCTTGACTCCATTATAAGTCTTGCTGTAAGTATCAGGAATATCGCTCACATTCGGATTCAGTTTGTAAAAGGTATTGTCCGGGCCTGCGCCGGTCCGCTCCTCTACGAGCTTTCGCATCTTGGAAATCGGGATGATCGAGTCCAGCACGTCCTCCGGAAATCCCAGGGCCAGCCCCAGGTTCGCGTCCGGGTCCACGTCCGCGGCCAGAACTGATTTTCCTTCGTCCGCGTAGAGTCTTGCGAGCGTCGCCGCAAAGGTCGTCTTGCCGACTCCTCCTTTACCGGTAACCGCAATCTTCATGTCCACACCTCTTTACTTATCAGATTTAGATACCTAATGCCGTTCTCTTGGCTTCGATACGCTCAATGATGCCATTCTCGAGTTTCTCCATGTCGGTCTCAATCGTAAAGGCAGCCTCAACCCAGTCGCGCACGCCCGCGGTCAGCCAGTAGAGCATCTCGCTGGAACCCGCCACATAGGGATCAATGCCGAGGAAGGTATCAATACCGGTGGAAACAACATAGTTGCCGATGGAAACTGCCTTCTCAGACATCCACTCCGGCGCGCAGCCAACAACCGGCAGCTGACCGATGTTCCAGCCGGAATCCTTCGCCAGATCAGATACCAGAATCATCATGCGGCTGATATCCACGCAGGAACCCATGTGCAGCACCGGCGGGATGTCCGCCAGCTCGCAGACTCTCTTAAGACCCGCACCGCAGTACTTCTTCGCGCGCTTGTCCATGAGGCCGGCTCTGGCAGCAGACTGCGCCGAGCAGCCGGAAGCCACGACGATGATATCGTTCGCGATCAGCTTCTTCATCAGCTCGATGTGAGAGCGGTCCGGACGCACCTTCGGGTTGTTGCAGCCGACCATCGCGACCGCGCCGCGCAGGACGCCGGAGCGCACGCACTCGACCAGCGGCTTCAGCGTGCCGAGCTCGTCGACCTGACTGTTTGTAACTGTATCGAGCGTCTTCTTGATCGCCTCGACGGAATAGCCAACCGTCGCATGACGCTTCAGATCCGGTATGTACACCAGCTCCGGCTTGCGGTTCTGGAAGTTCTCGATTGCCATCTTCACGATCGATTTCGCCTTCTCGGCTGCGGTTCCTACGTCGAAGCGAACGAACTCGGAATCCGGCATCTGCGCGATCGGAGAGGTCGTGATAAATTTCGTATGGAAGCATTTGCTTAAGGGTCCAAGTGCCGGGAAGATACACTGCACGTCGACGACAATCGCCTCGCAGGCTCCGGTCAGGACCACGTTCTCCTGCTGCAGGAAGTTTCCTGCCATCGGGATGCCGCGGCGCATTGCAACTTCATTAGAAGTACAGCAGACGCCGGATACGGTGATGCCCTTTGCGCCAAAGGACTTCGCGTAGGCGATCAGATCCGGGTCCTCCACGTACTCGCAGATCATCTCGGAAAGC
Organism: Lachnospiraceae bacterium; assembly: GCA_020860645.1. Classification (GTDB taxonomy): domain Bacteria; phylum Bacillota; class Clostridia; order Lachnospirales; family Lachnospiraceae; genus Hominiventricola. The sequence goes on along the minus strand of JAJBTX010000111.1, from coordinate 7,861 downwards.
GACGGGTCATGTCCATGTACAACGATATTGACGTTCTCCGCATTCATGACGCCAAGATTCGCCTCAGTCTCGATCGGTTTCGGCGTGCCGAACAGAACGTCTGAGAACTCCGTGCCGCACATGGAGCCGCCCCAGCCATCACCAAGGCCCGCGCGCAGAGACTGACGCACCAGAGCTTCCGGCTTGGAAGAACATCCCATATGGGTCATATGCATCGAGCAGGACACTTCGCGGTCAATCGCGCGTGGCTCGATCTCCGCCTTGTGCCAGAGCTCTCTGGTGTGCTGCGGCGCACGGCTTAGCCAACGGGATACGCCAAAGGGCTTGCCGTACTCCATGAGAGCCATCTCCGCGACCTCATGCGCCACCTCATAGATATCGCGATACTCGGTCTGGATACCCCACTCTTTCGCGATGCGGATCAGCTTCTCGGGGTCTTTTACCTTGTAAGCGCCGTCCTTGCTGGAAGCGTACAGGGTGTGGCAGATCTCGCGGCCGTGATCGGAGTGCGTCGCCGCGCCGCCCGCGGTAAATCTCAGATAGTTACGTCCCACGATGCCGTGTACATCACAGCCGCAGATGCCTCTGGGCGCCTTCGGGGTGATACGGCAGGGTCCCATCGTGCAGATACAGCAGCAGATACCCTGCTCACCGAATTTACAGTGGGGAGTCTGGTTCTTTACACGCAGCTCCCAGGAATCTGCGCCAACCTTATCACGGGTGGCCTGCAGCTTCTGCACTGCCTCTGCCATCTCGTGCACATATGTCAGTCTGAATTCTTCACTCATGCTTTTTCTCCTAATAACAGTTTTGTCTTTGTTTACAGTTGCAATTGATCCACGATCTTACGAAGCGCGGATTTCACCGGATTGTCGGCGGGGAGCTCCGTGGTGGGCGTTCCCTCGCTGTCGTACTCGAACACCTCGTCGTCCTGCGGCACGACCCCCAGAAGCGTCAGGCCCTGTTTCTCAATCTCTTCCTGAATCCCATCTGTGAGAACGCCCTTCGGCGCCCGGTTCACAATCAGGCCGACCTTCTGCGGCTTCAGCCCGCACTCCGGTATGAGCTTCGCGATGCGCCCGACCGCCTGGATTCCACGGCGGGAGCTGTCGCTCACCAGAATCACAATATTCACATTCGGGAGAATTCCGCGGCTGATGTGCTCCATCCCCGCCTCATTATCCACGATCACATAATTGTAATTCTGCGCGCGCCTCGCGACCTGTGTCGACAACAGGCCATTTACAAAGCAGTAGCAGCCTTTTCCCTGCGTGTGGCCCATGACCAGCAGATCATAGTCGTCTTCCTCCACCAGGGCAGAATCAAAACGGAACTCCGTGTAATCCTGCTTGGACATGCCCTTCGGGATCGGGCTCACTTTGGCTGTCTCGGAATTTTCCAGCTCATCGCGAATATCGCCGAGCGTCATCTCGACCTCAACGCCGAGCACCTCGTTGAGATTCGAGTTCGCATCCGCGTCGACCGCGAGAATCGGACCCTTTTTCTGCTCCGCGAGATACTGGATGAGCATTCCGGTCAGCGTTGTCTTGCCGACGCCGCCCTTCCCCGCCACTGCGATTGTCTGCGGCATATTGTCACCTCCTGTCTGTTAAGTTTGTTGAATCCCTTTTTCCTTCTCCTTTTGTTTCCCCGTGAATCACCCCTGCTTTCTCTTACGCGACCTTTCCGGTCAGTCCTCCGAACAGTTGATCTTCACAACCGAATTTGCCAGGTCGACCATGGTGATCGCACCTTCCACGACAATCTCGGCTCCCATGATGTCGCGGATACGAATGGCGGTACCCTCCACATCAATCCTGCTCGCGTTTCGAATCAGGATACTCTCTTCCTCCTGCTTCCTTCCATATACCGTTGCAAGACACATAAAAATCAGCCTCCTATTGTATCAGAGAGAGCGCGATCGAGAGCCTCATATTGCCCTTTTCAAAATCCTCTACGCCCTTCTCTACCTGCACAGCCGCCTCTTCTTTACCGGCCTCTCTCAGATGCTGTGCGATCGCGGACAGCTCCTGCGCATGATGCCGGTTGTGATCCAGCATGTAGGCGAGAACTGCGGTATCCTCATCCTTCGGCTGCTCACCGTGGACATGATCATGATCGTGCTCATGTTCTTCCTCGTGACAGTGTGGATGAGAATGCGTCACATCACCGTGGCTGTGCTCATGGGTGTGCTCATGGCAGTGGTCGTGGTCGTGCTCATGCCCGCCGCATCCGCACCCACAATGGCTGTGGTCTTCATTCGTCATGTGCATTGGCAAAATCCTCCTTTCCATCGTCAAATTTCACACCCAAAATCATGGTGTAAGAATCGGTGTGTGTTAATTTTTTGACATTGTTTTACACATTATACCCCCATGGGGGGATTTTGGCAAGAGGGAAATACTAAATTCCTGCCTGCTCAAGCAGCGCCGGCACCTTCGACTCCCAGCCGAGCGCCATGATATGCACGCCCTGGCAGTAAGGTCTGCACTCACGGATGATGCGCGCCGCAATCTCCACACCGGTGATGCCCGCCTTCGTCTTCTCCTTGTCCGCCTTCAGCTCATCGATCATCTCCTGCGGGACATGAATACCGGCGACATTATCGTTCATGTATTTCGCCATGCCCGCCGACTTCGGAATCACGATACCGAGCTGCACCGGCTTGCCGAACTGACTTGCCTTTTCCATAAATTTAATAAATTTCTCCGGCTCATAGACCGCCTGCGTCTGAAAATAATCCGCGCCCGCGCGCACCTTCCGCTCCATCTTGGAAAGCTGCGCGTCGACCGAGTCGCTGCACGGCGATACGACCGCGCCCTTCGCGAATTTCGGCGGCTCGCCGACCAGCTCATTTCCACCCAGGTCGACGCCCTGCTCGAGCAGGCACGCCGTATGGAGCAGCGAGACGGAGTCGAGGTCGAAGACCGGCTTCGCCTGCGGATGATCGCCGAGCTTCGTGTGGTCGCCGGTCAGCAGCAGCACGTTCTCGATGCCGAGCATCGCGGCGCTCAGAAGATCAGACTGCAGCGCGATCCGGTTCCGGTCGCGGCAGGTCAGCTGGAAAATCGGCGTCAGACCCTCGTCCAGCAGCGCCTTGCAGGTGGCGAGCGAGCCGAGACGCATGACCGACGACTGGTTGTCGGTCACGTTGACCGCCGTGATACCGCTTAAGTAGGTCTTCGCCTCCTCAAGAAGATGCTCAATGTGGATACCCTTGGGCGGGCCGACCTCCGCGGAAACTACAAATTCACCCCGTTCAAATAATTCTGTTATCTTCATCTTTTTCACTCCTATACTTCATCGTCAGTCGCATAGTTCCGGATCTGGGTCGGACAGTTCAGCGCGTCCAGCCGGCCGATCTTCTCGAGACGCCGGTAGATGCGTTCCCAGCCGCATTCCATATCGCTGTCCACCTCACATTTTCCATGCTTCGCACCGCCGCACTGGCCGTTGACCAGGCTCTTGGAGCAGGCGGTAATCGGACAGATGCCGCCGGTCAGATTGAGGTAGCACTCGCCGCACTGGCCGCAGTCGTATTCAAGCGGCGTGACGCCCTGCGCGCCCGGCAGTCTCACCGTATCGCAGCCCGCCAGGACGGTCTTCTCCTCCAGATAAGCCGCGACCGTCTGTACGCCGACGCCGCAGGAAAAGACCATGACCAGATCCGCAGCCTCAATCTGCTCTTTATATTTCGAGAAACGCAGCTCCATGTTCTCAGGATTACAGATATAGTCGGTCGTCACGACGCCGCATACCTGTCCCGCCGACGCAAGCTCCGTCTGCAGATCAGCCGCCTCCTCCAGCGGAAAATAAACCTCCCTGCAGCCATGGCAGTTGATGATGAAAACCTTTTTCCCTGCCGTCAGGGAACGGATGGTATCTCTATCCTTTAACTGTGTTATCAGCATATCACTTCATCCCCCTTACCGCGGCTTTTCCGGCCTTGATCTTCGTCACAAGCGGAATCTTCGAGGAACAGATATATTCGCAGCAGCGGCACTCGATGCAGTCCATGACGCTCTTTTCCTTCATGCCCTGCCAGTTCTCTTCATCCGCGTACTTCGCGAAATACAGCGGGGAGAGCTCCATCGGACAGACGTCCACGCAGCGCCCGCACTTGATACAGGACTGCTCCGCCGTGTGGTCGGTGTCCACCGCGATAATCCCGTTCGAGCCCTTCATAATCGGAACGTGCAGATCGGAAAGCGGGAAGCCCATCATCGGTCCGCCGGCCTTGTAGGTAATGTCGTCTCCCTCCGCACCGCCGCAGTAGTCGATCATCGCCTGCGTGTCCGTGCCGATCTTCACGATATAGTTTCCGGGGCGCTTCAGGCGCTCGCCGGTCACTGTCACGACGCGGGAGATCAGCGGCATGCCCTTCTGAATCGCGTCCGAAATCGCCTTCGTGGTGCTGATATTGCTCACGACGCAGCCGACGTCAGCCGGCAGCCCGCCGCTCGGCACCTGCCGCTTCATCACGCGTTTAATCAGCATTTTCTCCGCGCCCTGCGGGTACTTCGTCTTTGCCGTCACAACATCCAGATTTTCATAGGGAGCGGTCTTCGCCTTCATCAGCTCGATCGCGTCGGGCTTATTGTCCTCGATGACGATCAGTCCGCGCTCCGCGCCGACCGTCTTTACAATTGCCCGCAGACCGAAGACCACGTCGTCCGCGAACTCGAGCATTACTCTGTGATCCGCGGTCAGCAGCGGCTCGCACTCGCAGCCGTTCAGAAGAATCGTATCCACCGGCTTCGCGGGTTTCAGCTTGACGGAGGTCGGGAAGCCTGCGCCGCCCATACCGACGATACCGGCCTCCTTCACGATATCGATGATCTCCTCCGGCGTCAGCTCCTCCAGGGAAGCGTGAGGCTTCACGGACTCGTCGATTGTATCCTTCCCGTCGGAGCGAATCACGACGGCAGGACATTCGCCCCTCGTCGCGTGCGCGCGCGTCTCGATCGCGATGACCGTGCCGCTGACGCTCGAATGCACCGGACTGCTGATAAATCCGGCCGCCTCGCCAATCTTCTGTCCGACCTTCACCGTGTCGCCCACGGCCACCACCGGGTTCGCCGGCGCGCCCGCATGCATCGAAAGCGGGATCGCCACGATCTCCGGCTCCGGGAAACGCTCCAGCGCAAGATGCTCGGTAAAACCTTTTCGCTCCAGCGGGTGAACGCCGCCGTAATAGCCCTCGAGCCGGTTCCCGCGAATCGACTTCACATACTCGTTCACAAACTTAACGTCAACCTTCGAGTAATCCCGCAGCTGCACCGGCTGCGCCAGGAACTCCTCAAGTCTGCCCTGCTTCTCCAGCCTGCGGTAAATCTTCTCCCAGGCGCAGTCCTTGTCCTTGTCGATCTCGCACTTTCCGTTCTTCGCGCCGCCGCACTGCCCGTTCACCAGGCTCTTGGAGCAGTCGACGATCGGACAGATGCCTCCGGTAATATTCAGATAGCACTGCGCGCAGGCGTCGCAGCGCCTCTTCGTCAGCGCCATGCCGTGATGCCCTGTATAATTCAGCGAGTCCGCCGCCGCGCAGACCGGCAGATCCAGCATATCCGCGACCGTCTGCACGCCCAGGCCGCAGGACACCACAAAGACATGCTCCGTCCCCTCCGGGATCATGTCCTGAAGCTTCCGCTCTGTCTGCGTCTGATTGCACAAAAAATCGACCCTCGCGCTCCCCGTGATTGTCTTTCCCTCTTCTGCAGCAATTTTTTCAAACTCTGAACAATCCGGTTCGTCGACGGCCGTAAACTCTTTGAAGCACTTGTTGCAGGCGATCACGAACAGGTGATCCGTGTCTGACAACAACGACGCCAGTTCTTCGCGGCTTTTCAGCCTGTATCTGGTGTAGTCCTCCAAACGCTCACCTCCTTGTGTAATTGGCTCGTTATATTTTTAACGATTAAAAATGTAAAATCCCTCTCAGAGATTTTTTTCATTATATCCCCCTGTGGGGCATTTTTCAAGCGGTTTTAACATGTTTTATTCTCAAATTCAATACGGAAGGAACCGCCCTCCACGTGAATCTTTGTCACGCCGCAGTTCTTATGTACTCTTCCGCTCCAGAAATCCTTCAGCGGCAGCTCCAGCAGACCGGAGAGAATCCCGTGGATCGCTGCGCCATGCGTCGTCATCAGAAAGGTCATCTCCTCGTTCTGCGGATCGTCCATAATACTGTGCACAAAACGCAGCGTCCGCTCCCGCAGATGCTGAATTGACTCACCGCCCGGCGCCGTGCGATAGTGCTCCGGATCCTCGAAAAAGCGTGGAAATTCCGGATCCGGAATATTGTACCCCTCCTTCTGGCAGATCAGGCCCTCATACTCTCCAAAGCTGATTTCCTTCAGCCCCTCCGTCTCAACAATCTCAATCGGGCGTTCCCTGCGGACAATCTCCGCGGTCTGCCTCGCGCGGACAAGCGGACTTGTATAGATGCGATCAAAGGGAACGTCCCGCAGCCATTCGGCCGCCTGCCGTGCCTCCTCGATGCCCTTCTCATTCAGTGGAATATCCGTGATTCCCTGCAATCTGCGAATCCGGTTCCAGTCGGTCTCTCCATGACGCATCAGATAAATATCCATATTTCTCTCCTCTTCTTCCTCAGACCCGGCTGCAGTTCCGGCATACGCCGTACAGAATCGAATTTCTGCACTGCAGAGAAAACCCGTGGTCTTTTTGTATATGCTCCGCAATTTCTTCCATAAAGTCACAGTCCAGATGATAAATGCGCCCACATTTCACGCATTTCATATGAAGATGGTCCCGACAGTGCCTGTCCTGCCCCGCATACTGATAGAGCGCCTTTCCGTTCTGCTCCGATGGATAGCGCAGCACCGTGCCGTCCTCCTCGAGCCGGTCAAGATAACGGTAAATCGTCGTGATGTTGACCGGCGCTCCCTGCTTTTTCAGCAGCTCACCGATCTCGGAGACCGTCAGCGTCCTGTCACGGTTTTCCTTTAAAATCTCCAGTATTTTCCTGCGGCTGACCGTCGCGTAGGATGTTCCTCCGGCCATCATAGCTCCTCCTCAAAACAAGAACTCAATCACCAGTCCCCAGAATACGCCGAGCGCATAGAGCACGCCGATGATCCTCGCCGTCTCCTTCCGATCCCGGTTCTGGCGCAGCAGCACGAGCAGGCCAACCCCGGCGTTCACCAGCAGGCCCGACATCACCGCGCCGAGACTTAAAACTCCCGCGAGATAAAGCTCTGTCAGTACGACCGACGAAGCGCAGTTCGGGATCAGGCCGACCAGAGCGCACAGGAACTGTCCCAGCACCGGCACGCCGCTCAGAAGACCCGCGAGCGTCTCCTCCCCGACCAGCGCAATCACCAGATTCAGTACAAAAGAGACGAGCAGAATATAGCAGAAAACCTCCGCCGTATGCCGCAGCGCGGCCAGCGCCAGCTGTCTGCCGCAGCCGCTCTCCCCATCATGGTCATGATGACTTCCGGAAAGCTTACTCTCCTGCTTCTTTCTCCCGTCCCGGATCACCAGATCCACAAGAAAGCCGCTCAGCATCCCGACGACCGCCTTGATCGCGAGCATCCTGGCAATCACGCCCGGCTCTGCTGTCTCCGAGAGCAGCACCGGCAGCATCTCATCCGAAGTCGACAGATAGACCGCAAAGAGCGTTCCCAGCGTGATCACGCGCCCCGCATACAGGCTCGCCGCTGCCGCCGAGAAACCGCACTGCGGGAGCAGGCCGAACAGCGCTCCCCAGAAGGGACCGGAACGCCGCGCCGCACCGAGCTTCTTTCGTCCCGCCGCGCCCGCCCGGTGTTCGAGCAGCTCAATGAGCAGGTAGGTTAGGAACAGAAACGGCAGAAGCCGGACACTGTCCTTT
>JAJBTX010000015.1 GCA_020860645.1 Lachnospiraceae bacterium | reverse complement strand
TTGCCACTCCATTTGGCCCTCTTTTCAAAGTGGAAGTAAACTTTTCACTTCAGCATGCGGAAAATTCGCCATGATCCATACGTTTCTGCCTCCTGGCTTTATTTCGGCGGTTCACCTGAAAATACGAAATTCCTCCTCACTCCACGGTCCGGTCAGCAATCTTTCCAGATAACCAAGCCCGACCGGAACAACTCTCCTCGTGAGATGGACGATGTCTTCCACCTTCGCGGTCTCGTCAACGAGACATTGTATATCCGTCACACCGGTGTCCAGCAGCGCCAGCTCTTTATAATGTCCGTACATCATCTTTATAATACTGTCCGCGGTTTCCTGTCCATACTTATCCAGCATATGCTGGTATTCCGCAACAATATTGCTCTCGCCATCCATCCAGCCCTGCGTCAGATAGATAGACGCATGCTCTCTGCCATAAGCATTTCGAACCGCATCGGATCCAAAAAACAGAGAAATGCAGTCATCCACCCTCGGGATAATCATCTCATAATCTCCCTTCTGAAGGTCTGTCAGCGCATTCCCGCAGTTTCCAAACGCGACAAGGAGACGGTCACAGTCTGTGATCTGATCCAGCTCCGTCTGTATGCGTTTGTGAAGGAGCTCCGGGCGATTATGCAGTCCGGATTCAATCCAGATCGTCTCATAGGAAATGTGCATCCTCTGACACAGAAACTCCAGTTCGTTTTTTAATGTGGCGCATGCCAGAAGCTTTGTCTGCATAAACTGTTCCACTGCTCCTTGATCGAATTTTGTTTTATCATATCACTTTCCAGACGAGGCTGCAATTTCACAATTCCCAGCTCTTTATGAAAATATGGCAATGTGGAAAACCGATAGACACGGGAAAATTCGATCTCATCGTAGACAATGCGAGTACCGTTCAGATGATCGACATAATTGTCAATATACCGAACAACATCATTTCGTATGTATTTTATATTGTCACGTGTTTCCTTGTACTCATCCTGATCAATAATCGCGTCTTCCGCCCCTATGTGATCAACATTTGTGATGATGACCACTTTACTGTAGTCCAAACCTGATCTGGCTCTTTGCGAACGCCTGCTCTTTTTAAATCGGTACGCATATTTGTGGTTAATATGACTTCGATAGGGAATGGCTATAAAATAACCATAATGCGACTGAATCAACAGGCAGGCATATGGGCGATTTTTCTTTCTCGCAATTTCGTTATAAGGGGGATCAGGATAGGCATCAAAAAACGCATCTGTCAGGTTCAGTACCTGATAATCAAACTCGTCTTTTATTTTCATAGTGCGTTTCCCTGTAGAAAGTGGGAGGAAAGACTCCTCCCACCGTTTCTCATCACTCGGTCACTTTTATTTTACCGTCCTGTCGGAACCGTCACAGGACTCTTCACCCGGTCACTTTTATTTTACCGTCCTGTCGGAACCGTCACAGGACTCTTCGTGATGAAGAAATCAGAATGATTTCTATCTACATTATACATGAAATACAGCGTTTGTAAACTTAAAAATCTATAAAAACTCTAACCCTCCCAGTTTGCAAAAGTAAATACCAGCCTGCACTACTTCTTGCAAGAGTAAGTTTCATTAAATCAAAATATCACTGATTTGACGTATTTCGAAATTTTCCGTATCATAAACCTCAGAACAGGCAGCATGAGAAACTGAGCGAGCGGCAAAAGAGAAGGCTCTTGCAGAGAATGAGGAACTCAAGAAACGCCTCGCTGCTCTTTTATGACCGCAAATACCGTTCTACCTCCGCCATAATCCTCTGCAAATTCTGCAGATCCTGCTCCCAGTCTCCGGTCTCCAGGGAATGATTGGCGTCCTCAATAATGTAAAGCGGCAGCCCTCGTTTTTCACACTCCGCCCGGATAAGCTCCGTGTCGACCCAGTTGTCGGCAGTTCCGTGAAACACGATGCCCGGCTGCTCCATGAAGGGAAAGGACTCCCCGACCGGTGTGAAATAGACGTTTCGCGTCCGCAGCTTATGCCTGCTTCCATATGCCGAGGCAATCGCCGTGCCGATGCTCTTCGACAGGAAGAGAATCTCCTCGTACCGCGAGAAATCAACGTCTTTCAGGATATCCTCCGCCTGTTCGATCGCTGTGAGAAAACAGGCGTTCATTTTCTCCCTGTCGCCCCGGACGCCGGACGGAAAATCGCCATAAGGCACGTCCTTGAGCTCGTAGCCCTGCGCGGCGGCGATCTTTTTGCTGTGATAGAGCAACGGCTTATCTACATGATAACCGACGCCCGGAAATATAACTGCAATCTTCATCTTCGTACCTCTTCCATTTCAATTACAATATTTCGACAATTCGAACTATGTGAGCTACACTTTCCTGAACGCGAAGGTCTCGCTAAGGGTCTTGCCGGGAGACTCACAGAGCCGGTCAAAAAGAAACTCGCAAAAGGCCATCACCCCGCCGGTTCCGCGATCTCCACATCGGGCTTCGGATATCCCAGTGCGGCAATATTCTCCTCCGTCAGCTGCTGCCAGGAAAAGCTGAGCTCCTTCGCATCGCCGACACAGGAGTCGTGCCAGCCTTCATACGCGCCGCCATCGATCCATGTGATATCGGCATAGGGATCGACTTCGTCCGTGGTGATGCAGTAAACGAGACCGTCTCCGTCCATGTCAACGTCCTCCGGAAATGTCCCCAGCCCATTTTCCGGGCTTACCTCCCAGTCCCAGGCCTCCACGCCGCACGAGAACTGATACGCGTCAGTCTCCGCATCATACAGGTAGACATGGTAAGGCCAGAACCGTCCCGAAAATCCCTGATTGTGCGACCAGTCCGCCTCAATAACGCCGTTGTCGTAGATCCGCAGCGATGGGAACGCCGCAAATTCCACATAGACCTCATCCCCGTCATAACCGAAGATGAGCTCCTCCATCCCGGCCATGGTGCTGTCCTCCCAGTCGAGCAGCAGCTCCTCCATCCCGTCGCCGTCCACGTCAGCGATCGCGAAACTGCTGGCCTCGGCCGCTTCCATATTGATATACGCTAACTGCGTCCCGTCAGTGAGGACGCCGGACAGATAAATATTCCAGAGCGTCTTCCCGAAAGCCTGATCGCTGTTTTGCAGCTCTTCCACACCATAGTTATGTACATACTCATACATCGTAATCCGGCTTATGTCGATCTCACATTTTTCCGTCTGAGAAATCCCATCTTTCTCGTAGGTAACTACCACCACATTTTCCCTCGGAAGATACCACGAAGTCCATGCGGCATGGGAAGAGCTGAGTGAGGCATCCGACTCTCCTGTACGCAGATCGCCACAGGAGCCATACAAGACCCGTTCTCCATCCCGCCGATAAATCGTGGCAGAGCATCCTCCGTCGCTGTACAGGGAATTGCAGATCAGCTCTGTGACGCCGTCGCCGTCTACATCCAGAATATAATCCGCCGAGTTCTCATATCCGCCGCCGTACCCGAGATTCACACATTCGCTGTTCCAGATCCCGAAATAATGGCGATCGGTACAGTAACCGCCGGCATAGGTATACTGGACCATGAATGCCGGCATCCCCATCAGTTTTCCAATATCCTCCAGCGCGATATCGATATCGTCGCCAAGTTCCATGATCTTTGTTTCCTGCCCCATCTCGTCGTCTTCGGCAACGACCTGCCACGTGCTGTCCGTTTCCGAATGCCTGATAGAAACCTCTAAACCTGCCACTGTGATCGGCGAGCCAGCCGAAAGACTGTTTTCAGCGTCATCTGACTCTGTTCCCTGTTCCATTGAAGCCATTGACGCGCCATCCCCATTCAAGTCGACGCGAAGCTCCAGCCCGGAGTCGATCGCCATCGTCTCCGCCTGCTCCTCCTGTTTTTCCGCCGACGTGGCGAACAGTGCCAGAACCAGAATCACCAGAATTAATACCGCCCCCTTGAGGCTCATTCGCAGTAAACTCATAGACGCCTCCTTATTCCAGCACGTCGACCAGCTGCTTCAGGCGCTCGATCTGCTCCGAGGAGAGCTTCTTCCTGCCGAGCAGCGCCGCGAACAGTTTGTCCACGGAGCCGTCATAAATCCTGTCGATCAGCTCGTCCGTCTCAGCGGCCTGCACCTCTTCCCGGGAAATCAGCGCACGGTACAGTTGCACACTAGCCTTCAATCACCAGCTTCGCCGAGCCATAGATGCCCGCGTCGTTTCCGAGCTTCGCAAGGACAAACCTCGCGTCCCGGCAGGCCTTGAAGGTATACTGCACATAATATTTCTGTATGTAATCAAGAATGATCTCCCCTGCCCTGGACATGCCGCCGCCGATAATGAAGACCTCCGGATCGACGGTTGCGGCGACGTTCGCGAGTGCAAGCCCCAGATAGTACCCGAAGCGCTCCGCGACCTCGCAGGCAAAGGCATCCCCGGCCTTCACAGCGTCCCAGAGAAGCTTGCTGTTCAGATTCTCCATGTTAAGAGAGGTGCTGATTTCCCCGCGCTCCTGCGCCATCCAACGGGCCAGCTTTACGATACCGTTGGCCGAGGCCACCTGTTCGAGGCAGCCATGATTTCCACAGCCGCAGACGCCGGGAATGCGGTCGTCCACATGGATATGGCCGATCTCACCGCCCGCGCCGTTCGCGCCCGCCAGAATCTTTCCTTCGACGATAATACCGCCGCCCACGCCGGTGCCGAGCGTCACCATCACGCCGCTTCGATGTCCGGCAGCCGCGCCCTTCCACATCTCGCCGAGCGCAGCCACGTTGGCGTCGTTTCCGCCTTTGCAGGGGATACCGGTGAGTTCCGTAAGCTCCCGCGTCACTTCCTTATAACCCCAGCCCAGATTCGCCGTGTGCGGCACGACGCCCGCCGCATTGATGGGACCCGGGATACCGATTCCCATGCCGACGACCTCGGACTTCTCTATACCGCTCGCATCAAGCTTCGCAAGCGCGGAGGCCGCGATATCCGGCAGAATCGCGTCTCCCCCATTCTCTGTCCTCGTCGGAATCTCCCACTTCTCCAGCAGCTCGCCGTCCGTCCGGAAAAATCCCATCTTCACGCTCGTGCCGCCGACATCGATTCCAAAACAATAATTTTTCATCCTGGCCAGACTCCCTCTTTCATGCCGACGCGATATTCCCTGAATCGCGTGCATCATTCATATAATGCCTGCATGTCAGTAAAACACCTCACTAGCGTTTGTTTCTCTCAATACTCTCCTGCACCCTGCGGTACAGCTCCTGTGCCGCGTTGTAGCCCATCTTCTTCTGACGATGATTCACGGCAGCAGACTCGACGATGACCGCGAGGTTCCTGCCCGGCCGGATCGGAATCGAGTGGCACATGACCTTATTCCCAAGGAATTCCACATACTCCTCATTGAGGCCAAGGCGATCATATTCCTTATCCTTATCCCACTCCTCGAGCTTGATGACCAGGTCGATGCCCTGCGTCTCCTTCACGCTCTCCACGCCGTACAGGGTCTTCACATCGATAATTCCGATACCGCGCAGCTCAATGAAATGGCGTGTAATCTCCGGCGAGGTTCCAACGAGCGTATCGTCGCTGACCTTGTGAATCTCGACCACATCGTCAGTGATCAGGCGATGTCCGCGCTTGATCAGCTCCAGAGCCGCCTCGCTCTTGCCGATGCCGCTCTCTCCCATGATCAGAATGCCCTCGCCATAGACGTCGACCAGCACGCCGTGGATGGAGATCGTCGGTGCGAGCTCCACGCCGAGCCAGCGGATGACCTCCGCCATCAGCGAGGTCGTCATCCTGGCGCTGGCCAGAATCGGTTTCTTATATTTACGGGCCATCTCGAGCATATCCTCGTCCGGCTCCGTCCGCGACGCGTAGATGACGCAGGGGATTTCGCTGGACATGAAGCGTTCGTAGTTTCGTACCTTCACATCCCGGTCGAGGCTCTTCAGATATGTATACTCCACATAGCCAATGATCTGGACGCGCTCGCTCGCGAAATGCTCAAAATAGCCCGCGAGCTGCAGGGACGGGCGGTTGATGTCCGGACTGCTGATCACGATCCCGTCCGTGTCGACCTCCGGGACCAGATTTTTCAGCTCCAGCTTTTCAATCATTTTGTTCAGTGCTACGGTAGACATGGTAGTTCTCCTCCTGCATCTTTTTATAATTTTTCCGAACAACGGCTATGTGGACTTTTATGTTTCGTGATGTCCGTTTACTTAGCTCCCCCTCCGTGGAAAAAATCATACACCTGCCGCGCGGCGAGCCGGTTCATGCCCTCGGCAGCCGCCAGCTCCTCCTGAGAGGCTCCGCGGATCGCCTCCAGCGTCGGGAAAGCCCGCATCAGCGCCCTGCGCCTGGCCGGACCGATGCCCGGAATATCGTCCAGCACCGAGTGCACCTGCTCTTTGCTGCGCAGCGAACGATGGTACTCGATCGCGAAGCGGTGCGCCTCATCCTGAATCCTTGTCACGAGCCTGAAAGCCTCGCTGTCCCGGTTGATCGGCTGCTCCACGTTGTTATAATAGATACCCCTCGTTCTGTGGCGGTCGTCCTTCACCATGCCGCAGACGGGTACCTGTACATCCAGGCGCTCCATGACCTTCAGCGCCACATTCACCTGACCCTTTCCGCCATCCATCAGGATCAGGTCGGGATAATTTTCATAATGGGACAGGCGTCTCGTCAGCACCTCTTCCATGCTCGCATAGTCGTCGGAACCCTGCACGCCCCGGATGCGGAATTTCCGGTAATCCGAGCGCTTCGGCCGTCCCCGCTCAAACACAACCATCGAGCCGACCGTCTGATAACCGCTGATATTGGAAATATCGTAAGCCTCCACGCGACGCAGCTCCGGGAGTCCCAGCAGCTTCGCGAGCTCCTTCATCGCTCCGATCGTGCGCCCCTCCTCGCGGCGGATGCGCTCACGATCCTGCGTCAGCACCATCTGCGCGTTCTTCTGCGCCAGCTCCACGAGCTTTTCCTTCTCGCCCTTCTTCGGCACACGCAAATAGACACGCTGCCCTTTTCGGGCGCTCAGCCACTCTTCGATCAGCTCCGCGTCCGCAACCTCGTGCTGCAGCATCAACTCACGTGGAATGTAAGGCGTCCCGGCATAAAACTGCTTCAGAAAGGCGGTCAGAATATCCTCTTCGCGGTCGTCCGCGGCGATGTGCAGGCAGAAATGATCCCTTCCGATCAGCCGCCCCTCGCGGATGAAGAAGACCTGCACGACCGCATCCTCCTTGTCGACCGCCATTGCGATCACATCGCGGTCTTCCATCCCGCTGCTCGTGATCTTCTGCTTCTGCGCGATCTTGCTGACGCTTTCGAGCAGCTCGCGGTACTCGATGGCCTTCTCGAACTCCATTGCCTCCGCGGCCTGCTCCATTTTTCCGCGGAGCTCCTTTAAAATTGGTTCATAATCTCCGTTCAGAAAGCTGAGCGCCTTCTTCACGGATACGGCGTATTCTTCTTTGGAAATATAACCCTGACACGGCGCAGGGCACTGATGAATGTGATAGTTCAGGCAGGGGCGCTCCTTTCCCTGCTGCTTTGGCAGGGACTTGTTACAGGTGCGTATCCCGTACAGCTTGTGGATGAGATCAATGGTATCCTTCACCGCCCCGGCGCTCGTGTAGGGGCCATAATATTTCGCGCGATCCCGGAGAAGCTTCCGCGTGAAGAGCACGCGAGGAAAATCCTCCTGCACCGTCACCTTGATGTAGGGATAGGTCTTATCATCCATCAGCATCGTGTTGTACTTCGGACGATGCTCTTTAATCAGATTGCACTCGAGCACGAGCGCCTCCAGCTCCGAATCCGTGATAATGTACTCGAAACGGGCGATGTGTGTCACCATCTGGTCGATCTTCGCGCCCCGGTTCCGACTCGGCTGAAAATACTGCTTCACGCGGTTTTTCAGGGAGATCGCCTTCCCGATATAGATGATCGCGTCGCGCTCATCATGCATCAGATAGACACCCGGCTTTCCGGGCAGCTTTTTCAATTCCTCTTCGATATTAAAGTCCATACGCGCTACTCAGCGAAAATGAGCTCTTCCTGGTGATAGTCGGACTGCGCATCCTTCACCTGATGGAAGATCTCCATGAATTCCTTGCCGGTGATGGTCTCCTTCTCTATCAGAAAAGCGGAAATTTTGTCCAGGCACTCGCGGTTCTCGTTCAGCAGCCGCTTCGCCTCCTCGTAAGCTTCCCCGAGAATGCGCATGATCTCTGCATCCACCTGCGCCGCCGTCGCGTCGCTGCAGTTCAGCACGCTTCCATTGTCGAGATACATGCTCTCACGCGATTCCAGGTTCATCAGACCGAACTTCTTCGACATGCCGTACTGCGTCACCATCGCCCGGGCGAGCCGCGTTGCCTGCTGGATGTCGTTGGACGCACCGCTCGTCACCGAGTCGAACACGATCTCCTCCGCAGCCCTGCCGCCCATATAGGTCACGAGCCGGGCCTCCATCTCCTTCTGGGTCATCATGTTCTTCTCCTCCTCCGGCGTCTGCAGCACATAGCCCAGCACACCCGAGGTGCGCGGTACGATCGTGATCTTCTGCACCGGCTCCGCATCCTTCTGCAGCGCCGTCGTCAGCGCATGGCCGACCTCGTGATAGGACGCGATCTTCCGCTCCTCCTCGCTCAGGATCTTGTTCTTCTTCTCCTTGCCCATCATGACGAGCTCCATCGCGTTGAACAGATCCTTCTGGCTGATCGCCTTGCGTCCGTTCTTCACCGCGAGAATCGCGGCCTCATTGATCATATTCGCGAGATCTGCGCCCACCGCGCCGCTCGTGGCGAGCGCGAGCGCCGCCAGATCCACGGTCTCATCAAGCTTTACATTTTTCGCATGAACCTTCAGGATATCCTCGCGTCCCTTCAGGTCCGGGCGCTCCATGATGATCCGCCGGTCAAAACGGCCCGGGCGCAGCAGCGCCTGGTCGAGCACCTCCGGGCGATTCGTCGCCGCGAGGATAATGCAGGCCTGGTTGCTCTCAAAGCCGTCCATCTCCGCGAGAAGCTGGTTCAGCGTCTGCTCCCGCTCATCATTTCCGCCGAGCCGGGAGTCGCGGCTCTTGCCGATCGCATCGATCTCATCGATAAAGACGATACAGGGCGCGTTCTTCTTCGCCTCCTCAAAGAGGTCGCGGACACGGGACGCGCCGACGCCCACAAACATTTCCACGAAATCAGAACCTGCCAGCGAGAAGAAGGGCACATGCGCCTCCCCGGCCACAGCCTTCGCCAGCAGCGTCTTCCCGGTACCAGGAGGGCCGACCAGCAGCGCGCCCTTCGGCAGCTTCGCGCCGATCTCCGTATACTTTGTCGGATTGTGAAGGAAGTCCACGACCTCGACGAGACTCTCCTTCGCCTCCTCCTCTCCGGCCACGTCCTGGAACGTGACGCCGGTCTCCTTCTCAATGTAGACCTTGGCCTTGCTCTTGCCGACTCCCATCATGCCGCCGGCTCCGCCCATGCGGCGCATCAGCACGCCAAAGACCACCCACAGCAGCACAATCGGCAGCAGAATGGACAGAATATTCCACAAAACCCCGGACCAGGTGTCCTGCACATAGGGGATAATCTCAACGCCCTTCTCAACCATGAGCGGGAGCAGATCGTCGTCGTCCATCTTTCCCGTATAATAGGTCACCGAATAGACGCTGTCCTCGTCCTCCTTCAGCGTGATCTCCCAGGTATAACCGGTGTCCTCGACTGTCGCGACGCGGTCCTCCTCGAGCATGGTCAGGAACTCATTGTAGGTGACCTCCTGCGTCGTCGCAGAGCTGTACTGCGTGCGCACCATATTCCAGAGCATAAATCCAACCATAAGAAAAACCAGAAACATCATCATGTTCTGGGTGTTCTTCGGCATTTTACCATTATTTTTATTATCTCCACCCCTGTTCGGAGTTCTGTTGTCACTCATCTTTTTCCTCCTTGCACGTAACACTTCTATTATAGTGAACCTTCCCCGATAAATCAATACGCCTCACTTTAAAATTTAAGGGGATTTTCTGAAATAAGTGTGAAGAATGTCTCGCTTTTTCCATTCGTATCGGCTATAATGGAAACAGTTTTTCAAAACGCAGCAGGAGGACAAAAGCTTATGCCAGTAAAATACGTATTTGTCACAGGAGGCGTCGTATCCGGCCTCGGCAAGGGAATCACGGCCGCCTCTCTCGGACGGCTTCTCAAGGCGCGCGGCTACCGGGTGACCATGCAGAAATTCGACCCCTATATCAATATCGACCCCGGCACGATGAATCCGGTGCAGCACGGCGAGGTCTTTGTCACCGACGACGGCGCGGAGACCGATCTCGACCTCGGACACTATGAGCGCTTCATCGACGAGAGCCTGAATAAAAACTCCAATGTCACGACCGGAAAGGTCTACTGGACTGTCCTGCAGAAGGAGCGGCGCGGAGACTACGGCGGCGGCACCGTGCAGGTCATCCCGCACATCACGAACGAGATCAAGAGCCGCTTCTACCGGAATTACACTTCAGAGGAGACACACATCGCTATCATCGAAATCGGCGGCACGATCGGCGACATCGAGGGACAGCCCTTCATCGAGGCGATCCGTCAGTTCCAGCACGAGGTCGGCCATGAAAATGCGATCATCATTCACGTCACGCTGATTCCCTACCTGAAGGCCTCCCAGGAAATGAAGACCAAGCCCACGCAGGCCTCGGTCAAGGAACTGCAGGGCATGGGTATCCAGCCGGACATCATCGTCTGCCGCACGGAGCACCCGCTCGAGAAGGGCATCAAGGAAAAGATTGCGCTCTTCTGTAATGTACCGCGCGAGCACGTCCTCCAGAACCTCGACGTGGAATACCTCTACGAAGCCCCGCTCGCGATGGAGGCCGAGCATCTGGCGCAGGCCGCCTGTGACTGTCTGAAGCTGCCCTGTCCGGAGCCGGATCTCTCCGACTGGATCGAGATGGTCGAAAAGCTGCGCAATCCGCAGACCGAGGTGAGCGTCGCGATCGTCGGCAAGTATATCCAGCTCCACGACGCCTACATTTCTGTCGTCGAGGCACTCAAACACGGCGGCATTGTGAACCATGCGGTCGTCAATATCAAATGGATTGATTCCGAGACCGTCACCGAGGAGACCGTGGATGAGCTGCTCGGCGACGTCAGCGGCATTCTCGTCCCCGGCGGCTTCGGTCACCGCGGCGTCGAGGGAAAGATTCTGGCCGCACAGTACGCACGCGAACATAAAGTCCCTTATCTCGGCCTGTGCCTCGGCATGCAGGTGGCCATCATTGAGTTCGCCCGCCACGTAGTCGGCCTGGAGGATGCGCACAGCATCGAGCTCGACCCGAACACGCGCTATCCGGTCATCGCGCTGATGCCGGATCAGAACGGCGTGGAGGACATCGGCGGCACGCTGCGGCTCGGCTCCTGCCCCTGCGTCCTCGACAAGTCCACGAAGGCCTATGAGCTGTACGGCGAGGAACTGATTCACGAACGCCACCGCCACCGCTATGAGGTCAACAATGACTTCCGCTCGGTACTGACCGAACACGGCATGGTGCTCTCTGGCATTTCCCCGGATGGACGCATCGTGGAGATGATCGAGCTGAAGGATCATCCCTTCTTCCTCGCGACCCAGGCGCACCCGGAGCTGAAATCCAGGCCGAACCGCCCGCATCCGCTGTTCCGCGGCTTCATCGAGGCCGCGCTGAAGGCGAAAGATTCCATATAAGAAAGGACGCTGCATCCGTTATGCCAAAATTAAATGAAAATTATCTGAATCTGAAAGCCAGCTATCTCTTCTCCGAGATTGCCCACCGCACAGCAGCGTATAAAGAGAGCAATCCCGAGAAGGGCGCGCAGATTATCCGCCTTGGTATCGGCGACGTGACGCTGCCGCTCGGCAAGGTCGTCGTGGACGCGCTCCATCAGGGCGTCGAGGCGATGGCGAGCGCCGAGACCTTCAGGGGCTATGGTCCCGAGCAGGGCTATGAGGAGACGAGAAATGCTGTCGCCGCTTACTATCACAAAAACGGCGTAGAGGTCGACCCGGATGCGATCTTCATCTCCGACGGCGCCAAGAGCGATACCGGCAATATCACCGACCTCTTCGGCCATGACAATGTTGTGCTCGTCCCCGACCCGGTTTACCCGGTCTATGTCGACACGAACATCATGTGCGGCAATCAGGTGACCTATCTCTCCGGAAACGCGGACAACGATTTCCTGCCGATGCCGGACAAATCTCAGCACGCGGACGTGATCTATCTCTGCTCGCCGAATAATCCCACCGGCGCCTGCTATAACAAAGCACAGCTGAAAGAGTGGGTCGACTACGCGCTCGCGAACGAGGCGGTCATCCTCTTCGACTCCGCCTATGAGGCCTTCATCAGCGACCCGGAGCTTCCGCGGAGCATTTTCGCAATCGAAGGCGCGAAGAAATGCGCGATCGAGTTCTGCTCCCTCTCGAAAACCGCCGGCTTCACCGGCACGCGCTGCGGCTACACGGTCGTTCCGAAGGAACTCGTCTTCACCGCCTCGACCGGCGAGGAGATGTCGCTCAACGCGATGTGGAACCGCCGCCAGTCCACGAAGTTCAACGGCGCCTCCTACATCGTGCAGAAGGGCGCCGAGCTCGTCTTCTCTGAGGAAGGCATCGCGGAGTGTCAGGAGAATATCAATTATTATAAGAGGAACGCGCGCGTCATCGCCGACACGATGAGCCGCCTCGGCATCCGCTTCTACGGCGGCATCAATTCGCCCTATATCTGGTTCGAGTGCCCGAACGGCATGGAATCATGGGAATGCTTTGATTACCTGCTTCAGAATATCCAGGTCGTCGGCACACCCGGCGCAGGATTTGGGGAAAATGGAAAGAACTTCTTCCGTCTGACCTCGTTCGGAAATTATGAGAAGACCGTCGAGGCGATGCAGCGCTTTGAAAAGCTGTTTGCGAAATAGGCGGGACTATCTTTGCTTTCCAAACAGCAGTAGCCTGACCACCGGTATTTTCCGGATCACCACAATCAGCGCCGCCGTGATCACGCTCATCACAGCGAAGGACGCCAGACTGTAGAGCAGACCGCTGAGGGTCCAGAAGCTGTACACGGCGCCGGAGCGGTTCAGGATGGCTGCGAAATGGTAGTGTACCACATAGATTTCCAGCGTGTACTGCCCCAGCCATGCAAGCCTGGTTTTGAGCAGGTTGGGCTTCCAGTCAACCACAATCTGAATAAGCCAGAAGCAGCCAAGAAAGGAAGCGAAGGTCTGCAGCACCAGCATGGCGGCGCCGGTCACGGTCACGAGATCAAAGGACGCCGCCATCATGATGAAAATCCCGCCGCCGATCCATGCCAGTGTGGCGCGCCGCCACCTTGGGATCACGCGCCGCATGATTTCCGGATGCGCCCCCGCAAAATACGCCGCTGTATAGTAAGGCAGATAGGTGATCTGCAGCGACGGACTCAAGAATGCAACCCCTTTCAGATACGCGAGCAACACTGCCAGGCAGCCGGACAGCCAGACAAGCCAGAAACCCCATTCGGCACCGGCCTTCGCCTGCACCCACATGGCAATATATGCCAGCGCGGTGAAGAGAAACAATACCATCAGGAACCAGAGACCATAGTCGAGCTGAAACAGAACCGTCTTCAGCGCTTCCGGCACATTCGTAATGTGCTGCAGCAGCAGCCAGGAAAAGAAGGGCAGAAGATAGGCGACCGCTCTCTTCCCGATGCGTCTCCCCAGCTCAGAGAGCGTCTTCACCTTCCTTCCCACACCGCAGAGATAGCCGCTGATCAGGAAAAACAGCGGCATCTGCAGGGATTTAATCATATCATACAGGAAAGGATCGGTCATCTGATTGTGCACCTGCACATGGCCGAACATCACGAGCAGGATCGCGATCCCTTTTAAACTGTCTATTGATTCATTTCTCTTATTCATGTCTTAAACTCTTTTCCAAACAAGCATACACACTGATTCCGACACCGCTGCACAGAAAAGCCGATGACTCCGCGCTTACATGCGGCTATTCGCTCCTACCACCACAGAAGATAGACCAGCGTCAGGCCAAGACCGATGATCGCCAGCATCAGACCAAAGGAGAGGCTCGCGCTGATCATGCGACTCGTCTTGAACAGGACCTCTTCCCACTCCGCGAAGCGCACGACGAAGGAGCTTCGGATCGGCCTGCGCCGCAAAATCGTGCGGTTCAGCACCGCGGCGACGCGATCAAGCAGCGTACCCGCCACGCGCGAGAGATGGGAACCGATCAGATAGACATGCCGCTCCGTCCGACTCCGGTGCGTCGTGCTCCGGAAAAATACGAGCACATAGTCCACCAGATAGTCGCAGGCGCGGCTGAGCAGCGCCGCGAGACTCATCAGCCCCTTCAGGAACATTTTCACCAGATACAGACGATCCAATATCCCGCAGGCAATGCCGCTCAGATTCGTCGCTCCGCGCAGCAGTGTCTTCGTCAGCGTCAGCCGGTCCATGAGGCCGCAGATAAAGCCACAGACCGCCACCGCTCCCTTCTGAAATACCGGCCGGTACACCCGGTCCTCCAGATCGAGCCACGCGGGCCAGAGATCCTTATAATACGTCTCCCCCGATTCGTCCCTCCCCATCAGAAACTTCCGGATTATTCCAAAATAGACGACGGCACCGATCGTCAGGGAAATGAGCGCTCCCTGCAGATTCGTCCAGGAGAAATAGTGCACCGCATGCTCCGGCGAAGTCCCGTGCAGGAAACCCTGCGCCAGATCCGCAATCCGGTTCATCGTAAGATACGGGAAAAATCCCATAACCAGAAGCACAGCCGCCGGAACGAGCAGCGCGAGCGCGCTCTCCCGGTTCATGTAATGTTTCTTCTCATCATACTCTGCCTGTCTCTCCGGATTCTTCTCAAGGAAGACCGCCACAAAGAGCTTCGTCATATAAGCGACGGTCATGCCGCCTGTCAGCAGAAAAATCCACTCGACGCCGCGCACCCAGAAGGCGGAGCGCCCAAGCTCCGCGAGCTCCTCCGCGTATTCTACAATACTCTCGTGCAGCAGCGTCTTGCTGACATAGCCGCTGAAGCCCGGTACGCCGCCGATGCTCAGCGCCCCCGTCAGGAAAACACCGGCAAGCACCGGTTTTTTCCGTCCAAAACCGCGGATCTCATTGAGATTCAGCCTGTGCAGGTTCATGTAGACGACGCCCGCCGCCATGAAAAGAATCAGCTTGATCGTCGAGTGATTGACCATATGCAGAATCGTCCCGCGCACCGCGAGCGCGTTCGCCTCTCCGAGCAGCTCCATCATCCCTGTACCGACCAGAATAAATCCAATCTGCGACATGGACGAGCAGGCCAGCGTCCGCTTAAGGTCAACCGAGAAGACCGCGAGCAGAGCGCCGCCGAACATGGTGACGACGCCAAAGCCGAGGAGCAGAAGCCCCCAGTTCTCGTCATAACGAAACACCTCCGCGCAGACAATCAGGATGCCAAATACCCCGGTCTTTGTCAAAATTCCGGAGAGCAATGCGCTCGCAGGCGCCGGCGCGACCGGATGTGCCTTCGGCAGCCAGACATGCAGCGGAAACATACCCGCCTTCGCCCCGAAGCCGAACAGAAGGCAGCCTCCCGCCGCGTAGATCTGCATCCGCTTCTCCTGCCATACCGCAGCCACCGCATCATGAAGCTCCGACATTCTGAGCGTTCCCGCAGCGTCGTAGAGAAGAAGCAGCCCCATCAGCATGACGAGTCCGCCGATGACCGCGATCGCGAGATAGATTTCGCCCGCCTTCATCGCCTTTTCCGTCTCATCGTGGACAACCCACACATAAGAAGCCAGGGACATCATCTCAAAGAACACAAACGTCGTATACAGATCCCCCGACAGAAACACGCCCATGGTCGCGCCAAGTGTCAGCAGATAGAAGAAGTAATAACGGTTTCGATTCCGGTAATGCCCGAAGTACTCCCGCGAAAATACGCCCGTCCCCAGCCACATGAAAGCCGCAATCACGCCATAGAGCACCCGGAAGCCGTCCAGCTTCAGATAGATGCCCTGTCCGCAGAAACCCGCGAGCAGAAACTCCTGCTCCCCGCCCCTGAAATATGTGGCCGCAGCCGCCAGCATCAACCCAAATTCCGCTGCCACTGCAAGCTGGACGACGCGGTCGCGCGCAGCCTTGCTGCGCCGACCCGTCAGATAGCTGACGAAGGCCGCCGCGAAGGGGAACCACACCGTATGAAATAACATCACGTTTCCTGACATTGGCTTCTCCTTTTTCTTGGCTAGTTCCCGCCTAGTGCGGACAGATAGCTATTTCCGGACTCGCTCCCGCTCAGTGTGCGGACGTAGCGGTACTAAATTCGACCTTCGCCTGACGGCTCGCTCTCATTAAGTACCGACGCCGCACAATGGTCCGGTAATAGCTATCTGTCCACGCCAGGCTGCACTTCTACAAAGAGATAAAACCTTCTCCACTACGCCCTGTCCGCTCTGGCTATAACGAAACTTCTGTACCATAACTCAATTTACAAGTACTATGCCTTCCAGCTGTACTTCTACAAAGGGCATAACCTGCCTTTTCAACAATGCAAATACCCTCATCTTGGCACTGTATCTGTATATGCACCATATGCAGGTATGCAACTCCTCTTGGCTCCACTTTGCAAAGTATACAAAATGCCCCTTTACAGATAAATGCAAGGACCTTGTCCTGACACATTCCAAAGTCCAGGCCCGGGTCCGGGATATATCTGACCGGACCATTGTGCGGCGTCGGCACTTAGCGAAGTCAAGCCGTAAGGCGACGACTGAGCTTAGTACCGCTACGTCCGCACACTGAGCGGGAGCGAGTCCGGACAGATATATCCCTGCCCCGGGCCGTCCCTTTGCCACGTATCTGACCCCGTGTCACAACCTGTCCCTTCGACACGTATCTAACCCTTTGCCTAGAACCCCCCGCTTGCGATGCTTTGCAGGATCTCCAGCAGCGGCCCGGATTGCAGCCCGAGCACCAGGGTCGCGACGGCAAAGAGCGCGAGCGGCAGGCACATCTCCCAGTTCGGATCGGTGACCTCCGGGTGCGGAGTGACACTGCCCAGGTCCGGGAAAAAGGCACGGACGACCACCGTGAAAACATAGATCGCGGTCATCAGCGCGGCGTAGAGCAGAACGCCGACCACGGCATAGGCGTAGGGAATCTCGCGCGCGGTCTCGACGGCCGCCATCGCGATACACCACTTACTGATGAAGCCCCCGAAGAGGGGAATACCCGCGAGGGAGCAACCGAAGATGACAAAGGTGCCGAAAGTGAAGGGCATCCGCCGCCCCAGGCCATTCAGCTCATCGATGTACTCGACGCCACTCTGGTGCAGGACTGCGCCCGAGCAGAAAAAGGCCCCAATCTTCATGACCGCGTGGACAACCATGTGACACATGGCGGCCAGCAGCCCGGCCGGACTCATCATCGTCACAGCCATGATAACATAGGACAGATTGCTGATCGTTGAATAGGCGAGCCGCCTCTTAAAGTGCGTCTCCCTGACCGCCATCGTCGAGCCGTAGACAACACTGATCATTGCGATGCTCATGACCGCGAAGTGCGCCCAGGTACCGCGCAGGAAATCCGTCCCGAAGCTGTAGTAAGTCAGGCGCATCAGCGCGAACGCGCCCGATTTCACGACCGCGACAGCGTGAAGCAGCGCGGTCACCGGCGTCGGCGCCACAGAGGCCTTCGGCAGCCAGCCCGAGAAGGGGAATATTGCGGCCTTGACGCCGAAGCCGAGAAAGGCCAGCACATACACGAGCAGAATCAGCTGGACATTGCCGCCAACCTTCTCCATATCGAGCACGCCGCCCAGGACGAAGTTCGTCGTCGTCCCATACAGGATGAGAAATACGAGTCCGATGAACGCAAAGGCCGCGCCGCCGATCGAGTAGTAGAGATAGGTCCGGCTTGCGCGCAGCGCCTTTCTGGTCATCGGATGCATCACGAGGTAGACGCTCACCAGCGTCAGCAACTCGTAAAACAGATACATCGTCACGAGATCCTCCGACATCGCGACGCCGAGCGTCACCCCGTAGGTCATCGTATAGCAGCAGAAAAAGCTGGTCGTGCGCTCCTCGTGGCGCATATATTCAAAAGCATAGAGCGTCGCGAGCGGCCACAGCGCCGCAATCAGGCAGGTGAAGACACAGCCCAGACCGTCGAGCCGGAGAGAAAAGGTCATATTTCCGGTCAGATGGAACAGCACAAAATTCGTCTCCGGGCGCCGCAGGACACAGGCGAAGGCCAGCGCCGAGGTGGCGAGCACCAGGAGCTCGATCAGCAGATTTCTCTTTTTATCAGGCAGCCGCAGCAGCGGCATCAGCGCACCGCCCACGATCGGAAGCGCGACCGCAAGCGCAAGACAGGCACTGTTCATCATCGCACCTCCTTACAGAACCGCGGAAGCAATATTCTGGATAAATCCGATCAGCGCGCCCGGGAACATACCGAGCAGCAGTGTCGCCGCCGCGTAGAGGATCATCGGAACCGTCATCAGCGCGTTCACCTCATGCTTCTTCACGCCCGCGTAGTCAAAGTCCGCACCCGGGAAGAAGGCCTGGATCGACAGCGTCAGAAGATACCCCGCCGTCAGCAGCGCGCTCAGCAGCAATACGACCGGTCCGAGCCAGGAAAAGACGCCGGTGCCGGAGCCAAGGGATCCCATAGCCAGATACCATTTGCTGACAAAGCCGGAGAGCGGCGGGATACCGACGAGGCCGAGCGAGACGATCGTAAAGCACCACATCGTCACGGGCATCTCCTTACCGATGCCGCGCAGCTCGTCGACGCGCGTCCGGTGCGTATTATAAATAATCGCGCCCGCGCAGAGGAACAGGCAGTCCTTGATCACGCTGTGAAAGATAAAATGCGCGAGTCCTCCGACAAAGCCGTCCGCCGTCAGCGTCGCCAGGCCGAACATGATGTAGGAAACCTGGCTCACCGACGAGTAGGCCAGACGTTTCTTCAGGAGCTGCTCCTTGTAGGCCATCATGGAGCCCATGAAGACCGTGATCAGCGCCAGGGTAAGCCAGGTGTACTGCACCCAGGTGCCGCGCAGGAAATCTGCGCCGACCATATAGAAGACCACGCGCACGACCGCCAGCACACCGGCCTTCGTGATCACGCCGGAGAGCACTGCGCTCGCCGGAGCCGGGGCGACCGGATGGGCCGTCGGCAGCCAGCCGTGCATGGGAAACATGCCGGCCTTCGTTCCAAAGCCGACGATGATCAGCAGCAGCACAAAGAGCGTCATCCCAGTCGTTCCTGTGTAAGAAACCGTCCCCGCACTCAGGTAGCCGCCCGGCGTGAAGCTGCCGGTGAGCCCGTTCGCGAAGAGGTAAAAAATGCCGAACAGCGCGGTGAAGGCACCGCCGATCGAGTAAAACAGGTATTTCAGTCCCGCCATGACTGCCTCGTGCGACATATTGTGCAGCACGAGCGGCAGCGAGGTCAGCGTCATCATCTCAAAGCAGAGATACAGCGTCACCAGATTGCCCGCCTGGTCGAGCGCGAGCAACACACCCAGCACGATCAGGTAAAAGCCAAAATAGCGTTCCTCATTCTCCTCATGCTTCATATACTCGAAGGCAAAGACACCGCCCAGTGTCCAGGCCGCCACGGTCATCCCCATAAAGAGCCGCGCAAGGCCATCGAGACGGAAAGTCAGCGAAATCGTGTCCGTCAGCCGCCAGACTGTGAGTTCATAATCCGGCGAGAACATTAGACCAATCGCCAGCAATGCGGTCAGCGCCATCACCAGGAAAATCCCGACGCATTTCAGACGGCGATTCTTTATCCTTCCCCGTCGCAGCAGGAGAAACAGGCCCGACAGCACCGGCAGCAGAATCGCCGCCCCAAACATCCATGTAATCGTCATTTCCTTCGTTCCTCCTTATGCAAACATCTCTATCCCGGCCCGTATCAGGTCGGTAATCGGCTGGGAGAAAAGCCCCAGGCCAAAATTCATCAGAATCAATGCTACTAGCGCGCCGATTCTCCCGGGCGTCGGGTGAATGCGCACATCCTTATATTCCTCCGGCGCGCCGACCGGCGTATAGATCCGCACGACCGTGTGCAGGAAATAGATCGTGTTCAGGATCGTACTGACCGCCAGCACGATCAGCGTCGGCAGCATCTTTCTCTGAGAGCCGTCGATCGCTGCCGTCGCGAAGAGCAGCTTCGAGATAAAACCGGCCAGCGTCGGGATACCAATCATCGAGAGGCTGCCGATCAGGAATGCCGCACCGGCGAGCGGATTACGGAAGGCCGCGCCCTGCAGCGCGGGGTAGACGCGTTTTCTCCCCGAAGCTTCATTGAGACCCTTCGCCGAGAGGAAAAGCAGCGACTTCGTGACCGCGTGCGTCAAAATATGGAACACCGCCGCGACCATCCCCGCCTCCGTCGCAAGGCCGATTCCCATATAGACATAGCCGATCTGAGCGACTGACGAGTAGGCGATCATCCGGTAGATTTCCTTTGCCATAATTGCGGACACAGAGCCCATGATCATGCCGATCAGGCCGAAGACAAACAGCACGTTCACAATCTTACTCTGCACGATGAGATCGAAACCGATCACGCGGTAAAAAATCTTGATCAGCAGGAAGATATAGCTCTTCGACACCAGCGACGACAGGATCGCGCTGCTCGAAATCGTGGCGTAGCCGTAGGCGTCCGGCATCCAGGAGTGGAAGGGGTAGAGCCCACTCTTGATCGCGAGGCCGACCGTGCAGAAGCTGATGATCACGAGCAGCGGAACCTGGTACTGCCCGCTCGCCGCCAGCTCCAGAATCTCCACATGAATATATTCCATCAGCAGATTTCCGGTGACGCCGTAGAGCATCGCGATGCTGATCAGGAAGAGGCCGGAACCGATCAGGCTCATGACCATGTAGCGCGTTGCCGCGATCAGCGAACGCCCACTCTCCCGGATCATGATCAGGCCGCAGGTCGAAATCGTGTTGATCTCCACAAACACATAGGCCGTGAAAAGGTCGTTCGTGTAGAGAATCGCGAGCAGCGAGCTCAGCAGCAGATCGACCAGGATAAAGTAAAGATTTACCTTGTCCTCCGCGACATCCGTGAAAATGAGATCCATCCCGCCGAGCAGGGAGCAGAGCACGACCAGGGAAAAGACCGTCGCAAGCAGCGATTCCAGAAGGCCCGCCCGCAGCTCATTGCCCCACGGAGCCGGGAAGCGCCCCATCGTATAGGTAAAGCCCGCGCCCGTGGAAATGATATAGAGCAGCGTCGCGAAGGACAAAAGCGCCGCGAGCGACACGACAAACAGCGTCACGCGCTTCGCCCCTTTTCCCTTCAGCGGCGTCGAGATAATCCCGGAGGCCATGCACAGGACGATCGAAAAACAGGGGAAGTTCTGAACAAAGCTCATTTCAGCTCCTCCCTCTGCATCCGGATCAGGATCTCATCCAGATCCAGCGAGTGATAACGCCGGTACATGCGCACCGTCAGCACCAGCATCAGCGCCGTCACACTGACGGACACGACAATACCGGTCAGCACCAGACCGCTCGGGATCGGATTGATGTAGTATTCCACGTCGGTCACGCCGTTCTCCACGATCGGCGCCGCGCGCCCCTCGATATATCCCATCGCCGCCAGAAAAAGGTACACCGAAGTATCCATGATATTGAGGCCGATGATCTTCTTGATCATATTCCGGTGAAGCAGCAGCGTCGTGAAGCCGATGCCAAAGAGAATCACCGCCGCGACCTCCTCCACATTCAGCGCAAGGTTCGGTCCCATCTCACATTCCCCCTCTCCGAAACAGCGCGAAAAAGCAGTACATCGTACAGGCCACTTCGAGTCCGACGAAAATATTGATCGGCAACAGCATGCCGGCGCTCAGGATATTTCCCGCCGTGCCGGTACTAAAGAGGCTCGCGATCCCGTTCGCCCCCGTATAGAAATAATAAATCATCGTGATGCTGTACAGTGTCAGCGCGCCGACCTTTACACAGTCGTAGGTCTTCTCATTAAAAAAACGCTGCGTCCGGTGGAAACCGAAAGTCGTCACATAAAGGATCAGCCCCGCGCCGATCACTGCGCCGCCGGAAAAGCCGCCGCCCGGCGAAAGATGCCCATTCAAAATAATGTAGACACCAAAAAGGAAAATGACCGGCGTCAGGACCTTCGTGACCTGCTGCAGGATCGCGTCCGGCTTCGGCTCGTACTTCCAGTCCGTCTCCTTCGCCTTCTCGATGTCGTCGCGCCGTCTGCGCAGCAGCACGATCACACAGGTCGCCGCGACAAACAGCACGCAGGTCTCCCCAAAGGTATCAAAACCGCGGTAGCTCAGAATCATATTCGTAACCATATTGACTGCGCCGACCTCCTCCAGGCCCTGCTCAACGTAGCGCTGTGAGACTTCATTGTTCGCAGGGGCGTTCGCGTCGCCGACAGCCGGCATCCACGACACTGCATACAGCAGCGCCGCGATCAGCAGAAGACAGAGCGCCACCGAGCCGAGCCGGTAGACCACACGGAAAGCTCTCACCTCCGTATTGCGCTCCACATCGTCGAGATAGCGTTCGACCCGCGCGCGGTCGATCCGATCCGGATCGTAGACCGACTCGCCCTTGAGCTCTTCCTCGCGCAGGGGCTTCATCTCCATCTTCCCTTCGAGCGGATCCGTTTCTCCGTTTATCCAGCGAAGCAGACGACGGAACCGGCTGTTTTCATAATTATCCCTGACTCTGCTCATCCTTTTCCTCTCCCTCGGCGTCATGCAGCGCCTGAATCTTGCGCAGCGTCACAAAGAACAGAATACTGCTCACGCCCGCGCCGACGGCTGCCTCCGTGATCGCCAGATCCGGCGACTCCAGCAGGAACCAGATCACCGACATGACCAGACTGTAGGACATGAAGACGATCACCGATATCAGATAATTTTTGATGAGGCTGACCGAGATCGCGCAGAGGATCAGAAAGACCAGCAGAATGATTTTAAAAGTCTCCATCGTCCGGCACCTCACATTCTTCCTCCAGATGCTCGTTCGTCAGCACCTCCATCTGTCCGATCATATGGCTCGAAACCGGTCCCGCCAGCCAGAAGAAGACGATGATCAGCGCGAGCTTCAGCGTCCCCAGATTCAAGCCGCTTAAGATCATCAGACCGATGATGATGAACAGAATACCCAGCGAATCTCCCATCGCCGAGGCGTGCATCCGGTTCAGCACATAGTGAAAGCGGTAGACCCCGAACACCGCCACGCACAGCGTCAGAAGACCGATCACGATAAAAATGCCGCCCACCGCCAGCTGTATCCAGGCAATCATTCGTCCTCATCCTCCTTTCTCTCGTCCGTCTCCTTGATCAGCAGCTCGCCGCGCTGCTTCTTTTCGCGGTAAGCCCCCTCATAAATTTTCGTCAGCACGACAACCGCCAGGAAGCTGATCATCGCGTAGATCAGGCAGACGTCGTAGAGATAACTCTCCCGCATATAGAGCGCCAGCATCGCGATCTCCACGATCGTCATGGTTCCGATCATATTAATCGATACGATCCGGTCGCCGAGCCGCGGTCCCAGAATCGCGCGCAGCAGACACAGGATAATCAGCACGGCGATC
This sequence comes from Lachnospiraceae bacterium, assembly GCA_020860645.1. Classification (GTDB taxonomy): domain Bacteria; phylum Bacillota; class Clostridia; order Lachnospirales; family Lachnospiraceae; genus Hominiventricola. The sequence continues at coordinate 10,572 of JAJBTX010000015.1, read as the reverse complement.
ACGATCATGCACAGCAGCAGAAAGCCGTGATAAACCTTCTCATACATCTATTCCACCGCCTCCATCCTCTTCAGAAGCTTCACAAACACGGAAGTCTCCAGATCCGTGTCAAAATCGGAGTCAAGACAGTGCACATAGAAATCCGCTCCCTCGAGCCCAACCGTGATCGTTCCCGGCGTCAGCGTAATCGAGTTCGCCAGGACGACCCGCGCACTCTCCGTCTTCAGATCGGTTTTAAAATGCACGATCCGCGGCTCCACCTGGTAGACCGGCGTGACAATGTAGTGCAGCACCTGCCGGTTCGCCTTCAGGATCTCGGCGATCAGCGTGACGATATACTCTGCGGCCAGCGGCATCAGCTTCAGCAGACGGAGATCTTTTTTCATGCTGTAGCCGAGAAATCTGCAGCAAAAAAGAAAAAGTGCGCTGCAAAGGATGATCCCGATCAGCAGGATCTCCAAAGTCACTCTTCCATTGAAAATAACCCACAAAAGCAGAAACGCGATGTACATAAGAGCCGCTCCCCATTCTTCTCGCTTGCGCTCATTATATACTGATTTTCCAAAACAGGCAATCCGCTTTTGCGGTTGAATCTTTGTTTAAATCTTGCTACTATAATGACAGGAGAGGAAAGGGGGTACACACCATGAAGCTTGGTTTTGTCGGAGCCGACCACGAGGTCACCGGGAGTTGCCACTACGTGGAGGCCTGCGGGAAAAATATTCTGATCGACTGCGGGATGGAACAGGGGAGGGACGCCTATGTCAATCAGGACATTCCGGTTCCCATCCACCACATTGACTACGTACTGCTGACGCACGCGCACATCGACCACTCGGGACGGCTTCCGCTCTTATACAAGGAGGGCTTCCGCGGGGACATCATCTCCACCTTCGCCACCAGCGACCTGTGCAGTATCATGCTGCGTGACAGCGCACACATCCAGGAGTTTGAGGCAGAGTGGCGCAACCGCAAGGCAAAGCGCGCGGGCGAACCGGAGTATGTACCGCTCTACACGATGGAGGACGCGCTCGGGGCGATCAGCCGCTTCCATCCCTGCGACTATGAGCAGAAGATCGATCTCTGCCCCGGGATTCAGGCGCGCTTCCGCGACGTGGGACACCTGCTCGGCTCCTCCTCGGTTGAACTGTGGATTACCGAAGGAGACGTCTCGAGAAAGCTCGTCTTCTCTGGCGACATCGGAAATATCAACCAGCCGCTGATCCGGGATCCACTCCCCACCGAGACGGCAGACTACGTGATCATGGAGTCCACCTACGGGGACCGCGTCCACAACGCGCCGCCCGACTACGCCACAGAGCTCGCAGCGGTGATCAGCCGGACGCTGAAACGCGGCGGCAATCTTGTCATCCCGGCCTTCGCGGTCGGCCGGACGCAGGAGCTGCTCTATTTTATCCGCGATATCAAGGAACGGAAGCTTGTGGACATCGATTTTCCGGTCTATGTGGACAGCCCGCTGGCGATCGAGGCCACTTCCATTTTTAATAAAAATTACCAGTCCTGCTTCGACGAGGAGGCGATGGCACTCGTTCGAGCGGGCATCAATCCGATCCGCTTCGCGGGTCTGCACCTCGCGGTCTCAAGCGAAGAGTCCAAGGCGATCAACTTTGACAAGACGCCGAAGGTCATCATCTCCGCCTCTGGCATGTGCGAGGCCGGTCGCATCAAGCACCACCTGAAGCACAATCTCTGGCGACCGGAGAGCACGGTGCTCTTCGTCGGCTATCAGGCGAACGGCACGCTGGGCCGCGCGCTGCGCGAGGGCGCGGAGCGTGTAAAGCTCTTCGGGGAGACGATCGAGGTGAAAGCCGAGATCCGGAACCTGGAGGGAATCAGCGGACACGCCGACCGGGACGGCCTTCTGAAATGGGCGAGCGCCTTTTCGCCCGCGCCGAAGATGGTCTTCGTCGTCCACGGGGACGACGAGGTGTGCGAGCACTTCGCCGAGAGTCTGAACCGGGAATACGGCCTCGCCGCCTGCGCACCCTTCTCCGGCGCGCTCTTCGATCTGGCCACAGACGCCTGGGAGCGGGAGGCGGAGCCTGTGCCCGTCGCGACAAAGCCCGCTGCGAAGCGAAAGTCCGAAGCCTACGCACGACTCCTCGAAGCAGGCAAGCGGCTTTTGCAGGTCATCTACCACAACGAGGGCGGCGCGAACAAGGACCTCGCGAAATTCACCGGACAGATCAACTCGCTGTGTGATAAGTGGGATAGATAAGACTTTTATAGTAGGATGTGGTACAGAACCGGTCCTAACAGGGCGGGCAGCAGGTTGCCCACCCTGATTTTCCGGTCAAAGAGCAGGTTTACGCCCACGCCGAAGATCAGCACCGAGCCAACCGCGGACAGATCCGTGATCAGCGCATCGCTTAAGAATGGGGCGATCAGCGTCGCGGCCAGCGTGATGCCGCCCTCCCAGATCGCGATCGGAATCGCGGAGAAGAGGCTGCCGACGCCGAGCGTCGAGGCGAAGACAATCACGATCGCGAAGTCCAGCGCCGACTTGATGATCAGCATGCTCGCGTCGCCATTCAGGCCGTCCTCGAGCGCGCCGACGATCGCCATCGCGCCTACGCAGACCACGAGCGAGGTCGTCACGAAGGCCTCCACAAAGCGTGCATTCTGCTCCGCGTGCACCTTTCGCTTCAGCCATTCCCCGAACTGCTCCAGCTTTTCCTCAATATTCAGAAATTCTCCGACAAGGCCGCCGAGCGTCAGCGACAGCACGAGCAGCAGCGTCCCCTGTGAGCCGAGGCCTCCGTCCTCTATGGTCAGCATGCCCTGCAGCGCGCCCACGATGCCGACAAAGATCGTCGCCATGCCGAGCGCCTGCATCATAATATCCTGATAGCGCTGCTTCATGCCGCCGCGCACGACCAGGCCGATGCCGCCTCCCGCGAGCACCGCAATCACATTGATAATCGTTCCCAAACCTTTCATAACCATTACTCCTGCTCTGTCACCTGCAGATAGCTGCTGATACAATACAGCGTCTGCCCGTTATATTCTACTCTGGACCAGCCCACATCAGAGACGCCCGTGCGGACGATCACCTCTCCATTATAAAGCTGCACGATAACCTCCGAGGGTTCCTCGACACTCGGGCGGTTGCGGAGGTTCGTCACATCCTTCGCCGTCACGTACTCGCTGACCGTCGTAAACTTCGTCTTAAAGCCGTCGTCGTCCTCTTCCTCCGATATCGGCGTATAGCTGAGATCGGTCGTCAGGTAGCTGGACACCGCATAGAGCGTCTCCCCATTATATGTAAGACGCGACCAGCCGTTATTACCCTTTCCGGTGCGCGTTGCCACCTCGCCGTTCTGCAGCTGCGCCACAATATTGCTGCTGTCAGTCTGGTCCATCGTACTGCGCAGGTTCGTCACGTCCTTCGCCGTCACCTGCTCGTCCACTTCCTCAAAATCCACGCCAACCTCCGGGTCCGCCTCAACATACTCCGCCGCACTCTCATCCTGCGCAGCCGCGGACTCACTGTAGCCAAAATACGCGATATCGAGATCCACATAACCGTCGATCCCCGGCACGGAGCCCATGTTCGTGTACTGCCACATCACATATTCCCCGTCATAGTCCGGCACCTCCGTCGTGTAGGAAGAATACTGCGCCACCCAGATGCGGTATTTCAGTTCAAGCTCGTCCGTCTGCCAGAGCAGATTGTCCGCAAGCTCATTGCGCGCCGCGTAGAACATGCCCGTATAGCCCTGCTCCTCGATTTCATCCAGAAATACGACGGCGAGGTCCGAGCGCTCCTCCACGCTCAGCCCTGCCTGCCTGCTCGACCCGTTCTGAAAGCCCTCGCAGTTGTAGGCCACCGGATAGGTGATCGGGTAACCGGCCAGGAGCTCCGCCGTCCACTCAGCTTCCTCCCTTGCTTCCTCCTCCGTCACCGCGGTCGAGAAGAAATAAGCGCCGAGCTGAATGCCGTTTGCCGCCGCTTCCTGCAGATTATAGCGGGCGCAGGCGTCCTCGGCGATCTCCCCGCCGCTCAGCGTGCGGTAGCCCACGCGCACCATGGCAAAATCAACGCCGGAGGCCGCGACCTGTTCCCAGTCGATCGTCCCCTGATACCCGGACACGTCGATACCCACCGTGATCTCGTCCGTCTCGCTGGCGATCTCCTTCACGGTGCTGATCGCCGTCTCCGCGCCTTCTTCCGCCTCGACAAGTGTCTGCGGGTCCGTCTCTTCCTCTTCTTCCTGCATTTCCATCTCTTCCGCGACGGCTTCCTCCTTCGTCCCGCCAAAGAAAAGGAACCAGGCCGCAAGCAACAGAAGCAGCGCTCCCAGCGCCGCCAGAAATGCGGTCAGAAACATACGCCTCTGCTGTTTTTTCCTCGACATGGCTTCGCCCTCCTCCTGATCCGTCCAGGACTTACATACCCCTACATGCAGAAACCTGTTCAGAGTATTTAAACTCTTCAGGCTACCAACTGCGCGCCGAATTCTTCAGAGTATGCCGTACACATCGCGGCCATTCGTAACTTTTTATATGTTACCACAATTTTTTTATATGGAAAAGCCATAAAAAACTTCCTTTCGGGAACACTGTTCCATGAATGGAAAGGAGTATGGAAAGATATGAAGATTCTTTTCTTTGACACAAAAAACTATGACCGTGAATCCTTCACAAGGGAGCTTGCCACCCATCCGGATATCGAAGTGAAATTTCTGAAGACGGAGCTCGCGCCCGTCACCGCCAGACTCGCGCAGGGCTACGACGCCGTCTGCGCCTTCGTCAACGCGGACATCAGCCGCGAGACGATCGAAGTGCTGCACAGCTGCAATGTAAAGCTGATACTCCTGCGCTGCGCCGGTTTCAACAATGTAAATCTCGCCGCGGCCGCACACTGCGGCATCCGTATCTTCCGCGTCCCGGGCTACTCTCCCGAGGCAGTCGCCGAACACGCGATGGCGCTCGCGCTGGGCGTAAACCGCCACCTCCACAAGGCCTATGTGAAGGTACGGGAAAATGATTTCAGCCTCAGCGCCCTGATGGGCATCAATTTCTACCGGAAAACCGCAGGCATCGTCGGCACAGGAAAAATCGGCGCAGCTATGGCGAGAATCTGCCATGGCTTCGGCATGAAGGTCATTGCCTATGATGTGTACCAGAATCCGGAGCTTATGGATTTCACGACCTATGTAGCGCTCGACGAGCTGCTGGCCGCGAGCGATCTCATCTCCCTGCACTGCCCGCTCACGGACAGCACCTACCATATGGTCAACACGGAAAGCATCCGGAAGATGAAAGACGGTGTGATCCTCGTGAACACCTCCCGCGGCGCGCTGGTAAAGACCGACGACCTGGTCGAGGGCATCCGCGCGCACAAGTTCTTTGGCGTGGGACTCGACGTCTACGAGGAGGAGGGGCCGAACGTCTTCGAGGACCGCTCCGATGAGATCCTGGAGCACTCCGTCACCGCCAGGCTCCTCTCCTTCCCGAACGTGATGATCACGTCACACCAGGGCTTTTTCACGCGGGAAGCACTGTCGGCCATCGCCCGGACGACGCTGGAAAATATACGCAGCTTCGAGCGTGGCGACAGCTCGCCGAATGAAGTGAGATAACCTACTTCACCGCGATCGCTTCTATCTCGCAGAGCACTCCTTTGGGGAGATCACGTACCGCCACGCAGCTACGGGCCGGTTTGGAGATAAAATATTTCGCGTAAACTTCGTTGAAAACGGCGAAATCCGCGATGTCCGCCAGGAAGCAGGTCGTCTTGACTACCTTATTATAGCCGCTTCCCGCAGCTTCAAGAATCGCGCCGACATTCTTGCAGCTCTGCTCCGCCTGCGCCGCGATACCCTCCGGGATGTTTCCCGTAGCCGGGTCTACCGGAATCTGACCCGAGCTGAAAATCAGGCCGTTTACTTCAAATCCCTGCGAATAGGGGCCGATCGCCCCGGGGGCTTTTTCTGTTGCAATGATGTTCATAGTCTGTTCCTCCTGTGATCTTTTCTTTTTGCTGCTTTTTGCAGATAAACCTGCAAAAGCTTCCTTTTCTTTTTGCTGCTGCTCTGAACTGATAGATTCATGATACCGCAGCTTTGAAAGTTCCGCAAGTTTTCCTTGCGGGAAATGCTTTTCTTCCTTATACTGTTGATATGAAGAGATTAATGATTTTACTCGCCGCAGCCCTGCTGCTGACCGGCTGCGGACTTTCAGACATTACCGAATATGTGCAGCGCATGCTGGGAAACGACACGCAGACAGAGGAGACGCAGGAACGAAGGGTTTCTGACCAGACGGAGTCAGAGGACGCAGAAGCGTCCGTCGAGGAACCGGAACCAGAAAGTATGGAAACAGCCCCGGAGGACTCCGAAGAGTCCTCGCCCGAGATGGAGACCATCGCCGCATCCATTCTCTCGTCCGACATGTCCGAATACGAGACAGTCAAGGCGATTCACGACTATCTCGTGTATAACGTGGACTACGACTATGAAAATCTCTACGCGGACACCCTGCCGGAGACAGCTTACACCGCCGAGGGCGCGCTGCTTCTGCATTCCGCAGTCTGCGAGGGCTACGCAAGAGCCTTCAATTACCTGTGTGAGCAGGTCGGGATCGAGAGTCTCATGGTCTATGGAAGCGCCAACGACGGAACTTCCGTATTGTCCCACGCCTGGAACCAGGTCCGCGTGGACAGCGCCTGGTTCAATGTGGATGTCACCTGGGACGACCCGCTCGTAAACGACGAGCTCGTCACAGACGGCTCCAATATTATCTACGACTATTTTCTCGTGCCGGACAGTTCCATCGAGGATACGCATTTCGCTGAGGGGCCGGAGGACCGACATGTCTGCTCCGACACACGCTATTTAGAGAGCAATCGTCTCTTAAGCATCGAGCCTTATCTGGAGGAACCGTACTGCTTCGTCTCTTCCGATGAGGAGATTCCTTCCGCCGTTCAGGCTTATCTCTCCGGCGGAACCTATCAGTTCCAGATCGTCTGTGACGCCACCGCGGAACAGGCGGAGGACAAAATGAATCTCGTTCTTGGCGCCGTGTCGGACGCGATGCAGGAACTGCATCTGTCCGGGCAGATCGCGGTGGGCGTGGAATATGGGGTTGCCGACTACGCCGTCGTCACGATCACCATCACTCTCTCATAGATCCAGACTGTCCTCCACGCACAGTTTTCCATAGCCCGCCGCTGTATTCGGATAATCAGAAAAAGCAGGCAGCGGACGGGCGCCGCGCCTCAGATACGCTTTCACCTTTTCCCCGTAGAGAAACGCGTCGCGACCATCCACGACGCCATATTGCATGAGAAGCGCCGCTGCCCCGGTAACAAAAGGCGTTGCGAACGAGGTTCCGGAATGGCTCTGGTATGTGCCGCCCGGCGCGGCTGCTGTGATCTCCACGCCCGGTGCGACCAGATCCGGTTTCTGCAGGCCGCTGCCTGCCATTCCTCTGCCGGAAAAATCAGCGATCGCGTCCGTCCGGTCGTCGTAGGCTCCGACCGTGATGAGGCCTGAAGCCGTCGAAGGAATCGTGAGCGTATTTTCCGGTGTGGGCGCGAGGAATCGCGTCGCGCTCCCGACTGCCTCGCCGGACGGCAGCCACATCTGCCAGTTCCCATCCACAATCTTTCGCGGGACGAGACGCAGACTCCAGATCCCGGCGTCGATATAGCTTCCCTTCGCAATCCATTCCACGAAAATTTCCTGTTCCACGCTGTATGGGCGCGGTTCTCCATAGTAAATCAAGAGCTCCGTCTCTCCCAGAAGATACCGCTGCGCCGGAGGACTCTCATGCAGCGGCCCCGCCGTCTGCCCCCGCGGGTGCACGAGATAAATATCGAGACGGTCCGCATAATTCTTCCAGATCTGCAGATTCAGCGACGGTTCGTAGTCCGCAATGGAAATTTCCACTCTCTGTTCTTTCGCATCCCGCAGATTTCCCGCCGCGTGCCCGGCGCGCGCGCCCTCATTTCCACTCCCCGCGCAGATCACCGTCCTGCCCTGCCTGCCCGCCGCATTCAGCCAGGTTTCGAGAAGACTCTGTCCTGTGTGCGAACCGTAGGAATTGCCAAAGCTCAGGTTCACGGCCAAAGGCAGCCCGTACTCCCGCGCCCTGCGCAGCGTATACTCCACGCCCTGCATCAGCTCTGTCGTCCGTGGAAAGCCATTCTCACGCGCGGTCCCCAGCTTCACGACCAGCAGCTCGCTCTCGCAGGCCACGCCCTGATTTCCGGCAGCGATCGAGAGTACGCCGGTACCGTGGCCGCTTGCGTCGCCGGGAAGCGGCGCGCCCGTCCGCAGCGCCTCGTTCAGCTCCTCCCGCGTATATTCAGTTCCTATATGGAATCCCTCCGGCGGCGGTCCCTCGCCCGTCTGATCCCAGAGCGCCAGGAGCCGGCTCGTCCCGTCCGCCCTCCGAAATTCCGGATGACGGCAGTCGACGCCGGAGTCCAGTACGGCGACAATCACGCCCCGCCCGGTGAGGTTCAGCGGCGCGCGCTGCGCGGCACTCATACAGGAAGCCCGCTTCCCCTCCGTCTGCGCGAAGTACAGTCGCCGCGGTTTCTCAATGTATTCGACCTCCGGCAGTTCCTCCAGCGCGGTCAGTTTCGACGCGCGCACGACCAGCACCGCGTAGCCGCCGGAAAGCTCCGTCGTCTGCTCCGCCAGCTCACGCAGCCGCTTTGCACTCCCGGAATATTTCACGATCAGCTCCCAAGTCTGCTCCTCCGGGTCGTAACCCTCGCTTAAGCCAAGCGCGCGCTCCCGCTCCTGCCCGGTCACGTCGAGCGCCAGGTTCAGCTCATTTTCGGCCTTCTGGCTGTCCACTGCATACTCCTCCGGCTGTTTTTCTCTTCTTACAGCCTATTCCGGCTTCCCCTTTTTCGTGCCAGTACACAGCCTTGCAAATTGCGGATTTCGTAAATAGCCGGGCAATACAGGCAGGAAAAAATTATTTCGAAGACGTTGCGTCCGTTTCCAACGCTTTCTTTCTGCGGCTCAATATCCCTCCGATGCGCCCGGTCTCCCGCGCGGACAGTGCTTTCCAGCCGCCCTCCCGCACTTTTTCCAGCAGACCCAGCTCCTCGGCAATTTCATATTTCATCCGGTCGTTCGATTCCAGTTTTTCAAAATCCATGGTCATCTGCTCCTTTTCCTTTTTCTACAGGAAGTATGACCGGATTTTCAGGGCCTTATACCTTCCTGCGAACGCTTGACAGATTTTCCCGCAAAAGCTACACTTGACAAAGATTCAGGCTCATCGGAAGCTTCAGACCTGTACCGTCAGGGAAACAACCAGACAAAATGTCCAGGTAATGCAAAGATTCTTTACTAATCAGGAGGCGCATCATGTACCACACGATTGTAACGCTGAAAAAAGGGGAAGGACGCACCGCCAAGGCGGGCGGCGCATGGATTTACGATAACGAGATCGAGAGCGTCGCGGGACACTTCGAAGACGGGGATATCGTGGAGGTGCACGATTTCGACGGCTATTTTCTGGGATACGGCTTTCTGAACCGACATTCCAAAATCCGGGTGCGTCTGCTGGCGAGAAAGCGCGAGCATGTCATCGACGACACTTTCCTGGAACGGCGTGTGCGCGACGCCTGGGAGTACCGCAAGGCCACGACCGACACCGGCTGCTGCCGCGTAATCTTTGGGGAGGCGGATTTTCTGCCCGGCCTGGTGGTTGACAAATTTTCAGACGTGCTCGTCGTGGAATCGCTCGCGCTCGGCATCGACCGGCTGAAGCCGCGCATTCTGGACATTCTGAAAAAGGTGCTGCTCGAGGACGGCGTCGCCATCCGCGGCGTCTACGAGCGCAGCGACGCGAAGGTGCGCGAGCAGGAGGGCATGGAGCGCTTCAAGGGCTTCATCGGAGAGCCCTTCGACACAAAGGTAGAGATCGTGGAAAATGGCGTGCGCTTCCTGGTGGACGTACAGGACGGCCAGAAGACCGGCTATTTCCTTGACCAGAAATACAATCGTCTCGCTATCCGGCATCTCTGCAAGGACAAAAAGGTGCTCGACTGCTTCACGCACACGGGCTCCTTCGCGCTGAATGCGGCAGTCGGCGGAGCCACAAGCGTGCTCGGTGTGGACGCCTCGGAGCTGGGCTGCGCGCAGGCGCGGGAAAACGCACGCCTGAACGGCGTGGAGGATCGTGTATCTTTTCAGTGTGCTGATGTATTTGAACTGCTTCCCGAACTGGAGCGACGCGGCGAGCGCTACGACATCGTGATTCTCGACCCGCCCGCCTTCACCAAATCCCGCAGTTCCATCAAGAACGCGGTCAGGGGCTACCGCGAGATCAACCTGCGCGGCATGCGTCTCGTGAAGGACGGCGGCTTCCTCGCTACCTGCTCCTGCTCCCACTTCATGGATCCGGAGCTCTTCGCGAAGACCCTGGGCGAAGCCGCCCGCGCCGCCCACAGGCGCCTGCGCCAGGTCGAGTTCCGCACACAGGCCTGCGACCACCCGATTCTCTGGGCCGCAGAGCAGTCATATTATCTTAAATTTTACATCTTTCAGGTGGTGGAGGATCTGTAGAAAACAATAAGAG